>JBJTBH010000220.1:0-22239 GCA_046091285.1 Cyanobacteriota bacterium | reverse complement strand
GACAGGATGCAGGGGGGAATCAGGGACATCCCGTTCACGTCACCTCCTGCGCCACTCCTCAGCCAAGCCGCCGCCGCACCGATTCGGCGTGGCTGTGGAGCCCTTCGCTTTCGGCCAGGGTGATCACGGCGGCTCCGGTGGCCTCCAGCGCCTGGCGGTTGAAGCCGATCAGGCTGGTGTGGCGCAGGAAGGTTTCCACGCTCAGGGCGCCGGCGAAGCGGGCGGTGCCGGAGGTGGGCAGGGTGTGGTTGGGGCCGGCCAGATAGTCGCCCACCGCCTCCGGGCTCCAGGCCCCGAGGAAGATGGCGCCGGCATGGTGGATGCTGTCGGCCAGGCCTTCGGGATCCTCCACCAGCAGTTCCAGGTGCTCGGGGGCGAAGCGATCGCTGAGCTCGGCGGCCACCGCCAGGGAGGGGCAGACGACGATCAGGCCCCAGTCCCGCAGGGCGGTGCGGGTGATCGCGGCCCGTGGGTGGCTGGCCAGCTGGGCCTCGAGGGCCGCGGGAACGGCGGTCGCCAGCTCGGCGCTGGTGGTGAGCAGGATGGCGGCGGCGAGCGGGTCGTGTTCCGCCTGGGCGAGCAGATCGGCGGCCACATGGTGGGGATCGGCGGTGTGGTCGGCGATCACCAGCACTTCGCTCGGGCCGGCCAGCGAATCGATCGACACCCGGCCGTACACCGCCTTCTTGGCCAGGGTCACGTAGAGGTTGCCGGGGCCGGAGATCACATCCACCCGGGGGATGGTTTCGGTGCCGAAGGCCAGGGCGGCGATCGCCTGGGCACCGCCGACCCGATACACCTCGCGCACACCGGCCAGGTGGGCGGCGGCCAGCACCGTTTCATTGGGTTCGCCGCCGGGGCCCGGCGGTGTCACCATCACCAGCCGCTCTACCCCGGCCACGCGGGCTGGCACGGCATTCATCAGCACCGTGCTCGGGTAGGAGGCCCGGCCGCCAGGCACGTACAGGCCGGCCCGTTCCACCGGTCGCCAGCGCCGTCCGAGCCGCTCGCCATGGGGGCCGGTGGTCGCCAGATCTGAGGGGCGCTGCTGGAGGTGGAAGGCTTCGATGCGCTCGTGGGCGAGCTCAAGGGCCTGCTGCAGGGGCCTCGGGCAGGCCTCCCAGGCCGCCTCCAGCCGCTCAGGTGGAATCGCCAGGGGGTCGGGCCGTACCCCGTCGAACTGTTCGGTCAGGGCGATCAGGGCCCGGTCTCCCTCCTGGCGTACCCGCTCCAGGATCTCCGTCACGGTGGCCGCCTCGGCCGTGAGCCGATCGCCGCCGGTGCGCTGGGCGATGGCCTCGAGCCGCTCTCCGGCCGCGGTGATGTCCAGCAGGGTGGTCAGGGGCGGTGTCTGAGGCGGGCAGGCGGTCACGGAACCGGGGGGGACGGCTGATCCGTCAAACTAAAACCCCGCACACGAAGGCCCTTCCCGTAAGAGGGTAGGATCTCCGTTTGCCGATTCCGCGCCGAGATCGCCTGTGGCCAATAACAAGTCTTCGAAGAAGCGCATCGAGATCGCCGAGCGCAACCGCCTTCAGAACCGTTCCTACAAGTCGGCGGTGCGAACCCTGATCAAGCGGTGCTTCACTGCGTGCACGGCCTACAGCCAGAAGCCTGGCGAGGACGCGAAATCGGCCGTTCAGGCCAGTGTCAGTGCTGCCTTCAGCAAGATCGATAAGGCCGTCAAGCGTGGCGTCCTGCACCGCAACACCGGTGCCCATCAGAAATCCCGCCTGAGCGCTGCCGTTCGTAAGGCGATCGAGCCGGCTGCTGCCCAGTCCTGACGACGGCGCACCGTTGACGAGCCGGGACCCTTCTGGGTCCGACACCTTGTCATGGGGTCCTTTGGGGCCCCTTTTTGCTGGCGGCGGATGATCGTCTGCCGTGATCGGGCCGCTTCCGCTCGGTCGGAGCTGTTCTGCGATCCGAAGGCCGGGCCTGTCATGGGGGCCTCAGCCGCACAGTTGCCGTCAGCACTGCTTGTCTTGCAGTGTTCTTCTGACGGGTCTTCGGGCACGGGTTGGCGGCTGGACTCCGCAGGTCGCGCGTGATAACAGCCGCGGGGCCCGGGGGGTGGAGTGCTGCCTGGGATGGGTCGCTGCTGTCGTAGCCCCACGACCTGGCCCGACCTGCTGGAATGGGCGGATCCGATGCGGCCAGGGCCCCGGCCGATCCCCATGCCCCCTGTTGATCTTCAGAGCCGGAGCGTCGCTGGCGCATGGCCCTTGGCCGACGCCGCAGGTCAGGAGGCTGGTGCTGAAGCGCTGACCCTGATCGACAGTCATTGTCATCTGGTCTTCCGCCAGTTCGATGACGATCTCGAGGCGGTGGTCGATCGCTGGCGTCAGGCCGGGGTGCGTGCCCTGCTGCATGCCTGTGTCGAGCCGGCGGAGATCCCGGCGATCCGAGACCTGGCCGATCGCCTGCCGGAACTGCGCTACGCCGTCGGGGTCCATCCGCTCGACACCGAGCACTGGCATGAAGACACCGCGATGGTGCTGCGGCAGGCGGCCGAGGACGATCCGCGGGTGATCGCCATCGGTGAACTGGGTCTGGATCTGTTCCGCGAGAAGAATCTCGAGCGCCAGCTGCAGGTGCTCATCCCCCAGCTCGATCTGGCGATGGAGCTGGATCTGCCGGTGATCATTCACTGCCGGGATGCTGCCGAGCCGATGCTCGAGGAACTGAGGTCCCGTCAGCGGCGCGGTGCCTGCCCGCGCGGGGTGATGCATTGCTGGGGCGGGACGCCTGAGGAAATGGAAGGTTTTCTGGAGCTTGGGTTCTACATCAGCTTCAGCGGCACGGTCACCTTCCCGAAGGCGGAGGCCACCCATGCCTGTGCCCGGCTGGTGCCGGCGGAGCGGATGCTGGTCGAAACCGACTGTCCATTCCTGGCTCCCGTGCCCCGGCGGGGCAAGCGCAACGAACCGGCCTACGTGGCGGCGGTGGCGGAGCGGGTGGCGGAACTCAGGGGACTGACCCTGAAGGCGGTGGGGGATATCACCACTGCGAATGCCCTGCGTCTGTTCGGCCCGCGACTTCACACTGTATGATGATTCATTGGCCTGGCAGCGCAAGCGCTTTTTGTCGACGCCTTCTGTTCTGAAAACTGCCCCCTGAGCGCCTGATCCGGTAGCCGCCTTCCTTCGGGGGGCGGCTGTCGTGTCGTCAGGCAAGGCCTGAGCGGAATCGGAGCCGGTCCTGCCGCTCCCCGCCTTTCCCCTGGGGCTGTCCCTTCGACAGAGCCGCTGACCAGTCCGTTTTTTCAACCGTTCCTGCAGGGCCACCGCATGAGCAGCGCGATCCAGGTCGCCAAGACCGTCACTTACCTGCCCGATCTGGTGGAGGTGCAGAGGGCGAGTTTCAAATGGTTTCTGGAGAAGGGCCTGATCGAGGAGCTGGAGAGCTTCTCGCCGATCACCGATTACACCGGCAAACTTGAACTGCACTTCATCGGTAGCGAGTACCGACTGAAGCGTCCTCGCCACGATGTCGAAGAAGCCAAGCGTCGCGATGCCACCTTCGGCTCGCAAATGTATGTCACCTGCCGCCTGATCAACAAGGAGACCGGTGAGATCAAGGAGCAGGAGGTGTTCATCGGTGAACTCCCCCTGATGACCGAACGCGGCACCTTCATCATCAACGGTGCCGAGCGGGTGATCGTCAACCAGATCGTGCGCAGCCCCGGCGTCTATTTCAAGGACGAGCAGGATAAGAACGGCCGTAAGACCTTCAATGCAAGCCTGATCCCGAATCGCGGTGCCTGGCTGAAGTTTGAAACAGATAAGAACGATCTGCTCCATGTCCGTGTCGACAAGACCCGCAAGATCAACGCCCATGTGCTGATGCGGGCGATCGGTCTTTCCGATAACGATGTGCTCGATAAGCTGCGACACCCTGAGTATTACAAAAAGTCGATCGAAGCGGCCAACGATGAGGGCATTTCCTCCGAGGATCAGGCCCTGCTGGAGCTCTACAAGAAGTTGCGTCCGGGTGAACCGCCGTCCGTGAGCGGTGGTCAGCAATTGCTTCACAGCCGCTTCTTCGATCCCAAGCGCTACGACCTCGGTCGCGTCGGCCGCTACAAGATCAACAAGAAGCTTCGTCTCACCATCCCCGATGCCGTGCGCACACTCACCCCTGAGGATGTGCTTTCAACGATTGATTACCTGATCAATCTTGAGCTGGATGTGGGGGGCGCGTCCCTCGACGACATCGATCACCTCGGCAACCGCCGCGTTCGTTCGGTGGGTGAGCTGCTTCAGAACCAGGTGCGCGTCGGCCTCAATCGCCTCGAGCGGATCATCAAGGAGCGGATGACCGTCGGTGAGACCGAGTCCCTGACCCCGGCCCAGCTGGTCAACCCCAAGCCCCTGGTGGCGGCGATCAAGGAGTTCTTCGGCTCCAGCCAGCTCAGCCAGTTCATGGATCAGACCAATCCTCTGGCCGAGCTCACCCACAAGCGCCGCATCAGCGCCCTCGGCCCAGGCGGCCTCACCCGCGAGCGTGCCGGCTTCGCTGTGCGTGATATTCACCCCTCCCACTACGGGCGCATCTGCCCGATCGAGACGCCGGAAGGTCCTAATGCCGGTCTGATCGGTTCGCTGGCCACCCACGCCCGGGTGAATGAATATGGCTTCATCGAAACCCCCTTCTGGCGTGTCGAGAACGGTCGGGTGGTCAAGGATGGTCATCCGATCTATCTTTCCGCCGACCGCGAGGACGAGTGCCGCGTTGCCCCCGGCGATGTGCCGACCGACGCTGATGGACTGATCACCGCTGAACTGGTGCCAGTGCGTTATCGCCAGGATTTCGAGAAGGTGCCACCGGAGCAGGTGGATTATGTGCAGCTGTCGCCGGTGCAGGTGATCTCGGTGGCCACCTCCCTGATCCCTTTCCTCGAGCACGACGATGCCAACCGGGCCCTGATGGGCTCGAACATGCAGCGTCAGGCCGTGCCGCTGCTGCGTCCCCATCGTCCTCTCGTGGGCACCGGCCTGGAAACCCAGGTGGCCCGCGATTCCGGCATGGTGCCGATCACGACGGTCAACGGTGTCATCACTTTCGTCGACGCCACCGCCATCGTTGTTCGCGATGACCAGGGCGTCGATCATGTGCATCATCTGCAGAAGTATCAGCGTTCCAACCAGGACACCTGCCTCAATCAGCGTCCGATCGTCAAACAGGGCGATTCCGTGATCGCCGGCCAGGTTCTCGCTGATGGTTCCGCCTGTGAAGGTGGTGAGATCGCCCTCGGTCAGAACGTGCTGATCGCCTACATGCCCTGGGAGGGCTACAACTACGAGGATGCCATTCTCGTCAGTGAGCGCCTGGTTCGTGATGATCTCTACACCTCGGTGCACATCGAGAAGTACGAAATCGAAGCCCGTCAGACCAAGCTCGGTCCTGAAGAGATCACCCGCGAGATTCCGAATGTGGCTGAGGAGAGTCTCGGTAACCTCGATGAGATGGGCATCATTCGTATTGGTGCCTATGTCGAGTCCGGCGATATCCTGGTGGGTAAGGTGACGCCGAAGGGCGAATCCGATCAACCGCCGGAAGAGAAGCTCCTGCGTGCCATCTTCGGCGAGAAAGCCCGCGATGTCCGCGATAACTCGCTGCGCGTTCCCAGTACTGAGCGCGGTCGTGTCGTCGATGTGCGGATCTATACCCGCGAGCAGGGCGATGAACTGCCCCCGGGCGCGAACATGGTCGTGCGGGTCTATGTGGCCCAGCGCCGCAAGATTCAGGTGGGCGACAAGATGGCAGGTCGCCATGGCAACCAGGGCATCATCAGCCGGATCCTACCCCTCGAGGACATGCCCTACCTGCCCGATGGCACCCCGATTGACATCGTCCTCAATCCTCTCGGGGTTCCGAGCCGGATGAATGTGGGTCAGGTGTTCGAATGCCTGATGGGATGGGCTGCCGATAATCTCGACAGCCGCTTCAAGATCGTGCCCTTCGATGAGATGCACGGCGATGAAAAGTCCTACGAAACCGTCCAGGCTTTCCTGTCGGCGGCAGCCGATCAATCCGGCAAGCCCTGGGTGTACAACCCCGACAATCCCGGCAAGATCCAGCTCACCGATGGTCGCACCGGCGAGCCTTTCGATCAGCCGGTCACCGTCGGCTATGCCCACATCCTCAAACTCGTCCACCTCGTGGACGACAAGATCCACGCCCGCTCCACCGGTCCCTACTCCCTGGTGACTCAGCAGCCCCTGGGCGGCAAGGCCCAGCAGGGCGGTCAGCGTCTCGGGGAGATGGAGGTCTGGGCCCTGGAGGCCTACGGCGCCGCCTACACCCTGCAGGAGCTCCTCACCGTCAAGTCCGACGACATGCAGGGCCGGAACGAGGCCCTCAACGCCATCGTCAAGGGCAAGCCGATTCCCCGCCCCGGTACCCCGGAATCCTTCAAGGTGCTGATGCGGGAACTGCAGTCCCTCGGTCTCGATATCGGTGTGTATCGCGCCGAAGAGGATCCGGTCACCAAGCGGCCCGTCGAAGTTGACCTGATGCAGGACATCAACCCCCGCCGCAGTACCCCCAGCCGTCCCACCTACGAATCCCTCGGCGTCGCTGATTACGACGACGACTGAATGGATCGCCCCGTCTGATCTGTTCCGAACCCTTCGTTTTCCGCGCCCTCCCCGGCCATGACCAACAGCAATCTCCGCAACGAGAACCACTTCGATTACGTCAAGATCACGCTCGCTTCCCCCGAGCGGATCATGCAGTGGGGTCAGCGAACCCTGCCCAACGGCCAGGTGGTCGGTGAGGTCACCAAGCCGGAGACCATCAACTACCGCACCCTCAAGCCCGAAATGGACGGGCTGTTCTGCGAGAAGATCTTCGGACCTTCCAAGGACTGGGAGTGCCATTGCGGCAAATACAAGCGTGTGCGGCACCGCGGCATCGTCTGCGAACGCTGCGGCGTGGAGGTCACCGAGAGCCGGGTGCGGCGCCACCGCATGGGTTTCATCAAGCTCGCGGCACCTGTTTCGCACGTTTGGTATCTGAAAGGCATTCCCAGCTATGTGGCGATTCTTCTCGACATGCCCTTGCGCGATGTCGAGCAGATTGTCTACTTCAACTGCTATGCGGTTCTCGATCCGGGTGATCACAAGGATCTCACTTACAAGCAACTGCTCACCGAAGATGAGTGGTTGGAGATCGAGGATCAGATCTATGCTGAAGACTCGGAAATCGAGAATGAGCCCCAGGTCGGCATCGGCGCTGAGGCTCTCAAGCAATTGCTGGAAGACCTCAATCTCACGGAAATTGCCGAGCAGCTGCGTGAGGAGATCGCTGCCAGCAAAGGTCAGAAGCGGGCCAAGCTGATCAAGCGTCTGCGCGTGATCGACAACTTCATCGCCACCGAGGCGCGTCCCGAGTGGATGGTGCTGGATGTGATTCCGGTGATCCCGCCCGATCTGCGGCCGATGGTGCAGCTGGATGGTGGTCGCTTCGCCACCAGCGACCTCAATGATCTCTACCGCCGGGTGATCAACCGCAACAACCGTCTGGCGCGGTTGCAGGAGATCCTCGCTCCTGAAATCATCGTCCGCAACGAAAAGCGGATGCTGCAGGAAGCGGTGGATGCCCTGATCGATAACGGCCGCCGCGGCCGCACGGTCGTTGGTGCCAACAACCGGCCTCTGAAGTCTCTCAGTGACATCATCGAGGGCAAGCAGGGCCGCTTCCGTCAGAACCTTCTGGGCAAGCGCGTCGACTACTCCGGTCGTTCCGTGATCGTTGTCGGTCCGAAGCTGAAGATGCACCAGTGCGGTCTTCCTAAGGAGATGGCAATCGAGCTGTTCCAGCCCTTCGTGATCCATCGCCTCATCCGCCAGAACATCGTCAACAACATCAAGGCCGCCAAGAAGCTGATTCAGCGAGCCGATGATGAAGTGATGCAGGTGCTTCAGGAGGTGATCGAAGGCCATCCGATTCTCCTCAACCGTGCACCGACGCTGCACCGTCTCGGTATTCAGGCCTTTGAACCGAAGCTGGTCGATGGTCGGGCGATTCAGCTGCACCCGCTGGTCTGCCCTGCCTTCAACGCCGACTTCGACGGTGACCAGATGGCCGTTCACGTGCCTCTGGCGATTGAGGCCCAGACCGAGGCCCGGATGCTGATGCTGGCCAGCAACAACATCCTGTCGCCGGCGACCGGCGATCCGATCATCACTCCGTCCCAGGACATGGTGCTCGGCGCTTATTACCTCACGGCCGAGAAGCCTGGCTGGAGCAAGCCGACCTTCGGGGATCGCCGCCTGACCTATGCCAGCCTCGGCGATGTGCTCAGCGCTTACAGCGATAAGCATCTGGCCCTGCATGACTGGGTCTGGGTGCGCTTCAACGGCGCGGTCGACAGCCCGAAGGATGAGGAGCAGGAGCCAGTCTCCAGCGAGACCCTCAGCGATGGAACCCGGGTCGAGCAATGGAAATACCGCCGAGACCGCTTCGATGAGGACGGTGCTCTGATCAGCCGTTATCTGCTCACCACCGTTGGACGCGTGGTGATGAACAACACGATCATCACGGCGGTGGCCTCCACCTGAGATCCCGGCAGACCCCCCTCTCCCTCTCCCTGAGCCCCTTCACCGCGCGCCATCCATGACCGCCACCCCCGCCAAGAAAACCAGCAAGAAGGCCGCCAAAGCTGCCGCTGAGCAGGCTGCCGCCGCCGCTGCTGCTGCCGCTGCAGCGCCCCTTCTCGGCGCCACCGCTCCGCTGAGCAAGGAACCGCCTCCGTTCCGCAATCACGTCATCGATAAGAAGGCTCTCCGTAATCTGGTGGCCTGGTCCTATAAGAATCACGGCACGGCGGCCACCGCTTCGATGGCCGACGACCTGAAGGATCTCGGGTTCCGCTATGCCACTCAGGCGGCGGTGTCGATCTCGGTGGATGACCTGAGGATCCCTGGCGAGAAGGCCCGTCTGCTGGAGGAAGCCGAACAGCAGATCACCGATACCGAAGAGCGTTATCGCCTTGGAGAAATCACCGAGGTCGAACGTCACACCAAGGTGATCGATACCTGGACGGAAACCAACGAGCGTCTGGTTGAAGAGGTCAAGAAGAACTTCAACGACAACGATCCACTCAATTCCGTGTGGATGATGGCCAACTCCGGCGCCCGGGGCAACATGTCTCAGGTGCGTCAGCTGGTCGGTATGCGCGGCCTGATGGCCAACCCCCAGGGGGAGATCATCGACCTGCCGATCCGCACCAACTTCCGTGAGGGCCTCACGGTCACCGAGTACGTGATCTCGTCCTACGGTGCTCGTAAGGGCCTGGTCGATACCGCCCTGCGCACCGCTGACTCGGGTTATCTCACCCGTCGTCTGGTTGACGTCGCTCAGGATGTGATCGTCCGTGAGGATGATTGCGGCACCACCCGCGGCATCCCGATCGATGCTGACGACAAGGGCAAGTACGCCGCCAAGCTGGTCGGTCGTCTCGCCGCTGAGCCGGTGATCGATGCCAACGGGGAGATCCTCGTGGATCGTGATGGTGAGATCGACCCGCCGCTGTCCCGCCGTATCGAGGCTGCCGGCATCCGCACGGTCGTCGTGCGTTCGCCTCTCACCTGTGAAGCGGCCCGCTCGGTCTGTCGCAAGTGCTACGGCTGGGCACTGGCCCACAACGAACTTGTCGATCTTGGTGAAGCCGTCGGTATCGTCGCCGCCCAGTCGATCGGTGAGCCCGGTACCCAGCTGACGATGCGTACCTTCCACACCGGTGGTGTTTCCACGGCCGAAACCGGTGTGGTGCGTTCCCTGGTCGAAGGTGCGATCGAGTTCGACAGTCGCGCCCGGGTCCGTCCCTTCCGGACGCCCCATGGTGTTGAGGCTCAGATCGCTGAAACCGACTTCACCCTGACGGTGAAGCCCAGTGGCAAGGGCAAGCCCCAGAAGCTGGAGATCAGCACCGGCTCCCTGCTGTTTGTCGCCGATGGTTCCGATGCCCCGGCCGACACGATGCTTGCTCAGATCTCTTCCGGTGCAGCTGTCAAGAAGAGCGTTGAGAAGGCCACCAAGGATGTGATCTGCGACCTCGCCGGTCAGGTGCGTTACGAGGATGTGATTCAGCCCCGTGAGGTCACCGACCGTCAGGGCAACATCACCCACAAGGCTCAGCGTCTCGGGCGTCTCTGGGTGTTCAGCGGTGATGTCTACAACCTGCCGCCCAATGCCCAGCCTGTCGTGCAGCGCAACAAGCCGGTGACCACCGGCGAGGTGCTGGCGGAAAGCCGTCTGGTCAGTGAATATGGCGGCGCCGTGCGGCTGCGTGAATCGACCGGTGATTCCCGCGAGGTTCAGATCGTCACCGCCAGCCTCACGCTCAAGGACTGCAAGCTGGTCAACGAATCCACCCATTCCGGTGAGAACTGGTATCTGGAATCGAAGGACAACAGCCGCTATGTCTGCAAGACCACTCCCGGCAGCAAGATCAGCAGCGGCGAGGTGATCGCTGAACTGGCAGATGATCGCTTCCGCACCCAGACCGGCGGTCTGGTCAAGTACGCCCCCGGTCTGGCGATCAAGAAAGCCCGTTCCGCCAAGAATGGCTACGAGGTCTCCAAAGGCGGTACCCTGCTCTGGATTCCTCAGGAGACCCACGAGATCAACAAGGACATCTCCCTGTTGATGATCGAGGACGGCCAGTGGATCGAGGCTGGTACTGAGGTGGTGAAGGACATCTTCAGTCAGACGGCAGGCATCGTCACCGTCACCCAGAAGAACGACATTCTCCGGGAAATCATCGTCCGCTCCGGCCAGCTGCACCTCGTCGCTGACGCCAAGGTGCATTCCCGTTATTCGGGTGACGGGAAGATGATGATGCCAGGAGAGGAAATCGCTCCTGGCATCACGGCTGAAGCGATGGTTTTCGTGGAAAGTGTCGATACCACCCAGGGTGGTGCGCTGCTGCTGCGTCCAGTCGAGGAATATGCCATCCCTGATGAGGCTCACCTGCCCGATCTCGGTACCGTCAGGCAAAGCGGTGGCCCGGCCCTGGCCCTCAAGGCCACCCAGCGCCTCACCTACAAGGATGGTGAACTGATCAAGTCGGTGGAGGGTGTGGAACTGCTCCGCACCCAGCTGATCCTCGAAACGATCGACACCACACCCCAGATGACGGTGGATGTGGAAGTGGTTCCCGACAAGCGGGCCAAGACGATTGACCGCCTGCAACTGGTGATCCTCGAAACCCTGCTGGTGCGTCGCGATACCCTCTCCGACGCCAGCCATGGCTCCACCCACACCGAACTGCAGGTGGAGGACGGCACCACGGTCAAGAGCGGGGATGTGGTCGCCACCACCCAGATCCTCTGCAAGGAGGATGGACTGGTGCAGTTCCCGGACATGGGATCCGATGAGCCGATCCGTCGTCTGATCGTCGAGCGCTCCGGCGACACCCGCCTGATTGACCTGGGTTCTGCTGCTCCGATCTGCAGCGTCGGTCAGCGCCTCGTCGACGGGGAACTCCTCGCGGACGGTGTCGCGGCTCCCTGCTGCGGCCAGGTGGAGGCGATCGATGGCCACCAGCTGACAATCCGCCTCGGCCGCCCTTACATGGTCTCCCCCGATTCCGTCCTTCACGTCCGTGACGGCGAACTGGTGCAGCGGGGCGATGGCCTGGCACTGCTGGTGTTCGAACGCCAGAAGACCGGAGACATCGTGCAGGGTCTGCCCCGGATCGAGGAGCTTCTTGAAGCTCGCCGTCCCCGCGATTCAGCGGTGCTCTGCCGCAAGAGCGGCACCGTGGAAATCAAGCAGGGCGAGGATGACGATTCGGTCACCGTTTCTGTGATCGAACACGATGATGTGGTGTCGGAATATCCGATCCTGCTCGGTCGTAACGTGATGGTCAGCGATAGCCAGCAGGTGTCGGCTGGTGATCTACTCACCGATGGTCCGATCAATCCGCACGAACTTCTGGAGTGCTTCTTTGAGGATCTTCGGGGTCGTAAACCCACCCTGGAGGCCGCTCAGGAGTCGATCTCCAAGTTGCAGTTCCGCCTTGTGCAGGAAGTGCAGAACGTCTACAAGTCGCAGGGCGTCACCATCGATGACAAGCACATTGAGGTGATCGTCCGCCAGAGGACGAGCAAGGTGCGCATCGAGGATGCCGGGGACACCACATTGTTACCCGGTGAGCTGATCGAGCTCCGTCAGGTGGAACAGGTCAACCAGGCCATGGCGATCACCGGAGGTGCTCCGGCGGAATTCACACCGGTGCTGCTCGGTATCACCAAGGCCTCCCTGAATACCGACAGCTTCATCTCGGCGGCCTCCTTCCAGGAGACCACCCGGGTGCTGACGGAGGCCGCCATCGAGGGCAAGAGCGACTGGCTGCGCGGTCTCAAGGAGAACGTGATCATCGGTCGTCTGATTCCGGCCGGTACCGGCTTCAGCGGTTTCGAGGAGGAGCTGCGCTCTGAGGCCGGTCCCCATCCCGACATCCTCGATGACGATCTTTCCGGTTACCGCCGGATGAAGGATCTCAGGCCCGACTACACCGTCGAGATGCCCGCAGCTCCGGCGGCCACGGCGATGGCCGTCCTCGATGATCCCTCCGATGAGGACCTCGTGGCCACCCGCAGCCGTCATGGCATCGAAGCCAGCTCCAGCGGTTTCGCGGCCTTCACCCGCCCGGTGCTGGATGACGGCCTGGAGGAGGAGCTGATTGCCGATCCAGCCGCGCTAGAAGGTCTGCAGGTAGAAGGTCTCCTGTCCGATGACTGACGCTGCCATGGCTGAATCGGTTGATCTCCCCGGCGGTTCCGGGGAGATCCTTTCCGGCACACCGTTCCAGATCCCGGCTCCCCGTCTGGTCCCCACCCGCCGTCGCCCCCGTTTCGGTTTCCATCCCCATACGGAAACCTTCAATGGCCGGATGGCCATGCTCGGGTTCATCGCCCTGCTGGCTGTGGAGATCGTTCTGGGCCATGGCCTGCTGGTCTGGCCCTGACGGTGGTCACTCCCTCGGCTGTCGACCCTTCCTCGCTGAGGGAGCACCGGCCGCTGCTCGGTCTGGGGTTGGCAGACCTTGAACGTTGGGCCACGGCCTTCGGTCAGGCCTCCTTTCGTGGTCGCCAGCTTCACGACTGGATCTATGCCAAGGGTGCTCGTCATATCGGCGAGGTGAGCGTGCTGCCCAAGGCCTTCCGGCAGCAGCTGGAGGCGGCCCCGCCGGTCGGTGCCGCCGAGTGGATCGGTCGTGCGGGCGCCCTCCATCGCAGTGTCGCCGCCGATGGCACCACGAATCTGCTGCTCGGCACCCACGACGGTCTCAGCCTCGAGACCGTCGGCATCCCCGCCGACGGTCGCCTCACGGTCTGCGTCAGCAGCCAGGTGGGCTGTCCGATGGCCTGCCGCTTCTGCGCCACCGGCAAGGGCGGCCTGCAGCGCTCCCTCGCGATCCACGAGATCGTTGATCAGGTGCTCACGGTGCGGGACGTGATGCAGCAGCGTCCGAGCCATGTGGTCTTCATGGGCATGGGTGAGCCGCTGCTGAATGTCGAGGCCGTGCTGGAGGCGATCGATTGCCTCTGCACCGATCTGGGCATGGCCCAGCGACAGATCACGGTCAGCACCGTCGGCGTTCCCCGCACCCTGCCCACGCTGGCGGAGCGTTCCCTGGAGCGTCTCGGGCGGGCCCAGTTCACTTTGGCGGTGAGCCTGCATGCCCCTGATCAGCGCCTGCGCCAGGAACTGATCCCCACCGCCCACGCCTACCCGATCGAAGCCCTGCTCGATGACTGCAGGCGCTATGTGGCCATCACCGGTCGACGGGTGAGCTTTGAATACATCCTTCTGGGCGGTCTCAATGATCAGCCCCAGCACGCCAGAGCCCTGGCTCGGCTGCTGCGTGGCTTCCAGGGTCACGTCAATCTGATCCCTTACAACCCGATCGTCGAGGAGGAGTTCCAGCGTCCCAGCCCTCAGTCGGTTGACGCCTTCCGGCGCAGCCTGCAGGAGCAGCACATTGCCGTCAGTGTCCGCGCCAGCCGCGGCCTCGATGCCGATGCCGCCTGCGGTCAGTTGCGACGGCGCCTGGAGGGAAGCCTGGAGCCGGCACCGGCGGGGCGGACCTGAGCGCTTCCGCTGTCAGGCGTCAGTCCTCAGCTGGTCTCTGGATCGTTTGCTTTTCGGCCGGTGTTCGTTCCTCCGGTGGAGTCTCGGGTGGGATCGAAGGCCCCGCGGGCCTGGGTCTCCTTCCAGGGAGTGAGGATCTGCATCAGCAGAAAGGCCGGCACGGCGGCGATGGCGGTGAACAGGAAGAAGTGCTCCCAGCCCATCAGTTTCACCAGAACACCTGACGGTGCCCCGAGCACCTTGCTGCTGATCGCGTAGACCCCCGAGAACACGGCGTACTGGGTCGCGGAGAAGCGGGGGTTGCAGAGGCTCATCAGCAACGCCACGAATGCTGTGCCCACCAGGCCGCTGGAGGCGTTCTCCAGCAGCACGGCACTGACGACAGCCGGCAGGGATGCCGCCTCCATGCGGGCCACCACCCAGTAGGCGACATTGCCCGCGGCACCGGCGATCCCGAACAGCCAGAGGCTGCGGTTCATGCCCAGACGGGCGAACAGCAGACCCCCGAGGACGACGCCCGCCATGGTGGCCAGGAGGCCGAGGGCGGATTTGATCAGGCCGATCTGGCCGTCGCTCAGTCCTTCAGCCACCAGAAACGTGCCGCTCATCGGTGCCAGCAGCCCATCGGGCAGGCGATAAAGCAGCACCAGTGCCAGCAGCTGGACGGCCCGGCGCCGGCCGGCGCGGGCCAGGAATTCCCGCACCGGACCGACGATCGCCTCCGCTAGGTTCGAGACCGGATGCTCCAGGGGACTGAGCTTCGGCGCTGCGAGTGTGCAGGGCACCAGCTGGGCCATCAGACCGCCGGCTGCCAGAAAAGCCGACGGATAGCCCAGGCTGCCGGCGATCAACAGGGCACCGCTGCCCAGGACCAGCGTTCCTCCCCGGAAGCCGAGGGCGTTCGCCGCCGCTCCGGCTCCACGCTCGGCCTCCGGCAGCAGATCGGTGCGGTAAGCATCGATGACGATGTCCTGGGTGGCACTCAGGGTTGCGATCCCCAGCGCCACCAGTCCGATCAGCAGCAGGGTTCGGGGCTCCTGGCCTGGGGTCAGCAGGGCGAGGCTGGCGATCGCCAGGGCCAGCAGCCCCTGCAGCACGGCGATCCAGCCCCGGCGCCTGTCGGGCCATGGGACCGGCCAGCGCTCAAGCAGCGGAGCCCAGAGGAACTTGAGCTCATAGGGCAGGCCCGCGAGCGGCAGCAGACCGATCAGCTCCACCGGCACCGCATGTCTGGCCAGCCAGATCGGCAGGATTTCCCCCAGACCGCTGTTGGGGGCGCCGCTGGCGAATCCCTCGGCGCTCACGGCTCCGAGGCGGCGGCCCTGCCCCTGAAGGAATCGGCCGGGTTGCCTGGGAGCCTGGGAATCCTGCACGTTCATCGGGCCCGGGCGATCGGCCGCACGCTAGGGCGCCTGGATCACCCTCCCCCAGAGGGCGTTGCTGGTGCGCTCCGTCGGCTTTCGCACGGGCTGCGCTGCTGCACGCAGGGGGCTCAGTCTCCGGGCTGGCCGGGGCAGAATGGCGGTCAATGCCCTGATGCCGTGCAATTCTTCCGCTCCACTGTGCTGCCGGCGGCGATTGTGCTGTTGTTCGGCCTGGCTCTGTTTGCTGTCAGCGCCAGGATCTGGTTGCCAGGTGACATGGCCGGCCCGGCCCCGATCAGCTGAAGGTTCGGAATCAGAAAAGGGGGGGGCTCGCCCTTACGATCCCCCCATGTCGGATTCCATCCCGCCTTTCGAGCCCTTCGGCACCAGCCCCCAGGAGCTGGCGCTCGATCCCGATGTGCTGGCGATGGAACTCGCTCAGGAATTGCTGGGTGACCCCCTGGATGACGTCGATCTGCTCGCCGAGGAGTTGATCGATGTGGCGGCCGAATGCGATCAGGGCCTGCGGCTTCTCACCGGGGCCCCCGAGGAGCGCATGCAAGGGTTGCGCATTTTCTGCGAGCACAGGGATCCGCGGGCGATTCCGGCCCTGATGCCCCTGCTCGGGTCGCCCTGCCCGATTCAGCGGATGAGTGCGGTGTATGCCCTTGGGCGCAATCCCCACCCTCTGGCGGTCGAACCCCTGCTTGCCCTGTTGCAGGCTGACAGCAATGGTTATGTGCGCAAGGCGGTGGCCTGGAGTCTGGGCAACTACCCGGAAGCGCCGATCCTCAATCCGTTGATCCGCTCGTTGCAGGTCGATGTGGCCGCGGTGCGGCTGTGGGCGGCCAGCTCCCTGGCGGAAGCGGGATGCACGGGTCCGGCGAAGGCCGATCCAGCGGCCGCCCAGTTGCTGCTCAGCCTGCGCATTGACAGCGAGCCGGCGGTGCGCAGCAACAGCGCCTGGTCCCTGGGGCGGCTCTACACCGATCTGGTCGAGCCCAGGCAGCAGGAGGTGCAGGAGGCTCTGATCTGGACTCTGCTGCACGATGCCGACACCGGCGTTCGCGATGAGGCCCGGGTGGCTCTCGAACAGCTGGAGGCCCCGGAGGTGCTTGATCGCCTCCAGACCCTTGTCGATGAGGGGTTGCTGAGCTGAAGCCGGTCCTGCACGTTTCTTCGGCAGCCAGGGGTGAACCCCGTTAACATCCCAGTCATGTCACCCCAGCGGGTATGGCCCAACAGACCCTGCGGTTCCGCATCCGGCCTGATGGTCGCGTTGAGGAACTGGTTGAGGGCCTGTCAGGTCAGGCCTGTGAGGATCTCACGTCCCGGATCGAGGCCCGCCTCGGTTCCGTTCAGACCCGTCGCAGCACCTCCGAGGCCTATCAGGGTCTGACCGCTGATCTGGCCAATGCTCAGACCCTTGAACAGTTCCCTTCCTGATCGCCCGTCGCTGATCGCATGTCTCACTTCAGCACCCTCAAGACCGAACTCCGCGATCGCAGCGCCCTGATCGAAGCCCTTCGGGACCTCGGCCACCAGCCGTCCTGCGGTGAGCGGGCGATCCGCGGCTATCGCGGCCAGACCGAGACCGCCGAGCTGGCCATCACCCCGGAGAACGGTGGTGACATCGGTTTCCGCTGGAATGCCGCCAGCGGTGAGTATGAGCTGGTGACCGATCTTGACCTCTGGCGTCAGGCGGTGCCTGTGGAGCGTTTCCTCGCCCAGCTCACCCAGCGCTATGCCCTGCGGACGATTCTGGCCGCCTCGGAGGCGGAGGGATTCCAGGTTCAGGAGCAGACCCAGCATCGCGACGGCAGCATTGAACTGGTCGTCAGCCGCTGGGACGGCTGATTCCATGGACCCGTCGGCGGTCGGCCTGCGCCCTTCCAGGGATCCATCCCTGGCCTTCACGGCCTTCAGCGACCCATCCCTTCAGCCTGTTCGCACAGGGTCGGAGCCCCTGCTCGGTGGCGCTTTGCGCCAGAAAGCGGTTTGGGTTGATGAAGCCGTCTGCATCGGCTGCCGCTACTGCGCCCACGTTGCCGCGAACACATTCCTGGTGGAATCCCGCTGGGGGCGTTCCCGCGCCATCCGTCAGGACGGTGACAGCACCGATCGCATTCAGGAGGCGATCGATACCTGTCCCGTCGACTGTATTCATTGGGTTGCGTATGAGGACCTGCCGGTCCTGGAGGCACGATTGCAGGAGCAGGAACTCCATCCCCTCGGTCTGCCATCGCCGGCCCGCCTGAAACGCACGCTCCCCCGCTCCGGTGCGCGCTCATGATCCCCTGTCGACGCTTCGGGCGGACGGGCCTGTCGATGCCGGTGCTTTCCCTCGGCGGCATGCGCTTTCAGCAGAGCTGGAGTGATCTCGAGCCTGGGGCGATCACGGCGGAGAGCCAGTCCAACCTGCAGGCCATCCTCGAAGCGGCGGTGGCCCATGGGTTCCACCATGTCGAAACAGCCCGCCATTACGGCACGTCCGAGCGTCAGCTCGGGGCTCTGTTGCCGGCGGTTCCCGATCCTGATCGCCTGCTCCAGACCAAGGTGCCGCCTCAGGCTGATGCCGCCGCCTTCGAGGCGGAGCTGGAGCTCAGCCTCGCTCGGCTCGGTGTGGACCGTGTCGATCTGCTCGCCATTCACGGTCTCAACCGCACCGACCACCTGGAGCAGACGCTCCGCGACGGAGGCTGTCTCGAGGTGGCGCGGCGCTGGCAACGTCAGGGACGCATCGGTTCCGTGGGGTTTTCCTCCCATGCGCCCCTGCCGGTGCTGCTTGAGGCGATCGCTTCCGACCGCTTCGATTTCGTCAATCTGCACTGGTATTACATCCGGCAGGACAACAGTCCGGCGATCGAGGCGGCCCGTCGTCATGACATGGGCGTGTTCGTCATCAGTCCGACCGACAAGGGCGGCCATCTGCACACGCCATCCGATCGTCTGCTCGCGCTCTGTGAGCCGCTGCATCCGATCGTCTTCAACGATCTCTTCTGTCTCTCCCAGCCCGGTTTGCACACCCTCCGCGTCGGTGCGGCGCGGCCGGAGGATTTTGATCGCCACCTGCAGGCCGTGGACCTGTTGCCGGAGGCCGGAGTTCTGCTGCCTCCGATTCAGGCGCGGCTGGAGCAGGCCCGCCTGGAAGCGCTCGGTGCTGACTGGCTGGCCACCTGGTCGCAGGGCTTGCCGCCCTGGCAGGACACGCCCGGTGGCCTCAATCTGCCAGTGCTGCTCTGGCTCTGGAACCTGGTAGAGGCCTGGGATCTGGTCGGTTTTGCCCAGGCCCGCTATGGGCTGCTCGGACAGGGCAGCCATTGGTTCCCTGGCGCCAATGCGGAGGCGCTGGATGCCGCGGTCCGCGAGGAGGACCTGCGTTCGCTGCTGGCGGCCAGTCCGTGGCGCGACCGGATTCCTGAACGTCTCCGGCAGCTGCGACAGCGCGTCGGGGGCCAGACCGTGCAGCGCCTCAGTTCAGCCTGAGCCCCCGGCTTCAGCCCAGGGGCTGCTTGGCCGGGATGCCGACGGCACGGGGATAGGCGCGGGGGCAGGGTGCCAGGGGCTGGATCCAGACGGCATGGCGCTCGCCGCGGCCTGCCGGTAGCTCGCGGCGCTCCAGGCTCCTCATTCTGGCCTTGAGTGCCAGCAGCGCCCGATCGAGGGCGGATTGATCGTCATCGCTCCAATGGCCGCGGTAGAGCAGGGCCTGGCCTTCCGGTCGCAGCAGGGGGACGAGGTATTCCGCCACCACGGGTGCCGGCGCCACCGCCCGCGCCAGGGCCAGGTCAAACCGTCCGCGGCAGCTGCGTTCGCGTCCGGTCTGCTCCACCCGCTCGCAGCGGATCGTGATCCGTTCCGCCAGCCCGAGGGCGCTGGCCATCGCTCGCACGGCCTCCAGCTTCCGACCCACGGAATCCACGAGGGTGATCCGGGCGGACGGCAGAGCGATCGCCGCTGCCAGTCCGGGGAAGCCGCCGCCGGTGCCCACATCGATGATCTGCAGCGGTTGGGATGGCTGCTGCAACCAGGTCCTGAGCGGCCAGAGACTGTCGAACACCTGGGCGATCCAGTAATCATCCCCTTCCACCAGCCGGGTGAGGTTGACCTTGCTGTTCCACTGACGCAGCAGGTCCTGGAGGGTTTCGAAGTCGGCCCGCTGCCGCTCTTCCGGTCGCCAGCCGAGTTCCGTCCAGTGATCGGCCGTTGCCATGCCGGGGCCTCAGGGGGAGAAAGGTCATTAGGATCCCGCACACCCCGCGCTGGCCAGGTGGTTGGTGGTTCGATTCCAGCAGAGCGTCCCGGCCTGAACCATTACGACCGGCTCGGTCTCACCCAGGCCGCCACGCCCGAGGATCTGCGTCAGGCCTTCCGCACCCTCAGCAAGCGGTATCACCCTGACACCACCACCCTGCCGGCAGCCCCCGCAGCGGTCTGCTTCCAGGCCGTTCAGCAGGCCTATGCGGTTCTCGCCGATCCCCAGCGCCGGCGCGCCTATGACGACGATCTGCTGGCGGCTCGGCGGCGCTCTTCCCTGACGACAGCCCTGGAAGTCCCGCCTTACACAGCCGCTGCCACCCGCTCCGGGTCGTCCCTGGGTGGACCGCTGCCGGTGGCCACCTCCCTGCGGCGGGCCCTTTCCGGCGGGGAATGGCTGGCCCTGTTGCTGCTGGCGGTCGCCATGGTCCTCAGTCTGGTGCTGGGTCTCGGTCTGGCGTGGGCCCGGGGCGTCGCTCTGGTCCGCACCCCGAGCTGGTGGTCCGCCTCGGTGCCATCCCAGAGTGGGGACATCCTCTCCGTTTCCCGCTCGGATGCCCGTGCTTCCTCCGGCGCCGACGCCGCTCTACCACCATCCCCTGCCGAGCCTGGAGTCCTGGCTTCAGGAGCTGGGGGGCCGGCAGCTCCATCGCCATTCCCCCCGCTGGACCCTGGAGCTGTCGTCGTGGAGCGCGGAGATCGAGCTCAGACAGGCTGAGCTCGTCGTCTGCTGGCGACAGAATGGCGAGACGATCCAGCGCAGCTTTTCCTACGGCCTCACCCGGGACGATGTGCAGGCGGCGATCCTGGCTGGTCCCTGACGGTGCTGATCGCCACCCAGGCCGGCGGCTGGGTCAGAGGCGCTCCAGGGAGCGGCCGAGCGCGCCATAGCAGTGCTCCAGTTGCGCATCGCTGATGCACAGCGGTGGCAGGAGATAGACCACCTGACCCAGCGGTCGCAGAAACACGCCTTCCTCGAGCATCAGCCTCTGGAGCTGCGGACCGACAGGATTGAGATAACCCGCCTCCCCTCTGGCCAGGTTGAAGGCGGCGATACTGCCGAGCAGCCGCGGCTGGCGCACCGCCTGATGCTGGCTCAAGGCCTGCAGATGCGGTCGATGGCGACTCTCGATGGTGCGGTGGCGATCTGGATCCGCCTCCAGCAGGTCGAGGCTGGCCAGGGCTGCGGCGCAGCCGAGCGGATTGGCGGTGAAGCTGTGACCGTGATAGAAGGTGCGCTCTGGATCACGATCGACGAAGTCGCCGTAAAGGCGCTCGGAGGCCAGGGTGACGCCCATCGGCAGGAATCCCCCGGTCAACCCCTTGGAGAGGGCGATCAGGTCCGGCTGGATGCCGGCCAGCTGACTGGCGAACAGAGTGCCGCAGCGTCCGAAGCCGGTCAGGACCTCATCGGCGATCAACAGGGCTCCCGCCTGGCGTACGAGCTGTTCCACCTGCCGCAGGAAGACGGGGCGCACCATCGCCATGCCTCCAGCACCCTGCACCAGCGGTTCGAGGATCACCGCAGCGGTGGGCACCTCCAGCAGCTGCTCCAGCCGCTTCAGGGCCTGAGCCTCTCGCTCCTCCACGTCCGGGTCGTTCCACCAGGTGGCGGGCCAGGGAGCACGGGCCACCTCGAACAGCAGCCGCTCGAACGGGGTGCTGAACAGCGAGCGCTCCCCCACCGCCATCGCCCCGAAGGTGTCGCCGTGGTACGCCCCCTCGAAGGCGATCAGGCGTGGACGTGGCGTGGCGCGGTTGTGCCACCACTGCCAGGCGATCTTCAGCGCCACCTCCACGGCGGTGGAGCCGTTATCGGAGAAGAACAGTCGCTCCAGGCTGCTGAGCCGGCTGAGTCGTTCAGCCAGACGCTCGGCGCTCGGGTGGCGGAAATCAGCGAAGATCACCTGCTCCAGGTCCTGGGCCTGCCGGGCGATCGCCGCAGCGATCGTCGGCTCGGCGTGGCCATGCAGGGTCACCCACCAGCTGCTGATCGCATCGATCAGCAGCCGACCGTCATCGAGTTCCAGCAGGGCCCCGTCGCCGCGCACCGCCCGGCGGGGCGGATCGGCCGTGGCCGGTTGGACGAAGGGATGCCACAGGTGGGGATGCCAGGTCACAGGGGGGGCTCAGCGGTGGCGGAACGGGCGCCGATCAGGCCGCGCCAACGGGCGGACGGAGCGGTGCGCTGTTGTCAGAATGGACCCATGGAGCACCGGAAGGCTTCCGTCAGACGTCGCGCCGGGCCAGGGGCCTCCAACCGTTTCCTTGCGCCCAGGTCCGGTCATCAGGGAGCGGACCGCCGGCCCTGGTCGCCGTCGGAACTGTTCGGTGAGGGCTCCTGGCAGGCGATCCGGGTCCAGCTGGAGTGTCGCGGTTGGCCTCTGTCCCAGATCGAGCAGATTCATGCTCTGCTGCGGCTGGGGTGGTCCCTGGCCCTGGCTGAGCAGCAGGTGGCGGCCATGACCGGCCATTGCCCGCGGCAGGCGCGACTTCTGCGCTGAGGGTG
>JBJTBH010000219.1:0-3703 GCA_046091285.1 Cyanobacteriota bacterium | reverse complement strand
AACCGCTTCTGGAATTCCAGCAGGAGCGCTGCTCATCTCAAGCCGTCTCTGCCTGAGATGCAAGCAAGAATCAGGGCGCTGTCAAGCCGTCAGCAGAGCCGATCGCCGCTCTGCGCTGTCACGACCCCTGAACGGATACGGAGCGTTCCCTGGTCATCGCGCTTGTTTTGCCACCAGCCTCGAAAGCAGAGTCGCGGCTTCGCGGTAACTGTTCAGTGTCGGCAGTTCGGGTGCACGATGATGTTCCAACACCGCAGCCACGCGCGCGGTCGCCTGGGGTAACCGGCTGCTGGGAATCCAGGGAAAGGCATGGTGGGCGCTGTGGTGGGGCAGACCCCCAAAGAAGGCATTCAGCCAGATCGGTACGGTCACGTTGCGGGAGCCATACAACTGGGTGAGCAGATGACTGGATTCGCTGTGCCAGAGACCATGGTGTTCAACCAGTCCTCGAAATTGCACAATCGCCCCGATCACGCGCTCCAGCACCAGCCAGAAGAGGAGATAGCGCCAGACCACGTTGTGCGTGATGGCAAGACTGAGCATCAGACCATGCACGGCGATCACACCAACACCATCCAACCAACGGCTGCGCGCCAGGGCCGGATCAACGTCCGTGAGCTGCCATCCCTTGGCGGCGGTGTCAGCGATCAGTCCCACACCTCCAAGCACGACGATGCGCCAGGGCAGCAGATGGTCCTGCAGCCAGCGTCGCCAGGGTCCGGCCGATTCCCTTTCATGGGGCAGTACATCGGTGCGCTCCGGATCCCGGGCATCCCGACCATTCCAGCGGTGATGCAGGTGATGCAGCCGGGCATAGGTGAGCTGGGGCCAGGCCATCGGCCAGCTGAGCGCACAGGCCAGAAGTCTCTCGAGGTCAGGACGTCCCAGAAAGGTGCCGTGCACCATCTCGTGGGTGGCGATCAGCAGCAGGGCGTAGGCGATGCCGGCCATCACCACCACCATCAGGGACAGCGCCCCCAGGGGCTGGCTGAAAAACACCCAGGCCCCACCGAGAAGCACGCTGCTCAGAATTCCCAGACGCGCCAGGGCCCAGAGTCGCTCTGTCATGGTCATCGATGCGCCGAGATCGGCGACTTCCGCACACAGTTCGCTCACCAGCGAGGTCACGGATTTCGATCCCGGCGAACAGCTTCGCCATCATGAGTCTGAGATCCCGCGCCTCGGGGGATCTGCTTCTGATCCGGCCAAAATCCGTGATCCGTGATCCGTGATCCGTGCATCAAGCCCCCAGCCAACGCCTTGTCAGGGACGGGCGGGTTCCGGTCATCGAATGATCATCGAGCCCCAGGACTGGGTCGCAACGGCTGGGCCCGCCCCATAGGCTCGTCATTCTTTTCCAGGTGGCTGTGAGTAACGACTCCTTCCGGTACGAACCGATCGAGCGCTTCGGGGAGGGGCTCACCACCCGCCGGCCCTGGAACCCTTCGGCTCTGGCCGCCGTGGAGCGACTGAATGGTCGGGTCGCCATGCTCGGTTTTGCTGCGGCCATCACCGGTGAGCTGATCACAGGCCATGGGCCGGCTGGCCAGTTGCTGGCGCTGCTGCGCTGGTATCTCAGCTGAGCGCTGGCGGTCCCCGCTCAGAACCGAGGATTTCAGCGTTGGCCGGACCGCAGGCCACGCAACAACTGGCCGGGCCATTGGCCCGGCAGATCATTGGCCCTGAGGCGGAGACTGGCCATGGAGCGCGCCAGGGGCCACCCACCGCGTTTGAGCACCGAGGCCAGATGCAGGAGAACGGAGCTGCCGACCAGCACCCAGGCGAGCAGATGGACGTTGTAGGTGAGCTGGTTGAGTTGTCGATCGACCAGCCAGTCTTCGTCCATCAACGTTCCGCTGCCGATCGCCAGGGCCAGAGCGAGGAGGGGCAGGAGATTCGTCGGCTGTTGGAGTCGTGCCCGACCTGCCGTGACCGCATAGAGCCCGAACAATGGAGCGAGTGCGAACAGCACCACCCCGATCGTGCCGTGGATTTCGATCCACTCCGTGCTGAACGGAATCGCCGGGGCTCCCCAGCGGTGGTCAAACCTGAGGAAAAGGACAAGACCACTGATCCAGGCGGAGAGGGACAACACACCGACAGCGCCATGCAGAAGACGCAGGAGGGAGGGTTGATAGGGCCGTGGCATCGCGTCAGGAAGCAGATTCGGCGGATGGGCTTCCTGCAGAAGGGGAGCGCGGGAATCCGCGCGATCTGCCGGTGCGTCCATGGCCAGCCTCTCACTGACGAGGCCCTCGGAGACCGCCGGTGATCAGCCGAGGACGGCCGAGCGATGGCGCTGGCGGCCCAGGGGTTCGATCCAGTCGTTGAGGATCTGTCTGTGCTGAATCAGCCGACCGGGAAGGCTGCAGCCGAGGTTGATCTGTCCATCGTCGATCAGGCGGCCGAGTCGGAGGGCGAGGGCCTCCTCGTGGCGAGCAAAGGCTCCTTGCCTGGAGGCCACCCAGGAGATTTCCTGTTCGGTGATCACACCGGTGGCGAGAGACTCCAGAAAGACTTCCCCGAGCGTCATGACGCCATGTAACGAACTCGTTACATTCTGACGAGGAGCGCTGGCTGCCGTGGGGAGGACTCAGCGAATCTGCGGCTCGGAGGTCTTGCCATGGGCTCCCCTGCGGTCCAGGCCCGGCTGCCCTGCAGGATGGGGCCATTCGCCGCCGTCACCGATGAAAGAGATCAGTCCGCTGGAACTGGTCGGGCGCTTTGTCGCCCGCTTCGCCGCCGTATCCGGCGTCATTGCCCTGCTGGTCTGGATCACCTGGGTGATGCTCGACATCCGGAACCTTCAGTCAGGGTTCACCTTGCCCTGAGCGGTTGTGGTGGTCGCTGCGCGACGGCCTGCGGGGTCGGCGGCGGCAGGCTGCCGTCGGGAGCTGCCGGATCCAGGATCCCCCGGCTCTGGATCTTCTCCGGTGGTTCTGGAGCAGTTCCGGAGCGCGCTGCAGAGATTCCAGACCCGATCGGACAGCGCTTCAAACCCGATCCCGGGGCCGTGCGCTCGGATCAGGACCTGCAGACCGATCGATCGCCGCTCAGCGTTCAGCGTGGCGGTGGGAACCACCCAGAACAACCACTGGCTTCGATTCTGCGGATTCACCTGGTCTGGATCCCGCTCATCAAGCAGACAGAAAATGTGCAGCAGGGCGCTGCGATGATCGATCTGAAAACTGATCACAGGGGATACGTCCTGTTTTCCGAACTGCACATAAGCAGCAGATCTGATCGCCAGACTTATTCCCTCTTCGGTGATGGTAATCTCAGATCCTTCGATTCGATGGTCTCCTGGATGGATGGCCAGAGCCTGATGGATGAGCCATTCTGCATAGGCATGGCGGATCTGAGTTTCCAGCAGATGGCCGGAATTCCAGCGCAGGAAAGCAACAAAATCATCCATCAGCCAATGTCGATGGCAGGGCCATGGATCATCGTGACAGGCTGAGCCGTGGGCGCCGTGTCCGCGCCAGCTTCGCAGGATCCGGGCGCCATGGTCTGCTCGTGACCGATGGCAACGAGAAGGGCGACCCTTGGCTGGTGTTTCTAGTTGTGTAGTCCCACCAGGTTGTTCATCTGACAAGGGGGTTTGAGGTTGCCAGGGTCGGGGTGTCACCGCCCAGCCCAGAACCTCACACCCCATGCATAGCCACCCCAATGCCCGGCTGACGCTGATCAGTCGGGAACGCCT
>JBJTBH010000218.1:0-65319 GCA_046091285.1 Cyanobacteriota bacterium | reverse complement strand
AGCCAGGACAGCCAGGCCCGACCCCGCTCACCGCTCAGCCGAGATCCTTCGCCACAGACCGGCATGGCTGTGGCGTTCCGTCGATCGGCCAGATGCAGGTCAAAGTCGGTGGGCAGCTGGGCCAGCAGATCCATCGCTGAGAGTCGGCCGTCGATGGAGGCGGCCAGAATCGCTGCCCGCAGTCCCACCAGGGCGGCCTGGGGCGCCTGTCTGGGGCCATACAGCCCCAGATGTCGTTGCAGGAACCTCTCACCGGGTTCGGAGGTCAGGAACCGGGTCAGGGCCAGGTGATCAACGTGATACACCTTGGACAGGGCCCGACGCAGATCCTCGGCTGTCCAGCCGGATTCCTCAAGAAGCTGGAGGAAGGGGCGCCCCTGCACCGCGCCGGTGTTCACGAAGCGCTGCAGGATCTCACCTGCAACCGCACGGTCGGTCTGATCGCCCACCAGGCGGATCGGAATCGGTGCGGCCAGCGTTGGAAGCCAGCCGCCTGCGATCACCATCAGGGGGATGGCCAGCAGGGGGCTTTGACGCAAGGAGCTGATCAGAAAGGCCTCTGACCTTAAACGGGCCCCACCCGTTCACTGCCGGGATGGCGCAGGGTGCGCCAGCTGCCGCAGCCTGTGCTCACCTCGATGCCGATATCGATCGGTTGTTCCCTGCTGTCCTGTTGTCCTTGCCACCAGTTTCGGGCTTCGTCCCAGGCGGCCTCCATCGACTCGTAGTGATCATCAAGAACCGGGTGAGGGGCGCCGTTGCGATCGACCAGGCGAAAGTGTCTGGGGAGACCGGCCAGGGTGGCCTGGGTCTGGGCATGGGGGTCAAACGGCACGGCTCTCCCATCGGTTGGTGTTGAAATCCTGGCCATCCTTCTCCCCTTTGATGGTGCTCTTCAGCACTTCTTCGGCTGCACGTCGGCCACAGGCGCCTGCGGGGGATGGGCAACAAACGGTGAAGGCTGCTGATTTTGGTAGCAACGGCTACCCGATCTGGATCCCTGAAGGTTCAGGTTGAACAGATTCGAAACGGGGTCTTGACTGGTCCTTCCGTCCTTGCTGCACTCATCGCAGCTCCCACGGTCCTTGCCTCTGCGCCGGCCGACTCCCTGGATCAGGCGAGCAACGGTTTCGTTCTGGTCAGTGCCGCCCTGGTGCTGATGATGACCCCCGCACTGGCTCTCTTCTATGCGGGCTTCGTGCGTGGCTGGAATGTGCTCAACACGATGAGGATGAGTTTCAGTGCCATGGCCCGGGTGGGTGTGGTCTGGGTCCTGATCGGCTACAGCCTCGCCTTTGCTCCCGGCATCGGTCCCTTCGCTCCCTTCATCGGGGGCCTGCAGTGGGCGGGCCTGCCCAACTGGGCGGAGCCGAGCCTGGCCGCCCCCACGATCAGTCACGGCACCTTCGCTCTGTTTCAGGCCACCTTCGCGATCATCACGCCGGCCCTGGTCTCTGGCGCGGTGGTTGAACGGATCAATTTTCGCGCCTGGTTGATCTTTCTGTTGCTCTGGACCTTCGTCGTTTATATCCCGATGGCCCATATGGTCTGGGGGCCGGATGGCTTCCTGGCCCATCCCGCCGGCGGCGGCCAGGGGGTGATCGATTTCGCCGGTGGGTTTGTGGTGGAGATGGCTTCCGGGGTGGCGGCCGCCGTTGCTGCCGCTGTCGTCGGTCGCCGACTTCAGCACCCGGCCCATGTGGCACCTCCTCACAATGTGCCGTTCATCCTTCTCGGTGCCGGCCTGCTCTGGTTCGGCTGGTTCGGCTTCAATGGAGGTAGTGCCCTGTCGGGGGGCAGTCTGGCGTCTCTGGCCTGTCTGACCACCAACACGGCGGGGGCCGCTGCTGCTCTGGTCTGGATGGGGCTGGAAACGATCCAGCGTGGCAAGCCCACGGCAGTCGGCATGGCCACGGGAGCCGTTGCCGGGCTGGTGGCGATCACGCCGGCCGCGGGTTTCGTCACACCACTGTCTGCCGTGTTGATCGGTGCGGTGGCTGCCCTGATCTGCAGCTGGGCGCTGCAGGTCAAGAATCGGATCGGGCTTGATGACAGCCTGGACGTCATGCCGGTGCATGGGGTGGCCGGGCTCACCGGTGTGTTGCTGACCGGTGTGCTGGCTCTCGATTCGTTGAATCCGGCGGGGGCCGATGGTTGGCTTGCCGCCGGACCGGGGTTGCTGCTGGTGCAGGCCAGGGGGGCCGGCTTCACGATTCTCTGGGTGGGGGTCGGCACCTATGTGGTGCTGCAGCTGATCAGGCTGGTGGTGCCGCTTCGGGTGAGCTCCGAGCAGGAGCGCCAGGGACTGGACATCAATGCCCACGGCGAAGAGGCCTACAACACCGAATTCACCAGTTGAGTGCGTTGCGGCCTCGCGCCGTTGTCATGGAGCAGGTTCGGCCCGGACGGTGAGCAGGAAGCACACCGGGCCATCAGCCGGGGGGCAGATCGATGGATCAGGCCTCACTTGCTGGTTGCGGCTTCGTTGCTCTTCCCCGGGCTTGCGAGGCCGTACTTGGCGCTTGCCGCGGCGGAGCAGGTCTTGATTGATTGCTCGAGACCCTGTTTCTGCTTCCAACCGGTCAGCACACAGTTGCAGGTGTCGTTGACCATGCCGGCAGGAGGCGTCTGACCCGCTTTCTTGAAGTCGGCGTTCATCGCATCACCGCATTTGCTCAGGATCATGTTTTCCACCATGCCTGCCCGCGCCGGAGCCAGGGGCATGAGGGCGGTGATGCCGATCAGAACACCCAGCAGGCCGAGAGGCTGGGTGAAGCGGCACAGGCGGGTCGGGGAGATCGGAGTCATCGCTGCAGGGCAAAGGGACGTGGGCGACGCTGTGGCAGATCCGGCGGGCTGTTCCTGGATGACCGGAGGCCGTGACCCCGGCTGGAGCGGTGGCTCAGGGGGTCTGTCTCTTCACTGTGGCACTGATGGCGGGCGGCGGGGTGATCAACCGGACCTGATCGATCAACTGTCCCTTCGCACTCCAGCCTCGGATGATCAGATTCGTGTCATTGGCTTCGAGTTCAGCGAAGCTGAAGGCACTGAGAGCCTGGGCACTGCGCGGGCCCGCAACCACGGGGCGCAGTGATGCTCCGCCGCTTCCCACCACGAGATAGGTCGTGCCCCGGATCGGTTGACTGCGTTCGTAATGGTGATCGTGCCCGTTGATGTAGAGCTGGACGCCGTAGCGCTCGAACAGTGGCGCCAGCCGTTTCAGCCCGACGGGATCGTCACCGTAATGACCTGAGGACATCAGGGGATGGTGCCCCACCACCACCTTCCAGGGGGCCCGGCTCGTCGCCAGGGCGTCGATGAGCCATGGCAGCTGTTGCTGCCAGGCGGCGTTGACGTTGGTGTCGATCATGAACAGATCCACCGGACCCCGATGGAGCACGTACCAGCGTCCGGCCATGCCGAACAACGGTTCTTTCACCATCCCATTGCCATTGTCGGTGCGGATGTCGTGGTTGCCGAGAACGGCGTGAAAGGGGACACCGGCCTGGATCAGTTCCCGGTAAGGCCGACGCACGGTCGCATCCAGGAGGCCCAGATCACCGGAGGGGTAGATGTTGTCACCGGCCAGAATGACCAGATTCACGGGGTTCTGTTGGTGAATCCTGGCCATGGCCTGGCCAACGGCCCGCTGGTTGGCATCACCGCTGCCGCTGTCGCCGGTGGCCCGCAGGCGCAGAGTTGCGGAAAGAGCCGGGACGCTGCTGCTGAGGATCAGCACCACGATCAGCACCAGGCTGCGTGCAGAGTTGGGCAGCGCCGACATCAGGAGCAGCAGTGAGCCAGAGGCTGTTAGACCGTAGCGGTGCCGCCGGCAGCCTGCCGGCGCTTCACAGCTTCCAGGACGTCCTGGCTGTGGCTACCGGGTCGCACGCCGACCCAGTGTTCGCGGAGCTGGCCATCGGGATCGATCAGGAAGGTATGACGCTGGGAAAAGGGGGGAATCCACGACCCATAGCGTTTGCTCACCTGACCACCGGGATCGGAAAGCAAGGGAAAGGCCAGTCCTTCGCTTTCACAGAAGGAGCTGTGCTTATCGGGTGAATCGGCACTGATGCCGACGATGGCGGTGTTCAGTCGCTGGAATTGAGTGAGATCACGCTGAAATCCCCGCGCCTCCAGGGTGCAGCCACCGGTGAAGTCGCGGGGATAGAAATAAAGAACAAGCCACTGCCCGGCGAAATCCTGCAGCGAGAGGGTCACCGGGGTTGTGGCACCGAGCAGCCCCTTGGAAGGGGCGACGCCATCCAGCTGAAAGGGAGGCGCTGGTTGGTCATCCGCAGGCAGTGTGCCGCCAAGCGCATTGGCAGGGCGCGCTTGGCTCAGTACGGATGCGGGCAGAATGGATAGCCCTAACCCCCACAGACCTGCCTTGCCCAGGGAGCGCAGCAGGCTTCGACGATCGAGGAGGGTCATCTCAGGGTGGGCGTGGAGCTCAGAGTTTGGCCAGATTGACGCCCAGTTCGCGGGCGTAGGCACCAAGACCCTTCTTCTGGATGGTCTTCAGGGCACGGGTGGAGACGCGCAGGCGAATGAAACGATTGCCTTCGGCCCACCACAGGCGACGCTCCTGCAGGTTGACCTGTTGGAGCTTCTTGGTGCGCACGTGGGAGTGGCTGACGGCCATCCCGTTGTTGGCGCGCTTGCCGGTGAGTTGACAAACCCGGGACATGACAATCAACCGAAACAACACATGGTGGGCATGGCCCAGTTGGCAACGTTAGCAAACGACGCGATGCCCACCCTCCGGGGCCTCAGAGGCTGCGCTGCATCAGCCGTCCCATCAGATCGCTGCTGCGTTGCTGGAAGCCGGCCAGCTGGTTCGGCTCCAGGCCCCCCACGGCCAGCCGGGCCGTCTCATAAAGATGCCGGGCAAGATCTCCCGCCAGTTCCGCGCTGGGCGACAGTGTGCCGCCATCGCTGATCACGGCTCCGGCCGAGAGCCGCAGCAGACCGTCCACCAGGGGATGGCGACGGTTGATCAGCAGGACGTGATGATCCGGCAGTCCCGGCAGACGCTGCTGCATCAGCGCTCCCATGTCATTGATGCGTCGCATCTGTTCCGGCAGCAGGATCAAGGCCGCCGGTGCCTGCTCTCCCTTGAGGGCCTGCACCTGAACGGTGACGCGATCATCCTTGAGGGAACTCCTGAACAGGTCCCGCAGGGATTCACCACTGTCCTTGCCGTCGGCATCGGTCAGAGGGCTGTCCTGATCGCGCAGGCTGTCATCGAGTTCCGCATCCACCCGCTGGAATTTGGTGTCCTCATGACGGGCTTCCAGCCAGGGGATGAACTGGGTGTCGATGAAGGTATCGGCCAGCAGCACCTCCGCTCCCTGGCCTTTCCAGAGGGCCAGGGCTCCGGCCTGACCGGCTTCATCCGTGCAATAGAGCACCCGTTTGCCCTGGTCCTGCCCGAGGCGTCCCAGATAGGCGTTCAAGGTGGTGTAGGAGCGCTCGCCCGCCTGAATCGGATCGTCACTGCCCTCGGTGACGGTGCCGGGCGCTGAAGCCGTGGTTCCGAAGAGCACCAGATCAGCCACCTGTTCGGCGAATTTCTCATCCTCCATCGCCCCGATCTTGATGAAGGGCGCCAGGGAGTCCCAGATTTCCGCGTAGCGCTGCGGGTCATCCCGGCGTAGATCCTTGAGGCGATCGCCCACCTTCTTGGCCACGAAGCCGCCGATCGAGCGCACACGCCGATCGGTCTGCAGGGCGCTGCGGCTGACGTTGAGAGGAATGTCGGGAGAATCGATCACACCGCGCAGGGGGAGCAGGTAGCGGGGCACCACCTCCTTGATCGAGTCGGAAACAAAGACCTGATTGCAGTAGAGCCGGATCTCACCCTTCTCCCAGTCGGCACGACCGCTGTTGAGGCTGGGGAAGAAGAGAATGCCCTGGAGCGAGTAAGGATAATCTGTATTTAGGTGCACCCAGAGCAGAGGATCTCCCTGGAAAGGATAGAGGTAGCGGTAAAGATTGATGTAATCCTCGTCCTTGAGGTCGCGGGGGCTCTTGCGCCAGGGAGATTCACGCTTGTTGATGGTTTCACCCTCCAACTGCACTTCCACCGGCAGGAAATCGCAGTAGGTGGTGATCAGTTGACGCAGCCGCGCCGGCTCAAGATATTCGAGTTCCTCTTCCTGCAGATGCAGGATCACGTCGGTGCCTGGCTCGCTTCGCTCGCCGGACTCGAGACTGAAGTTGGGGGAACCATCGCAACGCCAGCAGATCGCTTCCGCATCTTCCCGGGCGCTGAGGCTCACCAGCTCCACCTGGCTGGCGACCATGAAGCTGGAGTAGAAGCCAAGTCCGAAGTGTCCGATGATCGCATCGGACTCCCGCTTGTATTTCTCCAGAAATTCCTCAGCGCTGGAGAACGCCACCTGGTTGATGTAGCGCTTCACTTCATCGGCGTTCATGCCGATGCCGTTATCGCTGATTGTCACCGTCCTGGCGTCGCGATCAATGCGGATCTGGATCCGACCTTCATCGCCTTCACGGCAATCGCCGGCCATGGCCGCCATCCGGCGTTTGCTGATCGCATCGACGCCGTTGGAGACCAGCTCCCGCAGAAACACTTCGTGGCCGGAATAGACGGCCTTCTTGATGATCGGGAAGATGTTTTCGGTGTGGATCTGAATCTGACCCTGTTCCGCCTGCAGCACCACGGCTTTTCGAAGCGATGTCCAGCCAGATTCCCCCATCACGGCTCCGTCGCCAAGGGGAGGCGATGGGCAGGAAACCGACCCGGACCCCTCAGCCGCAGACGTCGGTCGCCCCCTGGCGGCAACGCGACAACCGGCCTGATGCAGCAGGGATCCCGTTTCCGGGCTGATGGCCGCTGATCACCGACTGGATCGCTTCAGGCCGCCCGCTGGAGATCGGGTTTTTCTTCCGGGAGGATCGCTCCCTGCACAGGGCAGACCTGCAGGCAGATGCCACAGTCGATGCAGGTGTCGAAATCGATCCAGAAGAACGCTGTCCCCTTCGCATTGGCTCCCTGGCCGGGGTGGATGCAGGCCACAGGGCAGGCATCGACACAATCGGCCACCCCTTCACAGATGTCGGTGACGATTGTGTGGGCCATCGGCTCAGAACCAGCTGCGCGGATCCTAGGGATCAGCCGACCCAGACCACGCCGTCGTGGCCCCGTTCCCGGGCCAGCCGGTCGGCATCGGCGCGATCGGCCATCGGTTCACTCAGCAATTCGGCCGGCCGCCCTGCGCGATGCAGGGCTTCCAGTTGATCGAGGGCCCGATGCACGTCCGTGGTCGTGCCGAAGGCCACCAGGGTGGGGCGCCGCTGTTCGGATCGGTTCCCCGCCAGCAGCTCCCGCAGGGCATCGAGGTCAACACTGAAGCCCACCCCGGCGGCGGTGGTGTCAGCTCCGGGGCTGTTGAGGCTGAACCGGCCGACGAGGGCGTCGTAGCGCCCGCCGCTGGCGATCTCGACCGGTGCATGGAGCCCCTGGCAGACCAGCTTGAGCACCAGGCCGTCGTAGAGCGCGAAATGGGGCTGGAAGGTTGGATCGAGCTGAAGCCGCACTCCGCGGCTGCGGGCAGCGTCCGCGACCCCGGCCAGGGTGGTGCTCAGCTCCGAGAGCAGGTGGTGGTCGCCCAGGTGGGCCCGCAGCTCCCCGAGCACGGCGTCCGGTTCGCCGCGCAGGCGGATCCATCGCTGCAGCAGGGCTGAACGTTCGGGCGTCAGCGGCAGGGCCGAGAGCGCCAGCGGGTCGAGATCGGTGAGGGCCTGGCGGCAGAGGCGTTGCAGCGGCTGTGGCATCCCCTCCAGCAGGGCGGCCAGCAGCCCGTGATGACCGACCAGCAACGTCGGCTGATGCACGGATGGCTCGAGGCCGAGATCGGCGCTGGCCGCCAGCAGCAGGCGCATCAGTTCGGCATCCGCCGCCGCACCGGCCAGCCCCAGCAGTTCAACACCGCTCTGCAGCCGTTCCTGGATCCGCTGGCCGCCGTTGTCGGAACGCCTGCAGGTGAACACCAGTCCCGAGCTCCACAGCCGCAGCGGCCGCGGTCGATGGGCCATCCGGGTGCAGGCCGCCCTGGCGATCGAGGCCGTCATCTCCGGTCGCAGGGCCAGCGGTTCGTGGCTGGCCAGCTGCACCAGTTCGGCGGCGTCGATGCCACCGCCGGCAGCCAGCGTGTCCAGCCGTTCCACGGTCGGCGGCGCCACCTCTTCGTAGCCCCACAGGCGATAGACCCTGGCCAGGCGTTCACTGAGGCGCCGGTTGCTGTCGACTTCGCCTGGATTCAGATCACGCGTGCCAGCGGCGGGTTGCAGGGCCATCGCGATCGTCGGGCGGCAGAGAGACGGGCTGATCCTATGGAGTGATGTCGGCCCGCCTGATCAGAGCGGCTCCCGGGTGTCCAGTTCCGGTGCTCCGAAGCTGGCCCCGCTGAGCGGTCGGCAGGCCTGCAGACCTGAGATCAACGCCTGCTGCAGACCGGGCGCGCAGGCGATCAACCGTCCGTCCTCCAGGCGGAACGGCCCGCCGTCGTAAGCGCTGACCAGCCCTCCCGCCTGTTCCACCAGCACGACACCGGCACAGAGGTCCCAGGGGGAGAGGCCACGCTCCCAGTAGCCATCGAGACGACCGGCGGCCACAAAGGCAAGATCCACCGCTGCCGCCCCGCCCCGCCGCACGCCACGGGTGCGATGGGTGAACCAGGCGAATTCGGCGTAGTTGTTGTCCAGCCTGGTGTGGCGGTCGTAGGCGAATCCCGTCACCAGCAGCGACTGGCTCAGCTCCCGGCAGGTGCTCACCTGAAGACGACGTTCGTTGCACCAGCTCCCCTCTCCGGGGGCGGCCCAGTAGAGCTCGTTCAGGGCTGGCACCGCCAGGGCTCCGAGCAGGGGCTGGCCCTTCCAGGTCAAGCCGACCGAGGTGCCGAAGAAGGGATAGCTGTGGGCGTAATTGGTGGTTCCATCCAGGGGATCCACGCACCACTGCAGGGGACTGGGGCGTTCCCGTCGACCGCTTTCCTCCGCCAGCACCCCCAACGATGGGGTGTCCCGTTCGAGCACGGCCAGGACCGCCGCTTCAGCCGCCAGGTCGGCTTCGGTGACTAGATCGCCGGCGCGACCCTTTTCCCTGATCTGATTCACCTGTCCGAAACGCGCCTCAAGCTCGCGTCCCCCCGCTTCGGCAGCGGCGCGGGCCACGGCCGCCAGGGCCCGGATCTCCGCGCCGCTGAGGCCACAGGCCTCGGCGGCGCGATCACTGGCGCCCCCGGTGGGTTCGCAGCGGATCCCGGTCTGTTCACTCATGGCCGATCACGCGGGATGGAAAGGACGGGAGCTGAAGGACCACAGGCGAGACGATCGGTTGCGATCCCTCCACGCTCGTGGTTGATGATCGCCGGAGGTGGCGCGTCATTCGTCATCGAGGGGCAGTCCGGGTCTGACCCTGCCGCGTCCGAAGTGGCGTCCGAACTGACGGTCGTAGACCTCGTCCTCGTCCTGGGTCTCCACCTCCAGTGGTCCGGTGGCCCGGGCGACACAGAGCAGTCCGTAGCCCTCGCGGCGCAGCTCGCGGGAGAGGCCCAGGGCCTCGCGCTGGTCGATGGTGCCGTTCAGCACCCTGACGGCGCAGGCGGTGCAGCAACCGTTGCGGCAACTGAAGGGCAGCGGGTCTCCCTGGGCCTCGAAGCTGCGCAGGATGTACTCGCCTTCAGGCACCAGATGTTCGATCGTGCGGTTCTGCTGACGCCAGTGAACCGTGATCGGAAATTGACGGGGCATGGCGGCGGCCGGATCAGTCCGGGATTCTGGGTTACCAGAGAGTCCTGATCGGGAGGCAGCGGGCTGCCTGCTAAATTCTTGGCTTGCCCCAATCAGCCGCTGGAGAGGTGGCCGAGTGGTCGAAGGCGCAGCACTGGAAATGCTGTATAGGGGCAACTCTATCGAGGGTTCGAATCCCTCCCTCTCCGCTTCCCTGCCGGCCTCCAGGCCGGCTTTTTTTTGGCTGCCGGCGGTGGATCCGATTCCCTGATCACCGGCTGGACGTCAGCGACTGCCCTCCGGGACTTGAGCGATCGATGGGGACCGTTAGCTTGGGGATTCCATCGTCATGGTCATGGGGCGGATTGTCGGGATCGACCTTGGGACGACCAATTCGGTCGTGGCGGTGCTCGAGGGTGGCCGCCCCCAGGTGATCGTCAGCGCCGAGGGTGGCCGCACCACACCGTCAGTGATGGGGTTCAACCGCGACCAGGAGCTTCTGGTCGGACAGCTGGCCCGGCGCCAGCTTGTGCTGAATCCCCGGAACACCTTCGCCAATCTCAAGCGCTTTGTCGGGCGACGCTGGGAGGAGCTGGAGGAGTCCAGCCTTTCCGTGCCGTTCACGATCCGGGCGAACGATCAGGGCATGGTGCGGGTGGTCTGTCCGGCCACCGAAAGGGAGTACGCCCCGGAGGAGCTGGTGGCCAGCATCATCCGCAAACTCGTCGACGATGCCACCACTTACCTGGGGGAGCCGGTGGAGGCCGCGGTGATCACCGTCCCGGCCTACTTCAATGACGCCCAGCGCCAGGCCACCCGCGATGCCGGCCGGTTGGCCGGCATCAGCGTAGAACGGATCCTCAACGAACCCACCGCCGCGGCCCTGGCCTACGGCTTTGATCGCAGCGCCGTCAAACGGGTGCTGGTCTTCGATCTCGGAGGAGGCACCTTTGATGTCTCCCTGTTGCGGATTGCCAATGGTGTCTTCGATGTCAAGGCGACCAGCGGGGACACGCAGCTCGGTGGCAACGACTGGGATCGCCGCATCGTCGACTGGCTGGCGGAGGCCTTTCAGGCCAGCCATGGTCTTGATCTGCGCCGCGATCGCCAGGCCCTGCAGCGTCTGAACGAAGCGGCGGAAAAAGCCAAGCAGGAACTGAGCGGCGTGCAGAGCACCCCGATTTCCCTTCCATTCATCGCCACCGGCCCCGAGGGCCCTCTCCACATTGAAACCACCCTGGAGCGGCGCACCTTCGAGTCGTTGTGCCCCGATCTGCTCGATCGTCTGCTCCGGCCCGTGCAGCGCGCCCTTCGCGATGCCGGTGTCGCGGCTGAGGACATCGACGATCTGGTGCTGGTGGGTGGTGCCAGCCGCATGCCCATGGTCCAGAACATGGTGCGCACCCTGATCCCGATCGATCCCTGTCAGTCGGTCAATCCGGATGAGGTGGTGGCCATCGGTGCCGCTGTTCAGGCGGGGATCCTCACCGGCGAGCTCCGGGATCTGATGCTCAACGACGTCACGCCTCTCTCTCTCGGCCTGGAGACGATCGGCGGGGCGATGAAGGTGCTGCTTCCTCGCAACACGGCGATCCCGGTTCGTCGCTCCGATGTCTTCAGCACCTCGGAGGCGAATCAGTCCTCGGTGGAGATCCATGTGCTCCAGGGTGAGCGGCAGATGGCGGAGGACAACAAGTCCCTCGGTCGCTTCCGGTTGTCCGGCATCCCGCCCGCCCCTCGTGGTGTCCCCCAGGTTCAGGTCTCCTTCGATATCGACGCCAATGGATTGCTGCAGGTGTCGGCCACCGACCGCACCACCGGTCGTCAGCAGAGCGTCAGCATCCAGGGGGGCTCGAATCTCAGTGAGGAGGAGATTCAGCGCCTGCTTGCTGAAGCCGAACAGAAGGCGGCAGAGGATCGCCGACGCCGCAGCGAGCTCGACCGTCGCAACCGTGCCCAGACCCTGATCGCCCAGGCGGAGCGTCGCCTTCGAGATGCGGCCCTCGAGCTCGGCCCCTATGGGGCGGAACGGCAGCAGCGTTCGGTGGAGATGGCCGTGCGAGAGGTTCAGGACCTGCTCGCCGCCGAGGATCTGCTGGAGCTCGATGTGGCAGTCAGTCAACTCCAGGAGGCTGTTTATGGCCTCAATCGCCGGTTGGCCAGTGAGCGCAAGGTGGAGAGCAATCCCCTCCAGGGGCTGAAGAACACCCTGGGTTCGCTCAAGGACGAGCTGTTCTCCGACGATTTTGATGATGACTGGGACCGGGATCGTTATCGCTCCCAGCCCTCCCGTGATCCCTGGGCCTCGGAGCCGTGGCGGGATGCCAGTCGTCTGGGGGCATCCTCCTGGGATCGGCCGGATGCGGATCGCTTCGGTTCCCGCGGTGGCGGGTGGTCAGGCGAGCGGGAGGAGGCTGGCTCCTCCCGTTGGCAGGCCCGCGATGCAGGCGATTCCCCCCGCTGGCAACCGCGAGCGGTCGGCCCTGATCCTGACCGCGATGCTGTGGCGGATCGTCCGGCGGCCTTCACTGGTCGTTCTGAGCGCTCGGGTGATTCCCAGGGTCGTCGTTTTCAGGACGATCGCGCTGATTCCGGTTGGGAGCAGGGACGCAACGAGAGGATCCGGCGCGAGGGTCCTCAGCGGGATGAGACACGGGTCGAGGGAGCGCGGCGTCCAGCACCTCCCGAGGAAGACTGGGGTCGTTCCCCGGACCCTGATCCGCGCGATCGTCGCCCGCGGCCCGTGCCGCTCGATGATGACCCCTGGGCTGAGAACTGACGGTGGCTCGTCGTGCTGCACCCCTCGGGGCTGACGTTGATCACTGGCGGGAGCTCGGTCTCGAGCCAGGGGCCGATGCCGACACCCTCAAGCGTGCCTTTCGCGCCCAGGCGCGCCGATGGCATCCCGATCTCAATGCCAATGATCCGGTCGCGGAAGAACGCTTCAAGCGGATCAACGAGGCCTATGCCGTTCTTTCCGATCCTCGGCGGCGACAGGCCTGGGAGACGGGACATCAGGATCCTGATTCCGGGGATGCCGATCCTTTCGCTGTCGGATTTCCAGAGTTTGACGAGTATCTCGATGAGCTGTTCGGTCGCCGCCAGAGCCGGTCGCGTCCGGGCTCATCGTGGCCGGAACCCGAACCGGAACCCGAACCGGAACCGGCCGGTCGTGTCACGCCGCCCCAGCCTGCGCCACCGCCGCCGGTCCAGGCCTCAGAGGATCTGGAAACCATCGTCGATCTGACGCCTGATCAGGCGTTGCATGGCGAACGGATCGAGCTCACCCTGCCGGATGGCACCACCGTTGAGGTCACCACCCCACCGATGGCCGGGGATGGCTGGCGTCTGCGGCTGGCCGGCGTCACCCCCACCGGTGGTGATCACTTCCTGCATCTGCGGGTGCGCACAGCGGAGGGTCTGCGCATCGATGGTCTGCGGGTGCTGTTTCAGCTCGATCTGCATCCTGCTGATGCGGCCCTCGGCTGCGCTGCCGTGGTCCCCACCCTGGCCGGAGCCGTCCGGTTGCAGGTTCCTGCCGGTTCCTCCAGCGGTCGCCTGCTGCGGCTTCGGGGCCGGGGCCTGGAAAGCGGTCATCAGCGAGGCGATCAGTTCGTCGAGCTCCGTCTTGTCATTCCCGATCCTCTGAGTGAAGCCGAGGAAGCGTTGTTCAGGCGGCTGCAGCAGCTGGCTCGCGAAGCGGACCAACAGAGGTGATCCAGGGGACTGCGCCTCGCTGAGCGTCGTCCTGCCGACCGACTCTGCAGCCCGGGCCATGGCGACGATCCGCAACACCGTCGCCCTCTTTGCGAGGCAGGTCGGGCATCGATGGGACACTGAACAGACTCCCTTTCCCCTGCCATGCCGGTCCACGTCCTGCTGTTTGATGCCGGCAGCGACAGCGAAGGCATCCATTCGCTCGAGGTCAGCGGTCGCACGGTCGTGCTGCTGTTTGAAGATCGCGATGATGCCGAGCGTTATGCCGGTCTGCTGGAGGCCCAGGATTTCCCGATCCCGACGGTCGATGCCATCGATCGGGAGGAGATGGAGCGTTTCTGCAGCCAGGCCGGCTATGAGGCCCGGTTCGTTCCTGCCGGTTTTCTGCCTCAGTCGGCGGAAGATCGCCTGATGATCGCGCCACCGGAGCAGAATCTCGACGTTTCCGATTGGAAGGACCAGGCGGAGGCCGGGGTGCGTGGCCAGGGGCCGCAGGGGTCGGAAGGGACTGAGGCCGAGGAACGTCAGCCGCGGGCTGCGGAGCCGATCACCTCCTCCGATCCGGCTCTGGAGGCTTTCCGGCGCCAGCTTGAGGGTCTGCTGTGAGTGAGGGGCACGCTCCGGCCGAACCCGCGGCCCGGGTTGTGGCCGGCAGCGATCGCGGCCATCTGTTGACCGAACAGAGCAATCCGGCGAGCACGGATCTCGATCAGCTGTCCACTCTGGAGCTGGTGCAGGTGTTCTGTCAGGAGGATCGCCGGCCCCAGGAGGCGGTGGCGGCCGTCGCCCCGCAACTGGCGGAGGCGATCGAGGCGATCGCCGGCCGGTTGGCGCTCGGAGGTCGGCTGTTCTACCTCGGAGCCGGAACGTCCGGTCGCCTCGGGGTGCTCGATGCGGCGGAATGTCCGCCGACCTTCTGCAGTCCGCCGGAGCAGGTGCAGGGGGTGCTCGCCGGGGGGGCGCCAGCCCTGCTGCGCAGTTCCGAAGGCCTGGAGGATCTGGCGGAAGCCGGCATTGAAGACCTGCGGCAACGGGGCTTCGGGCCGGGCGATGCCCTGGTGGGGATCGCTGCCGGGGGTACCACCCCTTACGTTCTGGGCGCCCTGACCTGGGCGCTGGAGCAGGGGGCGCTGGCCGTTGCCCTGGCCTGTGTGCCGGCCGAGCAGGCACCGATGCCCTGCAGCATCGATATCCGTCTGCTCACAGGACCTGAACTGCTCACCGGTTCCACCCGTCTGAAGGCCGGCACGGCCACGAAGATGGCCCTCAACATCCTTTCCACCGGCGTGATGGTGCGCCTCGGCAAGGTGCATGGCAATCGCATGGTGGATGTCGCCGTCACCAACAGCAAGCTCGAGGACCGTGCCCTGCGCATCCTGCGCGATCTGGCGGCGGTGGATCGCGACCGGGGGGCTGCCCTGCTGCAACAGGCCGGTGGATCGGTGAAGCGGGCCCTGCTGATGGCCGTCAGGCAGCTGTCCGCTGAAGCGGCGGGCGCTGCCCTTGATCGCCACGAGGGCCGGCTGCGGGCAGCGCTTGCGGAGGATCAGCCTTCGAAGGCTCCCCAGTAGGGAGCGGTGAAGAGATCGAATTTGCGTCGACTTGCGGGGCTCACCTGCTCTCTGGGAGTCATCAGGGCGTGGCGCAGGGCGCTGTGGGCCTTGCTGGCGGGGCGTTCGCGGCTGATGCGTTCAGCGGTGGCCCGGACGATGCGTTGGGCCAGGGAGGCGTTGGAGCGCAGGTTGTCGATCACCCTCTCCACGGTCACGGAGGCATGCTCCTGATGCCAGCAGTCGTAATCGGTGACCATCGCCAGGGTGGCGTAGGCGATCTCCGCTTCCCGGGCCAGGCGAGCTTCGGTGTGATTGGTCATGCCGATCACGTGGGCGCCCCAGGAGCGATAGAGCTCGGATTCGGCCCGGGTCGAGAAGGCCGGGCCTTCCATGCAGAGATACGTTCCGCCCTGATGCAGTGTCCGGCCTTCCGGCATCAGTTGACGTCCCGTGTCGGCCAGGAGATCGCTCAGCACCGGGCAGAACGGATCCGCGGCGGTGACGTGAGCCACCAGCCCATCGCCGAACAGGGTCAGGGGCCGCTGGTGGGTGCGATCGATGAACTGATCCGGCACCAGAAAGTCGAGTGGCTGCAGCTCTTCCTGCAGGGATCCGACGGCCGAGACCGACAGAATCCAGCGCACTCCGAGGGAGCGCAGGGCCCAGAGGTTGGCCCGATAGGGCACATCTGAGGGGAGGTGCGTGTGATGGCGGCCGTGGCGGGCCAGGAACACCACGTCCAGGTCACCGATCCGACCCAGCCGCAGGCTGTCGGAGGGAGGGCCATAGGGGGTGTCGACCACGATCTCTTCGATCGCTTCCAGGCCTTCCATCGCGTAGAGGCCGCTGCCGCCGAGGATGCCCAGGCGCGCCGCCGCCAGGTCTGCTGAGGAGCTGCGGTTGCTGGCGGCGCTGTTGTCGGCGCTGGCGTCAGGGGAGGGGCTCATGGGCTGGATCGACGCGGAAGGCTGCTGTGACCGTTTTAACGCAAGGCGGATACAGTCCGATCTTTGCTGTTCCTGCGATGACTCAAGCCCTGATGGATACCGATGCCGGCCAGATTCATCTGGAGCTGTTTGACGCCGACGCCCCGAACACCGTGGCCAACTTCGTCAAGCTGGCCAAGGACGGCTTCTACGACGGCCTGGCCTTTCATCGGGTGATCCCCGGGTTCATGGCCCAGGGCGGCTGCCCCAACAGCCGTGAGGGCGCTCGTGGTGTGGCGGGCACCGGTGGACCCGGCTACAAGATCGACTGTGAGATCAACAGCCAGCGCCACAAGGCCGGCACGCTCTCGATGGCCCATGCTGGCAAGAACACCGGTGGCAGTCAGTTCTTCCTCTGCCATGAAGCCCAGCCCCACCTCGATGGCGTGCATACGGTCTTCGGGCATACCGACGATCTCGCCGTGGTTCTGGCCCTGAAGACCGGCAGCCGCATCAACAAGGTGACTATCACCGACTGAGGATCAGACCTCGGGGCGGAATGGGAGCGCCCCAGCCTGGGGCGTTCCCTGCCATGGTTTGATCAACCGGCTCAGCTCCAGCGGATCAAGGCTCCCGGATCCCATGGCTCCTCGGGGCTTCGGCCGTCGGTCAGCTCCCCCAGGGGCCTCTGTCGGGGTTCGAGGGCATTGCCAGGGTGGGTGCTCCGCTGCACGTCCGGGGCCAGCAGCAGGTTCACTTCAGCGGTGTCGGGCCAGGTCGCCATCCGACACAGCAGAGCGTTCAGCTGCCGATTCTCCAAGGCCCCTCCTGATGGGCCTGTCACCAGCACCGCGAGGGGGGGCTGGTTCAGCAGGGCCAGCACCCGACTGTGTTCTTCGCGCTCCAGTTGCAGGCCTTCCCTTTCGCCGTGGCTGCGCAGCTCCTTCCAGTGTTCCGTCGCCTGGATTTCCAGAGCTGAAGGCTCCGGGTTGCTGTGGCCGGGATGCCACGCCAGCACAGCGGTCGGGCCGCCGACGTGCTCATTGAGCAGATGTCCGAGCTTGGTGCGTTTGGTGCTCAGATAGGCGGCGTTGTGCTTTGAGGCATCCATCACCAGGGGGACGCGATCCTCCACCTGCAGGCCATAGCCGCCGAGACCGGCGATCTTGCGCGGATTGTTCGTGATCAGGCGAAGGCGATGCACCCCCAGGTCGCTGAGGATCTGGGCCCCGACCCCGTAGTTGCGCAGGTCTGCCGGGAAGCCGAGGTGTTCGTTGGCTTCCACGGTGTCCAGTCCACCGTCCTGGAGGCTGTAGGCCCGCAGTTTGTTGATCAGTCCGATGCCGCGGCCCTCCTGGCGCAGATAGACCACCACCCCCTCGCCGGCGGCCTCGATCATCCGCAGGGCGGCTTCCAGTTGCGGGCGGCAGTCACAGCGCAGGGAACCGAAGGCATCACCGGTCAGGCACTCCGAGTGCACCCGCACCAGAACCGGACCTGTGGCCAGATCCGGTTGGCCCTTGACGATCGCCACATGGTCGCCGCCGTCAAGTTCGGTGTGATAGCCGATGGCGCGGAAGTCGCCGAAGGTGCTGGGCAGCTTCGCTTCCGCCTGGCGGCGCACAAAGCGTTCGGTGCCGAGACGGAAGCTGATCAGATCGGCGATGTTGATCAGCCGCAGTCCGTGCCGACGCGCATAGTCCACCAGCTGCGGCAGCCGCGCCATCGACCCATCGACGTTCTGGATCTCGCAGATCACGCCGGCGGGGTAGAGGCCGGCCATCCGGGCCAGATCAACGGCTGCTTCGGTGTGGCCGGCCCGTTTGAGAATGCCGCCGGCCTTGGCCCGCAGTGGAAAGATGTGTCCCGGTCGGCGTAGATCGGAGGGCCGGGTGTCGGGATGGATCGCCACCTGGATCGTGCGGGCCCGATCCTCGGCGGAGATTCCGGTGCTCACCCCAAGTTCCGGTCCGGCATCCACCGAGACGGTGAAGGCCGTCTGATTGCTGTCGGTGTTGCGATCCACCATCAGAGGCAGCTCGAGATCATCGAGGCGCCTGCCTTCCATGGCCAGGCAGATCAGTCCTCGGGCCTCCGTGGCCATGAAATTGATCTGTTCCGGCGTGGCGAACTGGGCGGCACAGATCAGATCCCCTTCGTTTTCTCTGTTTTCGTCATCCACCACCACGATGCATTCGCCGTTGCGAATGGCGGTGAGGGCATCGGCGATCGCATCGAAGACGATCGCTGGGCCCGCCATGGTGGACGCGGTCGTGGAAGGCGTGGTGGGGTCGGAGAGGGTCACCGGGATCGGCGGTGGGACGGGCTGGCATGGCGTCCAGGCATGAAGCCTTTATAGAGCCCGGTACGATCGTCAGTTCAGGAACTTCGGGCATGGTTCAGCAGCGGGTCGCCGTCATCGGCGCCAGTGGTTATGGCGGTCTGCAGACCCTTCGACTCCTGGCCGATCATCCGCAGCTGACGGTCACCTATCTCGGTGGTGAGCGCAGCAGCGGTCGCCGTTGGAGCGAGCTGGTGCCGTTTCTGCCTCTTGCCGGCGATCCGATCATTCAGACCCCGGATCCGGAGGCCATCGCGGCGGCGGCCGATCTGGTGGTTCTCAGTCTTCCCAATGGCCTGGCGGCCCGCCTGGTCCCCGATCTGCTGGTCCGGGGGCTGAAGGTGGTCGATCTGTCGGCGGATTATCGCTACCGCTCCCTGGATCAGTGGCGTGAGGTGTATGTCACGGAGGCCCGTGAGCACCCCCGCGATGACGCCGGACTCTGCGCTGAGGCTGTCTATGGGTTGGTGGAACTGGAGGAGGAGCGCATTCGTGCCGCCCGGCTGGTGGCCGCTCCCGGTTGCTTCCCGACCGCCAGTCTGCTGGCCCTGGCCCCGTTCCTGCGCCAGGGGCTGATTGAAACGAGCGGAATCATCATCGATGCCAAGACGGGCACCTCCGGCGGTGGGCGGGCGGCCAAGGAGCATCTGCTGCTGGCCGAGGCTTCCGAGGCGGTCGCTCCCTATGGGGTCGTCGGACATCGGCACACCAGTGAAATCGAACAGCTGGCCAGCCGGGAGGCGGGTCAGGCGATCGCGCTTCAGTTCACGCCGCATCTGATGCCGATGGTGCGCGGTCTGCTGGCCACTGTCTATGCCCGCCTACGGGATCCTGGCCTCACGGCTGAGGACTGCACCACTCTTCTGGAAGTGGCCTATCGCCATTCCGATTCCGTCTCCGTGCTGCCTGTGGGCACCTATCCCTCCACCAAGTGGGTCCGGCAGACCAATCGGGCGCTGTTGTCCGTCCAGGTGGATCAGCGCACCGGCCAGCTGATTGTGATGTCCGCCATCGATAACCTGATCAAGGGGCAGGCAGGCCAGGGCGTGCAAGCCCTGAATCTGATGGCCGGCCTGCCGGCCAGCCTCGGTCTGCCGCTGCTGCCGTTCTACCCCTGAACCTGCCCGGCGAAGGTTGTCACCACCCGGCGGAGGGGGTCACCACCCGGCGGAGGATGTCACCACCCGGCGGTCCTGGAGCCAGGATTCCCCCGCCAGGGCGACAGCCAGGGGCAGGATCCGATGCTCCTGGGCCTGAATCCGCCGGCTGAGGCTGTGGTGATCATCGCCGGGGAGCACCGGAACGGCCGCCTGCACCAGAATCCGCCCTGAATCCACCGCCTCGCTGACGAGATGGGCGGTGCACCCCGCCAGGGTGACGCCGGCGGCCAGGGCCTGACCGACGCCGTCGAGCCCCTTGAAGCTGGGAAGCAGGGAGGGATGGATGTTCACCAGTCGCTCGGGGAAGGCCTGGATCAGCCGGGCCGTGACGATGCGCATCCAACCCGCCATCACCACCAGATCGATCGAGGCCCGCTGGAAGCTTTCCACCAGGGCGCTGTCCAGGCTGTCGCGGCTGTGATGGCGGCGGTGGTCATGCAGTTCGGTGGTGATGCCGAGCTGGTCGGCGCGGGCCACCGCACCGCAATCACCGTTGTTCACGGCCAGCAGCACCACCTCCGCCGCCAGCTCCCCACGCCGACAGGATTCCACCAGCGCCTGAAAGTTGCTTCCGTTCCCGGAGGCCATCACCGCCAGTCGCAGCGTCCTGTGCCCGCTGATTCCACTTGATGGTGGCCGTGGCCACTGGATGGATGGCTCCTGATCGCTAGGGTCTGACAAAGCGGGCATCGCCTCATGTCCCATCTCTCCATCCTGCCAACGGTCCTGCGCGAGTCGGATCTTCTTGATGCCGCGTTGCGGGATCTTGGCCTCAGCCCGATGGCGGGAGGCGATCTGCAGGGATTCGCCGACGATCGCCAGCCGGTTGATCTGTTCGTCACCCTTTCGGATGGTCAGCGCATCGGCTGGCGCCGGCAGAGGGATGGCCAGCTGGCGCTGGTGGCGGATCTGCAGCGGATCGGCCGTTCCCATGCGCTGCGGCCTCTGATCGGTGCGATCACCCGCCGTTATGCTGCCCGCCTGGCCCTGCGCGAGGCTGGTCGGTCTCTGGCGGATGCCCGGATCGAGATCTCCGCGTGAAGGTCTGATCCGTGGTTGATGTCCATCTGGATCTTCGTGAGCCGCACACCCATCGCCTCGCGGTCCGGCTGCGGCTGAAGCCGCGGGTTGTCACCCTGAGGGTGAGGTTGCCGGCCTGGACCCCCGGCTCCTACCTGATCCGTGATTATGTGCGCCAGCTCGAGTCCCTGCAGGTCTGGCAGGCGGGGCAGCAGCTGCCGGTCCGTCGCCTCGGGATCGCCACCTGGCAGGTGCCGATCCGCCCGGGTGTGGAGGTGGAGGTGCGCTATGCCGTGATGGCCACGGAGCTGACGGTGCGCACCGCCCATCTCGATCAGGACCATGGCTTTCTTCCGTTGGCGGCCATCGTCCTGGAGGTGGAGGGAGAACGGTGGTCCCCGCATGCGCTGTCCATCGACCTTCCAGAGGGATGGCAGGCCTTTCTGCCCCTGAACCGCCAGGCCGATGGTCGCTTTCTGGCCCCGGATTTCGATGCGTTGATTGATGCGCCTCTGGAGGCGGGCCCCCACCGGGAGCAGCTGTTCAGTGTCGGCGAGGTGCCGCATCGTTGGGTCACCTGGGCTGGTGCCGGCGATGGCCAGGCCTGGTTGAACGAGCGATTCCCGGATCTGTTGAAGGATGTCGGCGCTGTTGCCCAGGCCTGTTGCCGGCTGATGGGGATGCAGCGACCGGCCAGTTCTGACTATCTGTTTGTCCTGCATCTGCTGGAGGAGGGCTATGGCGGCCTCGAGCACGACAACGCCAGCGTTTTGGTGTACGGCCGATCGGCTCTGGAGAGCCCTGATGGCTACCGTCGTTTTCTGCAGCTGGTCGCCCATGAATACTTCCACCAGTGGAACGTGCGACGTCTGCGGCCAAGGGAGCTGGCCCCGATCGATTACCACCGGCCTCAGGTGGTTCCCGGCTTGTGGTTCGCCGAAGGGGTCACCAGCTATGTCGATCAGTTGCTGCCGATCGCAGCCGGATTGTTTGAACCGGACACCCTCTGGAAGGACCTTGGCGAGGATCTGAGTCGTTTTCGCCTCACGCCGGGTCGCCGCGTGCAATCACTGCGCGACAGCTCCATGGAGGCCTGGGTGAAGCTGTATCGGGCGGATGCCTACGCCCCCGACAACCAGATCAGTTATTACCTCAAGGGTGCTGTGCTGGCGTTGGTTCTTGATCTGCATCTGCGTCGTCATGATCAGTCCCTGGCGAGCGTGTTGCGCGATCTCTGGCAGCGGCTCGGTCGGTGGGGACGGGGCTACGGCGATGACGATCTGATCGCGGCCTTCCGGGCGGCTGCCCCCGATCTGGAGACGCTCCTTCCGACCTGGCTGAGCGGTCTGGAGGATCCTGACCTCGACGGCTATCTGGCCGATGTGGGCCTGCGCCTGCAGCCGGAACCTGGAACCGAGCCCTGGCTCGGTCTGGCGGTGCGTGCGGAAGGAACCTCCCTGCTGGCTCAGCGCGTTCATCGCGGTGGACCGGCGGAGACCGCCGGTCTGATGGTCGGCGATGAACTGCTCGGTCTTGAGGATCGCCGCCTGCTGAAGCCGGAACAGCTGGGCCTCGCATCCAGGGTCGGCAAGGAGCAGCGGCTGCTGATCGCCAGGCGGGGAGAGATTCGGCAGCTGTCGCTCCGCCCTGAGGCTCCCCAGCCGAAGCGTTGGCTGCTGATCGAGGATCCAGAGGCGTCCGCTGCGGTCCTGCGGCGTCGTTCTCAGTGGCTCGCCTTCGAACCGCCGCAAACCTGACGATCAATCTGCGGTGCCCGTCGATGCCGCCGGTGCTCCCATTGGGAGGCCCTGAATTCAGATCAGCGCTGAGATCGAATCCTGTCGTTGGCTGTAGATCAGGCCATGCAGCTCAGGATCCTCCATGTGGCGCAGGATGCGACTGGGATAGTCGAGTTTGCCGTTGTAGAGATAGGCCAGGGTGGCGAGCGCCTTGACATCAGCGGCTCCAGCGGTGATTTCGGGAACGCGATCCGTGGGAAATCCGAGCTTCCGGGTCAGGCGGGCGAATTTGCTGACCAGCACCCGGACATTTTCATCAGGGTCGAGCAGGCGATCGACTGCCGCGTATTTCTCCGCCTCGGTGGCCTCCGGGCTCAGTCGCCCCTGGATCACCAGCTCCTCAAGACTGATCTGGGCCGGACCGTGGGTGCGGATCAGGCCGGAGTGGGCGGCAACGGGAAGATGTTCCCCGGGTTTCGCCAGTTGCACTTCCTCGTAGAGCACGGCGGCAACCAGCATCGGGTTGACGTTCTGACGGGCACATTCCTGGAGCAGGGTCGGCCTCACCTCCTGCAGCAGACGCAGGGTCTGGCGGCGCAGGGGCCGGAACTGCCCCACCCCTTCAAAGAACAGCTGGGCGAGGGCCGGTTGGGAGCCGTGCACACCGAAATGGCGTTCGAGGACGGCCAGTTCCTCGGGTGTGAAATAGGAGAGCTCCGACTGGCCGACGGCGGGAAGGGTCTCGACCTGTTGCGATGGGGAGGTTCGGGCGGCGATGCGGTGCTGAATCTGCGGAGACTTCGGGAGCATGGCCGGCAACGCCCCCAGACCGAGGCAGAACAGACTCAGCAGGGCCAGGACAAGTCCAGGCTGTTGCCCGGATCCGGCTGCAGGGCTGGTGCCTTCCGGTTCGACGGTTTCAGGGGTCTGATCTGCTTGCCGAGCGGGGGCTGCCATCGAACGACCGCCGTGCGGAGAATCAGAAATTCCTGTGAAGTTTAAGCGGGTCCCTCGGATGGGTCGGTGGCCTGGCTCCGCTTGTGTGCCTGTCCACACAGTCGCGGTTCAGTCCATGGTTTTTTGCTGGAAACCGTCCAGCAGGGCGGTGTCCCTGGCCCCTGTGGGAATAGCGTCCATTCGCATGAGTGCGATCCAGTCAGGGCCATGACCACACTTCCTCCGGCCACCAGCACCGATCCCCAGGCCCAGTGGCAGCGGTTCTGCTCCCTGCTCTGGCATGACGAATCCCTCGGGTTCTGGCTGGATGTCAGTCGGATGGCGATCGATCAGGACGTGATCAACACGCTTGAACCGCGATTCGTCAAGGCCTTTGAGGCGATGGCGGCTCTGGAGGCCGGTGCGATCGCCAATGCCGATGAGCAGCGGATGGTCGGCCACTACTGGTTGCGCACCTCGGCACTGGCCCCTGATCCCGAAGCGGCGGCTCATGTCCGTTCCGAAGTCGATCGCCTCGAGTCTTTCGGTCGGGATGTCCTGGCCGGTCGCGTGGCTTCCCCCTCAGGCACTCCGTTCACCGATGTGCTGTGGATCGGCATCGGTGGCTCCGGCCTGGGTCCGGTTCTGATGATCCGGGCCCTGCAGGAACCTGGCGCCGGTCTGCCGTTCAACTTCTTCGACAATGTCGATCCCGACGGCATGCGTCGCACTCTGGCGGCTCTGGGGGAGCGGCTGCGCACCACCCTTGTCGTTGTGGTGAGCAAGTCGGGTGGTACGCCGGAACCCCACATCGGCATGATGCAGGCCCGCCGTGCCGTTGAAGCGAAGGGCGGGACCTGGTCGAACCAGGCGGTGGCGATCACGATGCTTGGTAGTCGCCTCGATCAGGAGGCCCAGGCCGGTCAGTGGCTGGAACGGTTCGACATGTTCGACTGGGTCGGGGGCCGCACCAGCATCACCAGTGCCGTCGGACTGCTGCCCGGGGTGCTGATCGGTGCGGACATCCGTCGTTTCCTGGACGGTGCCGCGGCGATGGATGCGGCCACCCGTGTCGCTGATCCCATGGCCAATCCTGCGGCCCTGCTGGCGGCGGCCTGGTATGCGGCCGGGGGCGGGCGCGGTCGTCGCGACATGGTGGTTCTGCCCTATCGCGATCGCCTGGAGGTCTTCAGTCGCTATCTGCAGCAACTGGTGATGGAAAGCCTGGGCAAGAAGCTCGACCGCGACGGTGCTGTGGTACAACAGGGGCTGGCGGTCTATGGAAACAAGGGTTCCACCGACCAGCATGCCTATGTGCAGCAATTGAGAGATGGCATCGATAACTTCTTTGTCACCTTCGTTGAGGTGCTCGAGGATCCCGGTGACATTCCGCCGCTCGAGGGCGAAAACCCCGGAGATTTCCTTGATGGCTTCCTTCAGGGCACCCGGGCCGCCCTGACCGAGGAAGGCCGCCAGAACCTGAGCATCACGATGCAGCGCCTCGATGAGCACAGCCTTGGGGCGCTGATCGCCCTGTTTGAGCGTGCTGTCGGGCTTTACGGCGAGCTTGTCAATGTCAATGCCTACCACCAGCCCGGTGTTGAAGCCGGCAAGAAGGCGGCAGCGGCCTTGCTTGCGCTGCAGGTGCGGTTGGAGGAGCGGTTGGGCGATGGACAGGAGCACACCCTGGCCCAGTTGCAGGCCGAGCTCGAACTTCCGAGTGCCGATCCCCTCTACTGGATCCTGCGCCATCTCTGCGCCAACCGCCGCCATATCAGCGCCCGAGGCGATTGGGGCCAGCCCGACAGCCTTGTCTTTCTCCACGACTGATGGGTTCTGAGTCCCGGGCCGGTTGTGCCGCCCGGGACTCATCGGCAGCGCCCTGAAGAAATCTTCAGGGCACCAGATTCCCCAGTTTTCCCGGAACGACGATCACCCGGCTGGGGGGGCGACCTTCCAGCCACTTCAGGGCGATGTCACTGGCCAGGGCCAGTTGTTCGAGCGTGGACTTGTCGGCATCCGCCGGGACCTCAAGGCTGCCGCGCACCTTGCCCTTGATCTGAATCACCAGCGGCACCGTGTCACGCACGAGGGCGCTGGCATCAACGGTGGGCCAGGTCTGCCGGTGAAGACTGCTGGTCTCCAGCGGATCCGCCGCCTTGCGACCACCAAGCCTGGTCCAGAGTTCCTCGGCCAGATGCGGGGCAAAGGGTGCCAGCAGAATCAGCAGTGTGCGCAGGGCCTCACAGGCCAGCCATGGCCGGCTGGCTGCGAGATGGTTGGCCATGGCATTGCTGAGCTTCATCAGCTCCGAGACGGCGGTGTTGAATTGATAGTCGCCGTCGAGGTCCTCCGTGATGGCGGCGATGGCGGTATGCACGGCCCGTCGCATCTCCCGTTCTTCGCTGCTGAGTTCAGCGGAGGCCAGGGCCTCGGACACCATCGCCGGGGTAACCGCGCCATCGTTCAGGCTCAGGCCGCGATCAGCTGCGGCCTCCGCCAGACGCCAGATCCGTTGCAGGAAGCGGAACTGACCTTCAACATCAGCCTCATCCCATTCAAGATCCTTTTCCGGCGGTGCTTTGAAGAGAATGAACATCCGGGCCGTGTCGGCGCCGTAGCGCTCGATCACCCGAGCAGGATCAACACCGTTGTATTTGGATTTCGACATTTTCTCAAAGAAAGTATCGAGTCGTTCTCCGCTGATCGGATCGCGAGGGTCGCTTGAGTCTGCGACATCGGCTGGGGCGATGTATTTTCCTGTGATCGGATTTTTATAGGTGATTCCCTGAACCATTCCCTGTGTCAGAAGCTTCTGGAAGGGTTCGTCAAAATCAAGAAGCCCACGATCGCGCAAGACTTTTGTGAAAAATCTTGAATAAAGAAGATGGAGAATGGCGTGTTCAATTCCGCCAACGTATTGATTCACAGGTAGCCATTGATTGACAGATTCCCTGGCAAAGGGGAGCTCCGTGTTGTGAGGATCGCTATAGCGAAGGTAATACCAGCTGGAACACATGAAGGTGTCCATGGTGTCGGTTTCGCGCCGCGCCGCTCGGCCGCAATGGGGGCAATCCACCCGCCACCAGCTCTCCAGCTGGGCCAGGGGGGACCCCCCTTTGCCTGCCAGGGTCACCGTTCTGGGCAGTTCCACCGGCAGCTGATCCGCAGGCACCGGCACCACGCCGCACGCGTCACAGTGAATGACCGGAATCGGGCAGCCCCAGTAGCGCTGGCGGGAGATCAACCAGTCGCGCAGGCGGAACTGCACCCGGGAGCGGCCCCAGCCCTGCGCTTCGGCGGCAGTGGCGATGACGGTGCGCGCCTCCTCCGAGCTCAGCCCGTCGAAGGGGCCGGAATGGATCAGAACCCCGGCCTCGGTCCAGGGACCACCCTCGAAGGCATGCTCATCGCTACCGGAGGGCACGATCACCTGCCGCACCGGTAGTTCGTACTGTCGGGCAAAGAGGAAATCGCGCTGATCATGGGCAGGAACGCCCATCACCGCACCGGTGCCGTAGTCGGCGAGCACGTAATCAGCGATCCAGATCGGGATCAGCTCACCGTTGGCCGGGTTCCGCACCCGGGCTCCGATCGGCACGCCCCGTTTCGGTCTGTCCTCGGCCGTTCGCTCCTGCTCGCTCTGTCGGCTGACCAGATCGCAGAAGGCTGTCACGGACACCTGCTGCTCCGCTGTGGTCAGCGCGGTCACCAGGGGATGTTCGGGTGCCAGCACCACATAGCTGGCGCCATGAATCGTGTCGGCACGGGTGGTGAACACGGTGATCCGTTCACCGCTGGCCTCCCCGCTGTCATCGACCACATCGAAGATCAGGTCCGCACCGGTGCTGCGGCCGATCCAGTTGGCCTGCATCGTCCGCACCCGCTCCGGCCAGCCCCCCAGCTTCGGCAGGTCATCGAGCAGCTGATCGGCATAGGCGGTGATCTTCAGAAACCACTGGCGCAACTGTCGCTTCTCCACCAGGGCCCCGGAGCGCCAGGAACGGCCATCACCATCCACCTGTTCGTTGGCGAGCACCGTCTGATCGATCGGATCCCAGTTGACGGTGGCGTCCTTCTGATAGGCCAGCCCCGCGTCCAGGAACTGCAGGAAGAGCCATTGAGTCCAGCGGTAATAGTCGCTGTGGCAGGTGGCCAGTTCCCGGTTCCAGTCGATCGACAGCCCCAGCTGACGCAGCTGCTCCCGCATCGAGGCGATGTTCTGATCCGTCCAGACCGCCGGATCCGCTCCACGCTCGATCGCCGCATTCTCAGCCGGCAGGCCGAAGGCATCCCATCCCATCGGATGCAGCACACGTCGGCCCCTGAGACGCTGTACCCGGGCGATCACATCGGTGATCACGTAGTTCCGGACGTGGCCCATGTGCAGATTCCCCGATGGATAGGGGAACATCGACAGGGCATAGAAGGTGTCCTGCACCTGGCTCGGGTCGCCTGAAGACTCCGGGGTCTGATCGAGCCCGGCCTGCTGCCAGGCCTGCTGCCACCGGCCCTCCAGCTCCCTGGGGCTGTAGCGGCCGCCGCCGTCAGGGGAGGAAACGGAGGACGGGGGGACGGGGGGCATCGCGGCGGCGCTGGAGGTCGTTGTCGGAGGGGAGTTCGAAGGGGGTCTGGGAGGTGGCGCGGCACATCGCGGCCCAGACCCGACCTGTTCATGCCCTCAGAAAGCGATGGTGCCACAGCCTTCCGGCCCGCCTGATGGCTTCAGCCCACGACCATCATCAGGAGCACGGCCCGGCGGTTGATCAGGATCACCTGTGGAGCACCGGTTTTGAGGGCCAGAAATTCCGGATCCTGCCATTGCAGGACTCCTTCAAGGACATGCCCGTGGCCGAGATCGATCCGCAGGCGTGATTGCTGACGGATCCACGTCTGCAGCTGTCGCACGCCGGGAAGACTCGGATCAAGGGGGAGGGTCTCCATAGGATCAGTGAGTCGGTTGGGAGGCGTCCGCGTGCTGCAGGTCAGCAAATACCAGGGTCTGGGAAATGACTTCCTGATGCTCGATGGCCGCAGTGCCAGCGAAGCGGAATTCTGCTTCGGTCTGTCCCCTGATCTGATCCGGCGGCTCTGCGATCGGCGCTTCGGTGTCGGAGCCGATGGCATCATCGTCGCCCTCCCGCCCCGGGGGGATGGAGAGCTGCGGATGCGGATCTTCAATGCCGACGGCACCGAGCCTGAGATGTGCGGCAACGGCATCCGCTGTCTGGCCCGCTTCCTGGCCGACAGCGACGGGGATTCCCCGGGTCGCCGTTGGCAGATCGAGACCCTGGCCGGTCGGATCGTGCCTGAGCTTCGGGACGGCGGCACGATCCAGGTGGACATGGGCCCGCCGTTCCTGGAGCCGGCAACGATTCCAACCACCTTGCCGGTCGGGGCCTGTGGTCTGCCCGAGGGCGAGCTGGAGGTGGAGGGGATGGTGTTCGCCGTTGCCGCGGCCGGCATGGGCAATCCCCATGTGGTCATCCCCGTGAATGATGTCGCGAGCGTCGATCTGGTTCGTTATGGCGCCGCGCTGGAGGTGCATCCGGTTTTTCCGGCCCGCACCAACGTTCATTTTGTCCAGATCCTGCAGCCCGATCACCTGGTGATGCGGGTCTGGGAGCGGGGCGCCGGCCCGACGCTGGCCTGTGGCACCGGCGCCTGCGCCACCCTGGTGGTGGCCCACGCCCTTGGTCTGGCCGCCCGCTCGGCCCGGGTGGATCTGCCCGGTGGTCCGCTGCAGATCACCTGGGATCAGGAGAGCAACCATGTGTTGATGACCGGTCCTGCGGAAGCGGTGTTTGAAGCGGTGGTGGTGCCGGATCTTTCACCTCCGCTTGCGGCCTCCCTCGTCGACCCCGCGTCGGCTGCTGAAAGGCTCCCTGCCGATCCGACCGGGCCTGATCCATGTCCGGCGCCTGTTGAACCTCCGCTGGCGGTCGGCGTTCCGTCGCCGGTGCCCGCTTCGTCCGCCGTCGCGGCTGTCAACTGCGCCGTGGCCTGTGTCCAGGGCTGTCAACAGCCTGACAACTGTCCGAGTGCCGAAGCCCGGGCCCGGGTGGAAGCCCTGCTCTCCAGCAGTTCTCTCGATGACCTGGTGGCTCTGGCCAGCGATTCCCTCGAAACCCGCACCCGCTCGCGCCTGGAGCGGGACCGTTCGTCTCAGCCCTGATGTCGATGCCTTCCCTCAACCTTGAGCAAACGCTCTACCTGGATGCTTCGGCCACCACGCCTCCGGCCGAGTCGGTGCTGCAGGCGATGGCTGCTGCTCGGCAGAAGGCCTGGGCCAATCCCTCCAGCCTTCACGGGTTCGGATTGGCTGCGGCGGAAAGCCTGGAACGCAGCCGGCAGTCGGTGGCTGCCGTGCTCGGTTGCCGTACCGACGAACTGATTTTCTGCTCAGGTGGCACGGAGGCGGCCCATCTGGCGATCGTCGGTCTGGCCAGAAGCCTGCCGCCGGGCCGATTTCTCGTCTCTTCGGTCGAACATCCCGCCGTCGCCGCCGCCGCTGCTGAACTGAAGGCTCTGAACTGGGAGGTGGTCACCCTGCCGGTCAATGATGTCGGCCGGATCCGCCTGGAGGTGCTGGCCTCACTGCTGGCACCTCCCACGCGTCTGGTGTCCGTGATCTGGGGCCAGAACGAGGTGGGCACGATGCAGCCGATCGATGCGATCGGACAGCTTTGTCGCCAGGCGGGGGTCTACTTCCATACGGATGCTGTGCAGGCCATCGGTCACACCGAGGCCCGTTTTTCCGAGCGACCCGTCGATCTGCTCAGCTGCACGGCCCACAAGCTGCAGGGACCCCGGGGGATCGGTGCCCTGGTGGCGCGGTCCGGCGTTCCCCTCACGCCCTTGCTGAATGGCGGTGGTCAGGAGGGTGGTCGTCGTGCCGGTACCGAATCCGTGGCTCTCGCCGCCGGCTTCGCGGCGGCCCTGGAGCTCTGCCAGGCGCGCCTCGATGCCCATGGTGGGAGCGACCCGATCGCGGTCTGGCGCGATCGCCTGCTGGTGGCGTTGCTGGAGCTGCCCGGTGTGAGCCATACCGGGTGCCTGGAGCACCGGTTGCCCCACCACATCAGCCTTGTCGTGCGTACGCCCGATGGACGCCCACTTTCCGGTCGGCGCCTGGTCGCTGCGCTCTGGCGGGAGGGATTCGCCGTCAGCAGCGGTTCCGCCTGCAGCTCGGGCAAGGATCGCGGCAGTGCGGTGCTCAAGGCCCTGGGTCTCTCCGAGGAGGACGCGTCGGCGGGGTTGCGCATCAGCCTGGGGCCCTGGCTGAACGAGGAGCAGCTGGCGGCTCTGCCCCAGCAGCTGCCGGCTGCCCTGGCCAGGGCGATGGTGTCGATCGAGCTCTGACCCTGCCGCATCGGCGGACGGCTCAGTAGGGTCGGCCCTGCCTGCGCGAAGGTCTGATGCTGCCAGCCGATCTGAGAGCCGCAGAAGCTCAGGCCCTCGAAGCTCTTCAGCAGGCGTTGCGGGATGGCCCGAGTGGCCGCTGGACCGTCGAGTGGCGTTTTGAGGGTCTGCGCCTCCTGCCGGTGGCTCTTCGTCTCCTGGCTGCGCTTTCGACCGATGGACGGGATCCCGCGGGTCTTCGGCTGTTGTTTCCGGATGCCGGAGCTGCGGCCCTGGCTCAGCGTGAGGCCCCGGAGCTTGCCGGCTCGATCGGCAGCCTGCGGGATCAGAAACGCCTTCAGAGCGATGGCCGCAGCCATGGCCTGTTGCTGGCAGTCAGTCCATCGCAGGCTGAATACGACGATTTCGAGCAGATCTGCGGCCAGCACGATGGCCCGGTCGTCGCCCTCAATCCCACCCTGGAGGCTGCGGCCGTCGGCATCGGCAGTGTCGCAAGGGAGCGTCGCAAGGGCTTCCTCTCCACCTGGACCTCGGCCTACCAGCTCCAACCGCTCGACGAGGCCGCCCTGCGTCATGCCCATCCCGATGGTTGGGAGCTTTATCGCCAGGATCCCGATGGCTACCGCTTCGTGACCCGCTTTGAGACGCGGCCCGATGCCGAGGCTCTGGCTGAAGCGCTGCAACAGGACGGCAGTCTGGGTGGCAATCTCCGGGCCCTGGATCAGTTCATCGAAGGGTTGAGGCACTGACTTTCTGCTCTGACTCCCTGATCGGACTCACTGATCGCTGGGCCTGGCCGGCCTGACCGAGGCTCCGTAAAGTGCGCCCAATCGCCATCGCTCATGGCCACCGAGCCCTCAACGCCGCAGTCACAGTCCAGCGGTCGCCGCTGGACCCTGGTGGATGCGGGCGCCGCCGCTGCTGTGATCCTGGCCGCTGTCGGCGTGATCTGGAGCCCCAAGCTCACCGGTGCGATCGCCCGGGCGACAGGAGGTCTGCAGCCGGTCACGGTGCTCGTGGATGTCCGCGGGGTGGCCACTGCTGATCCTGCGGCCCTGATCGCGTCCGCCCGTCGCGCCGGCGCGGTCAGCATCGTCATTCGCAATGAACCCCACGGCAATGTCACTGTGCGCGAGGTCATCGCCCTGCAGCGTCGCCTGACCGCGGTGCAGCCGAATGGCACGGTGGTCACGGCTTCGGATCCCAACCAGGCGACCTTCAGCACCCTGGATGCCCGCTTCGTCCTCGAGGGGCAGGGTCGAAAAACCGGCGGTGGCGTCGTTTTCGGTAACCAGAACCTCAAGATCGGTGCACCGATCGAACTTGAAGGTGAGCAGTTCCGGGTCAGCGGAACGGTCACGGGCCTGGCCCTGGGGCGTCCCTGAGATGCTGTTCCGGGGTCTGCGATCAGTCCCGGGCTCGAGCCGGTGTCTCGGGTTGCTCTTGTCAGCCCTGCCGGTGGTGTTCGCCGCAACGGCAGGGTTGAGTCAGTCGCGGACGGTTCTTGAGATCCTGCCGCCGGCACCGCCGCCGATCGGTCTGCCGCAGCTGCAGACCCAGGTCAGCTGTCCGACGCTTCAGCAGACCCTGCAGGGCCTGGTCGGAGGTGAATCGCCGGTCTGGAGCGTCACGGTCGCGGAACCCGGAGGGCGGCTGCTCGCTGATCTCAACGGCACGATGCCCCGGATTCCGGCGTCCAACCAGAAGCTGGTCAGCACGGCTTTTGCCCTCGACCGCCTCGGGCCTGATCATCGGTTGACGACCCAGCTCTGGCGATTGCCTGATGGCACCCTGCGGGTGGTCGGTCAGGGGGATCCCGATTTCTCGATCCCGGAACTGCGTCAGCTGGCCGGGGCGATGCTCGCCTCCCTGCCGGCGGCCTCCGGCTCCTCCGTTCTGTCGTCCACAGCCTCCGATTCCTTCACTTCCGGGGTGCTGCGCCGGGAGCTGGCGGAAGAACCCCGCAGCCTCTGGTGGCCGACCGGCTGGCACCCCCAGGATCGTTATGAGGCCTATGGCGCCCCGATCACCCGACTGGCGCTCACCAGCAATGCACTCGACCAGGCGGTCGCCGATCCCCTGGCCCGGTTCCAGCGGCTGCTGACGCGAACCCTGAATCGACCCGGCACCAGTGTGCGAGTGGTGCCGATCGCGGCTCAGGATCCGCTGCCGCGTCAGGCGCAGCTCCTGCTTGAGCATCCTTCGGCGCCGATGCACCGTCTGCTCAGCCTGGCCAACACCGAGAGCCACAACTTCACCGCCGAGGTTCTGCTTCGTCAGGCTTCCCAGCGCTGGGATGGTCGGGAAGCCGCTGCCGCTGTCAGTCAGTGGCTGGCGGAGCAGGGGCTGCCGATGCAGGGGGTGCAGGTCGTTGATGGCAGTGGCCTTGATCGCTCCAATCGCGTCACCAGCCGTTTTCTGGCGGCGTTGCTGCTGCGGATGGATCACCACCCCTATGGCCGGGATTATCTGGCTTCGATGGCGATTGCCGGAGAGCGGGGCACCCTGCGCCATCTGTTCGTCGGGACCCCGCTTCAGGGGCATTTCCGCGGCAAGACCGGCACCATCACCGGTGTGCGGGCCATCAGCGGACTGCTGGAGACGACAGATGGGGTGCGTTACATCAGCATGGTCTCGAATGGGGCCTCTGCCCCCAATCGCACCATCCAGTCGCTGCTCCTGGCTGTTCTCCGGGACCACCGCTGCGTTGAGGCCGGCCCCCTGGCCAGCCTCCCCTGAAGTCCGCCGGGTTCAGGCCACCGGACGGATGCGACCCAGCCGCCGGCCCCTGGAGGGGCCCTCCCGGCGCTCGCCCGCGTCCGTCTCCGCTTGCGGCACGGGTTGCAGGCGGCCGAGTTCACGACGACCGGCGAGCACGACCTGGCTCAGCTGCTGCAGCCGTGTTTCCAGTTCACTGAGCACCTGTTCGGCATAGTGGTTGGCGCCTTCCTGGACCGTGGCGGCTTCCTGGCGGCTGCGGTTGATCAGCCCATCGCATTGCAGCTGGGTCTGCTGCTTGAACTGCAGGGCTTCCGCCTGAATCCTTTCCGCTTCCTTCTGGCTGACCTGCTGCAGTCGCTGGCCTTCGGCGCGGATCGCCTCCAGATCCGCCAGGTTCTGCTGACGCGTCCGCTCGTGTTTTTCTGCCAGCTGGCGCTTCATCTCCTGCGCTTCCTGCTCAAGCTGCTGACGTCGGGCGGCGAACTGCTGATCGAGCTGGTTCAGGCGGATCTGCAGGTCCTGGGTTGCCTGTTCCTGCTGTTGACGGCTTTTTTCGCGGATTTCGGCGGCCTGCCGTTCCGCGTCCTGACGGATCGAGGAGGCTGCCAGAAGCTGCTCCCGTTGCTGGTTGGCCTGCTGAATGATCTGGCTGGCCTGCTGACGGGCCAGCTCCAGCTGCTGTTCCTTCTCACGCAGCAGGGCATCGGCCTGAGCGATCTGGGGAGGCAGAGCCTCACGGATGGCGTCGAGGGCATCCTCCGCCTCCTGTTTGTTCACCAGCCGGGCGCCCGTGAAGGGAATGCCGCTGCCGTCGAGGAAGACATCCTCCAGCTGGTCCAGCTGCTCAAGCACGGTGAAAGGACGCTCGGACATCTCAGGGGGAAGCAATGGATGGATTAAAGAGCTTCTGCAGATCTTCCGCCACCGTCGTCGGCACCATGTGACTGATGTCGCCACCGAAACGGGCCACTTCCTTGACCACGGAACTGCTGAGGAAACTGTGGTGGGCCGCCGTCGCCATGAACAGCGTCTCCACCTGTGGCGCGAGGCTGCGGTTGGTGTGGGCGATCTGCAGTTCGAATTCGAAGTCGCTCATCGCCCGCAGCCCACGCAGAATCACCAGGCTGTCGCAGCGGTGGGCGTAATCCACAGTCAGCCCGTTGAAGCTGCCCACGGTGACATTGGGCAGGTGGGTGGTGGCCTGGCGGATCTGGGCGAGACGCTGCTCGAGGCTGAAGCTGGGTTGCTTGCTGGGGTTCTGGAGCACAGCCACCACGAGGGCGTTGAACAGTCGGGCTGCCCGTTCGATCAGATCGAGGTGTCCGAGGGTGAGTGGATCGAAGCTGCCGGGGTAAAGCGCCTTCATCGGCCATGCGAGGGCGAAGGCCCCGGCAGCAGGTTGGCTTGATCCTATGGGGTGCCGGGAGCCCGCTCGTCGTTGGCACTCCCTACAGTTTTCCTGATCCCGCTGCCCGCTGAACCCGCGCCATGGCCCTGAACCTCGACGCCAAGAAGACGCTGCTGCGCAAGATCCCCCATGGTCTGTTCGTCTGCGGTGTGGCCGAGGGTGATGAGGTGAATGGATTCACGGCCAGCTGGGTGACTCAGGGGTCCTTTGAGCCGCCGCTGGTGGTGATCGCCGTGCGTGCTGATTCCACCAGCAACGGCATCATTCAACGCACCCGGCGTTTTTCCCTGAATGTGCTGGCTGCTGATCAGAAGGATCTGGCTGCCGTGTTCTTCAAGCCCCAGAAGGCGTTGGGTGGACGTTTCGACGTCGCGCCCTACACCCTGGGGGACTTCGGTCTGCCACTGCTCAACGACGCCCTCGGTGCTCTGGAGTGCGAGCTGGTGGGTGAGGTGGCCCATGGCGATCACACCGTGTTCGTGGCTGAGGTGAAGAGCGCCACCCTCCCTCGTGACGCGGCTGCCCTGGAGCTTTCCAGCACCGGTTGGCAGTACGGCGGCTGAGGGCCGCTTCGTTTCCATGCCGACGACGACCCCTCTGCTGGGCCGGGACCTTCCTCAGCGTCAACCCTTGAAGCAGCAGCCGGAGCGGCTGCAGCAACGCCTCGGCGCCATTCCGAAGGAGCCGGGTTGCTATCTGATGCGCGATGCAGAAGATCGTATCCTTTATATCGGAAAAGCCAAGGTTCTGCGCCAGAGAGTGCGTAGCTATTTTCATAATTCCCCGGGTCACAGTCCGCGCATCGGCTTGATGGTGCGTCAGATTTGTGAGATCGAATTTATTGTTACAGACAGTGAAAACGAAGCGCTGGTCCTCGAGTCGAATCTGATCAAGGCCCATCAGCCTCATTTCAATGTCCTGCTCAAGGACGATAAAAAATATCCTTATCTTTGCATTACCTGGTCGGAGTCTTATCCCAGGATTTTCATCACTCGACAGCGACGGTTCCGCAGTCCCCTCGATCGCTTCTACGGCCCTTATGTGGACGTTGGCCTGCTGCGTCGCACTCTTTCGCTCGTTAAACGTGTCTTTCCTCTGCGTCAGCGCCCGCAGCCGTTGCATCGCGATCGCACCTGCCTCAATTACGACATCGGCCGCTGCCCTGGGGTCTGTCAGCAGCGCATCACCCCGGAGGACTATCAGCAGACATTGCGCAAGGTGGCCATGGTGTTTCAGGGGCGCAATGAAGAGTTGATGCAGCTTCTCCGCGATCAGATGGAGCGCTACGCCGAGCGGCTTGATTTCGAAGCCGCCGCCCTGGTCCGTGATCAGCTTCAGGGGCTTGACAGTCTCACCGCTGATCAGAAGATGGCCGGTGGTGATGCGTCGGTGTCCTGGGATGTCGTGGCTCTGGCCGCCGATTCCAGGGTCGCGGCCGTGCAGCTGTTCCAGATGCGGGCCGGCAAGCTGGTGGGACGGCTCGGCTTCACCGCCGATGCCGATCTGCCGGGATTGATGGCTGGCCCTGAAGAGGCCGACTCCTCAGGGCCATCGGATGCTTCACCCGTTGCTGCAGGCAACGATCCTGCTGCCGTCGTCCCGGGTGATGCGCTTCCCGAGGCTCGATCCTCCCTGTCGGATGGACGTGCCGGTGTGATCCTGCAGCGGGTGATCGAGGAGCACTACAGCCAGGTGGAGCCGGTGGAGATTCCGCCGGAGCTGCTGCTCCAACATCCCTTGCCCCAGCAGGCTCTGATCGAGGAATGGTTGAGCGAGCGCCGCGGGCGCAAGGTGCGTCTTGTCGTGCCTCAGCGTCAGCAGAAGGCTGAGTGGATCGATCTGGTGGAACGCAATGCCCGTTATGAACTGGAGCGGGCTCAGCGTGCCAGTGAGCAGAACACCCTGGCGACGGAAGATCTGGCTCAGATTCTGGAACTTGCGGTCCCACCCCGACGGATCGAAGGCTTTGATATCAGTCACATTCAGGGCAGTGATGCGGTGGCTTCCCAGGTGGTGTTCATCGATGGTCTCCCGGCCAAACAGCACTACCGCAAATACAAGATTCAGAGCAGCAGCATCCGCGCCGGTCATTCCGACGATTTCATGGCGAGGGCGGAAATCATGCGTCGACGGTTTCGACGCTGGTCTCAGCTCAAGGCCTCCGGTGCCGATCTTGTGGAGGTGCGTCGCCGCTCCGGCAGCGCTCTCCAGACCGATGGTCTGAACGACTGGCCGGATGTGGTGATGATCGACGGCGGCAAGGGGCAGCTGTCCGCCGTGATGGAGGCCCTGAGGGAGCTGGATCTGGCCGAGGATCTGGTGGTCTGTTCCCTGGCCAAGCAGCGGGAGGAGATCTTCCTTCCGGGTTCGCGTCAACCGCTGGAGACGGATCCCGATCAGCTCGGTGTTGCTTTGCTCAGGCGGTTGCGGGACGAAGCCCATCGCTTCGCGGTCACGTTCCATCGCCAGCAACGGGGTGAGCGCATGAAACGCTCCCGCCTCAGTGATATTCCAGGCCTCGGCCCGAAACGGGTGCGCGATCTGCTGGCCCACTTCCGTTCCATCGATGCGATTCAGCTGGCCACACCGCAGCAACTGGCCAAGGTTCCCGGCCTGGGCCAGGCCCTGGCCCGTCAGGTGTGGGAGTACTTCCATCCCCAGGAGAGCGACGTGGATGGCGTCGGTCCCCACCCCGAGGAATCGCAGCGGCTCGAGGTGGGCGTAGGTTCCGCTTCATGAGAGTGATCGATCGGTTTCTGAGCCCGGAGACGCCGGAGGACACCGCCTGCCCGTCTGGTCCTGCCGGGCATTCATGGCTCAGGCCCCTGCCTGCCCTGGTGCTCGGTCTCTGGTTTCTGATCACGACACTGACCGGCGGAGCGACGCAGGTCCTGGCCTCGCCTGGACTCTGTGTCGGGCCGGTCTGTGCCGATCAGATCTCACGCAGTGCCAAGCATCACTGGCAGCTGCGTCTCCGGTTGCTGGATCAGGCCGGCCATCGCGAACGGATCACCGTCGACTGTCGCGATGGGCGTCTCAGCCCCGATGCAGGTCGTGTTGATCGTGCGTACGGTTCAGCTGTCGCCCGCCGGGCCTGTCGCCTCTAGGACCTGTCTGGCCGCGATGGCCGCGCCTGGGAGCAGGCTGTCCTGGCGCGGCGTTTACCTTGGCCGTCATCGGCCGTCATCCGGCCGTCATCCGGCCCCGATGATCCGCTGCCTGAGAGCTGATGAGCGTTCCCCTGAGTCCCTTTGCGCTGCTGCTGGGCCTGAGCCTGCCGCCTGAGGCCTATCTCTGGTTCAAAACGCTGCACATTGTCGGTGTGGTCGTCTGGTTCGCCGGACTTTTCTATCTGGTGCGCCTCTTCATCTACCACCGCGAGGCCGAGGATCTGACCCCGGAACTGCGCCAGGCCTTTCAGGCGCAATACGGTCTGATGGAACGCCGCCTGGCCAACATCATCACCACCCCAGGCATGGCGGTGGCCGTGACCATGGCCGTCGGTCTCCTGAGTGTTCAACCCCTCTGGCTGCATCAGGGTTGGATGCATGCCAAGCTCGCGCTCGTGGCTGCGCTGCTGGCCTACCACGCTCTCTGTTATCGGCTGATGGGGCAGTTGCAGGCCGGGACCTGTCAATGGAGTCCGAAGCAGCTGCGGGCCCTCAACGAACTGCCCACCCTGCTGCTGGTGCTTGTTGTGATGCTCGTCGTCTTCAAGGCGCAGTTCCCAACCGGCGCAGCCACCTGGTTCATGGTCGCTCTGGTGGTGTTCATGGCGGCCTCGTTGCAGTTCTCTGCCCGTTGGCGCCGGCTGCGGGCGGAACGACCTGCCTCTGAGGCGGCCAGCTGAGCGCCGATGGCTTCGCTCCCCCGGTCCGACCATCCCCTGGCGGCAGTTCTCCGGAGTGTCGGGCCGCAGAGTTGCCCTGGGGAGATCAACCTGCATTGCCACACCCTTGCCAGTGACGGCAGCCTTGAGCCCCTGGCGCTGGCCGACCAGGCGGTCCGCCACGGCCTCCGCCATCTGGCGGTCACCGATCATCACGGTGTGTCTGCCCATGCAGCGATCGAGGGCCATTTTGAAGCCCTGAAACAACGGGGTCAGTCGACCCCGAGGCTCTGGAGTGGGGTCGAGATCAGCTGCCTCCTGGAGGGTTGTCTGGTTCATGTGCTCGTGCTCGGCTTCACGATGCCTCGGGAGGGGGAGCTCCATCCCTTGAGCCCCTATCTCCAGGGACGGGCTGTGGTCGGGGCTGATCTGCGTTCCGAGGCGGTGGTCAGGGCCGCCCATGCCGCCGGTGGCCTGGCTCTTCTGGCCCATCCAGCCCGCTATCGGCTCCCTCATGCGCGCCTGATCGCGGCGGCGGCCGCCCAGGGATTCGATGGGGCCGAGGCTTGGTACGACTACGACCTCAGGCCGCGCTGGGCGCCCACGCCCGTCGTCTGCGAGGCGATTGCCGCAGACCTGCGCAAACGTGGCCTTGTGCAGAGTTGTGGCACCGACACCCATGGATTCAGCCTCCGTGGCCGCTAGGGTTTCCTGCAGCGTTGCTGAACCTGTCGGTGGGTCTTCTCGATCGTCTGCTCGGCTCCAAGCCTGCGTCCGTCAATCCCAAGCCTGCTGCTGCCAAGCAGAAAACCGATGAGGAGGCGTTCTTCCTCGATCCGGAGGCCTCCAGCAGCATGGGCAATGTTGATTTCATGCGGCGCTCCAACACCATCCGTCGCACCTTCCCGGGCAGTGCCGACAATCCTGGTTTCAAGGAGATGATCCAGGAAGTGGCCTCCATGGAAGCCCGTGTTGAGAAGCTCTCTCCTGGTCTCCCGGGTTCCGATCAGAAGGAGGTTGAGCTCAATCTCACCGGCGGCATCCCCAAGCCCGTCAAGAAAACCTTCGCTGAAAAGCTCAGTGAGGCTGAACTCAATCAGCGCATGAAGGGCTCCGCTGTCGGTGTCAATGTCACCGGTGGCCCTGCGGTGATTCAGCAGGAGAAGGCCAAGGCTGCCAAGGCTGCCGAAGAGCAGCCCGCGATCACCAGCCAGACCATCAGCAAGCCCGGTTCGATCGATGCCTTCAAGTCGATGGCCAAGGATCTGAACGCCTGAATTCAACCTCGGCTGTCGGTGTTCAGAAGCCTGGCCTGCCGCCCCCGAGCGCTCTGCGCATGGGCGGCAGTCCGGGCTTCTTTCAGGGATCACGGCTTTTCCAGCCGGAGGTCGGTGTCCAGCACCAGGTGCCGCAGATCCTCAAGATCGGTTGAGGAGGCGCCTTGCCAGAGCCCACGGTTGTGGGCTTCCAGCAGTCGTTCCGCCATGTCCCGCAGGGCCCATGGGTTGGACTGTCTCAGGACGTGCAGCACCTCCTGGTTTCCAAGCCAGGAGCGTTGGATCGCTCCATAGCTCCAGTCGGGTACCCGATCGGTGCTGGCGTCATAGGCAAACAGGTAATCGAGGGTGGCGGCCATCTCGAAGCCGCCCTTGTAGCCGTGCTCGGACATCGCCCTGATCCAGCGGGGATTGAGCACGCGACTGCGCAGCACCTTGTCGAACTCCCTTTCCAATCGGTGCACCCGCGGTCGCTGCTGGCGGGAATGGTCGCCGAACCAGAGATCGGGCGCCTTGCCGCTGACGCGCTCGATCGCGGCGCTCAACCCGCCCTGGAACTGGTAGTAGTCGTCGGAATCGAGCAGGTCGTGTTCGCGATTGTCCTGGTTGTGCAGCACCACCTGCACCTGCCGCAGCCGTTGCTCCAGACCATCGCGATCCGATGTGATCCGATCGCTGCCCTCATAGCGCCAGGCGCTCCATTGCAGATAGGCCTCGCCGAGGTCATCGCGATGCTCCCAGTCGCCGCTGTCGATCAACCCCTGCAGACCGGCCCCGTAGGCGCCCGGAGCAGAACCGTAGACCCGGGCTGCGTGGCCTTCCGTGCGGGCGGCGGCGGCCAGGGGATTCTCGTGAGCTGATTCCTCCAGGGCTGCGACCCGTGTCGTGGCTTCATGCATCCAGCCCACCAGCTGGGGAAAGGCATCCCGAAACAAACCGGAGATGCGCAGGGTCACATCCACCCGTGGTCTGCCGAGGAGGCTCAGGGGAATCACCTCCAGATCCACCATCCGTCGTGTCGGGCCATCCCAGACCGGGCGGACCCCGAGCAGGGCCAGAGCCTGGGCGATGTCTTCCCCGCCATTGCGCATCGTCGCCGTTCCCCAGACCGAGAGGGCCAGATGCCGCAGGTCCTCCCCATGCTCCTGAAGATGAAGATCGAGCAGCAGTTCGGCGCTGCGTCGGCCCAGGTCCCAGGCGGCTTCGGTCGGCAGTCCCCGCAGATCGACGCTGTAGAAGTTGCGGCCGGTGGGTAACAGATCGGGACGGCCCCGGGTCGGAGCTCCGGACGGCCCCGGGGCGATCCTGCCACCATCGAGCCCAACGAGGAAGGCCCGCTGTTCGGCATCGCCACAGGCCAGAAGCCTGGGCAGCAGCGCGTGGGCCACCTGCTGCAGCGAATCGGCCGGCGGTCGCGGCAGCGCGGCCTCCGGCATCGCCGGGGCTTCAGGATCCGGTGTTTCTCCCAGGGCCTGATCCACCAGGGGCTGGAGGGCCGCCAGGGTCCAGTGCTCCAGCCAGGCCACCGCATCACCGCAGTGATCGAGGCGATGTGGCAGGCGCTCTGTTGCCTCTTCAGCCGCTTCACCGGGTGGGTCGGGGGCAGCGATCGGCGTTGCTGGTTGCGGCGGCGATGCGTAGCGCAGGGCCAGAAGGATGGCGCGATCTTCTGGGCTCAGGGGTTGTTCATCCGGATCGGCCCAGGGGTCGAGACGGAGGCCCAGCTGGATCGCGAAGGCCTGGGTCAGGCCTGGATGACCGGCCTGGGGAGGTCGGGCCAGGCAGAGCAGCAGTTCCGCCAGCCGCCGTCGCTCCGGCAGGCTGCCGTAGGTGTGCAGCCCAAGGCGGATCTGGGCCTCCTTCAGTTCGCACAGGTAACCGTCGGCGGCCTGAAGACGCTCTTCCGGATCCCTGCCCTGCAGGGGGAGGGCCAGGGACTGCAGCCGCTGATCGAGTCGCCGGCGCAGTCCCGCCAGGCGGGCGCTGCCCAGCTGGCAGGCGTCCCAGTATTCGTCGAGGAGGACCTCCAGCTCCTGCAGTTCCCCATGCAGTCCGGCGCGGCCCAGTGGTGGGGTCAGGTGATCAAGAATCACCGCCTGGGCACGTCGTTTGGCCTGGGATCCTTCGCCGGGGTCGTTGACGATGAAGGGATAAAGATGCGGCACAGGGCCCAGGGCCCACTCCGGGTAGCAGGCGGCGGAAAGCCCCACCCCCTTGCCTGGCAGCCATTCCAGGTTGCCGTGTTTGCCGACATGCACGAGAGCCTGGGCGCCATGGCCCTGTCGCAGCCACAGGTACTGGGCCAGGTAGGCGTGGGTGGGCGGCAGGTCGGGACTGTGATAACTGAGGGCGGGGTCACGGCTATAGCCCCGTTCCGGTTGTATCAGCACCACCACCGCGCCGAAGGCCAGCCCACGGATCGGGAAGGCCGGTTCGCCGCTGGGAAGGTGTTCGATACCGGCATCCCGCTCCGGAGGGCCCCAGCGAGCCTCCAGTGGCCCGCGGCTCTCCTCCGGCAGGGTGGCGTACCACCGCTGGTAGTTCGCCAGGGGCAGGTGGGTGAGGGCCGGGCGATGGCCACTCTCAGGATCGTTGGTGAGACCCTTCAGGAGGTGGGCGATCAGGGCATCGCCATCGGACGGCAGGTCGGTGGGGTCGCCGTCACCGAGGTCGTAGCCGGCCTCCCGCAACCAGTGCAGCATCGCCACCGTGCTCGCGGGGGTGTCCAGTCCGACACCATTGGCCAGGCGGCTGTTCCGGGTGGGGTAGTTGGCCAGGACCAGTCCAAGGCGTCGTTGTCCGACGGGGGTCTGGCGCAGCTCCACCCAGGCCCGGGTGAGTGCGGCCACCCAGCTCAGGCGTTCTCGATCGGGCACCAGGTGCAACACGGCAGTCGCCAGGCGGGCATCGGCATGGCGCAGTTCCTTGAAGGCTCCGACCCGGGTGGTGATCCGTCCATCGAGCTCCGGTAGCACCACCTGCAGGCTGAGATCGATCGGACCAAGGCCGACGCAGCTGGTCTCCCACTGGGTCCGTGGCTGGCCGCTGCAGAGCAGCTGGAGCACCGGCACGCCGAGGGATTCCCAGAGCGGGGAGCCGAGACCGGCCTCCTCGAACTGCACGGACGCGAAGGCGGTGGTGCAGATCACGGCCTGCACCGCTTCCCGTTGCAGCAGATCGCGCACGCCTGCCTGGACCGGGAGTTCCCGCAGACTGGTCACCCAGAGGGCCCGCGGTGCCAGACCCGCCTCCCGCAGCGCCGTCAGCAGGGCTGTGGCCAGCTCCAGGTCCCCGGCCTGCCACCAGGCCCGGTAGAGCACGACCCCGACCCTTGCGCCGGCCTCCGGCCGCCAGTCATGGGGATGGGGATCATGCAGAGGCTGGGGTTGCGGCGGCAGGCTGCTTCCCGTGACCAGCAGCTCCCTGAGGCTGCTCAGAACGCGTCGGATGTTCTCAGGACCGCCTTCCCGGAAACAGCGGGCCAGGCCGATCGCCAGGGGGGCTGGCACCGAGCTCAGGTCGGCCAGGTTGTGCTCCTCATCCGCGGTACCCGCCAGCACCAGCAGCAGACGGTCAGGGGCCTCCTGGCTCCAGCGCTGCAGGGCTTCCAGGCCGTAGCTCCAGTGACCGCGACCGCCCAGCAGTCGCACGACCACGAGTCGTGTGCTGACCAGGGAGGTGCGTAGGTAGTGATCGATCAGGGCCGGATGATGCAGCGCGGCCAGATTCAGGGCCCTGAGTTCCGCATCCAGCACTCCAGGGTGGTCCTGCAGCACGGTGGACACCGTCGCCAGATCCGTGTCGGCGCTGCTGAGCAGCACCACCGGGGCCGGTGGTTGCTCAATGAAGCTCTGCGGATCGCCGGGTTGGCTGGACCCTGGAATGGCGGCAAGGCGATGCATCCCCCCATCCTGCAGGCTGCGGTGAGAAGATCGGGCAACGGATCGTTTCCTTCCGTTCGCTTTCGTCGCCGCAGCCAGATGCATCAGTTCCTTCCCTACGCCTGGTTCGGCGGCCAATGCGTGCCTTTCGCCGAGGCCACCATTTCCGTGGCCACCCATGCCTTGCATTACGGGACCGGGGCTTTCGGTGGCATGCGGGCGATCCCGAACCCCAGCGATCCCGGCGAGATTCTTCTGTTCCGTGCCGATCGCCATGCCAGGCGATTGAGTCAGAGCGCCCGCCTGCTGCTGGCCGAGCTGCCGGAACAGACCATCCTGGCGGCCATCCGGGCCTTCCTGGTGGCGAACAGGCCCTCCTGCCCCATCTATATGAGGCCGTTCGTCTACACCTCAGACCTGGGGATCGCCCCCCGGCTGCATGACATTGAGACCGACTTCCTGATCTACGGCATTGAGCTCGGTGATTACCTCTCACCCGATGGCGTCAGCTGTCGGATCAGCAGCTGGACTCGTCAGGAGGATCGTTCCCTGCCTCTGCGCGGCAAGATCAGTGGCGCCTACATCACCAGTTCCCTGGCCAAGACGGAAGCGGTCCGCAGCGGTTTCGATGAGGCGTTGCTTCTGAACAGCCGTGGCAAGGTGAGTGAGGCGAGCGGCATGAATCTCTTCATCGTCCGCGATGGGGTGTTGATCACGCCCGGCGTCGACCAGGACATCCTGGAGGGAATCACCCGCGACAGCATCCTGACCCTGGCCCGGGACATGGGACTGCAGGTGCTGGAACGGGCTGTCGACAAGACCGAGCTGTTTGTCGCCGACGAGGTGTTTCTCAGTGGCACGGCGGCCAGAGTGACCCCGGTGCGGCGGGTGGAGACCACCAACCTTCGCTCCGAGCGCCCGGTGATGGAGGCGATCCGTGAACGCCTCACGGCCATCACTGAGGGGCGCGAGCCGGCCTATGAGCACTGGGTTACCCGTATTCGCGTCGACGGCTGAGGCGTCCGGGTCGGAGCCGGCGATCGCTTTTTAGAGTGTCGAGCTCTGGTGGCGATGGCGATGGTGACGGGAGTGGTGCAGCACGAGACCGGGACCGGCTCCCGCCACTCCTTTCCATCGGCCTTTCTTGAGCGCCTGCATCATCCGGATCGCCCGGTGCTGGTGTTTGATGGCGCCACGGGAACCTCCCTGCAACTGATGGATCTGACCGCCGAGGATTTCGGCGGTCCGACGCTTGAGGGTTGCAATGAGCAGCTGGTGGTCACCCGGCCTGATGCGGTGCAGGCGGTGCATCGTCAGTTTCTGGAGGTGGGTTGCGATGTGATCGAGACCGACACCTTCGGTGCCGCCTCGATCGTGTTGGCCGAATATGGCCTCGAGGATCAGGCCTTTGCTCTGAACAGACGGGCGGCGGAGCTCGCCAAGGAGATGGCCCGGCAGTTCAGCACCCCGGAGAAGCCCAGGTTCGTGGCTGGGGCGATGGGCCCGACCACCAAATTACCGACCCTCGGGCACATTGATTTCGACACGATGAAGGCCTCCTTCCAGGAGCAGGCCGAAGGATTGATCGCCGGTGATGTCGATCTGATTATCGTCGAGACCTGCCAGGATGTGCTCCAGATCAAGGCCGCCCTGCAGGGAATCGAGCAGGCCTTTCACAGCACCGGCCAGCGCCGGGCCCTGATGGTCTCGGTGACGATGGAAACCACCGGCACGATGCTTGTCGGGTCAGATATCGCGGCCGTGCTGGCGATTCTTGAGCCGTTCCCGATCGATGTGCTCGGTCTGAATTGCGCCACGGGACCAGAGCAGATGAAGGAGCACATCCGCTATCTCAGCGCTCATTCCCCCTTTGTTGTCAGCTGCATTCCCAATGCCGGTCTGCCGGAAAATATCGGCGGGGTGGCCCATTATCGGCTGACGCCGATGGAGATGCGGATGCAGCTCCTGCATTTCATCGAGGATCTCGGTGTGCAGGTGATCGGTGGCTGTTGCGGCACCACCCCGGCTCACATCGGGGCGCTGGCTGAACTGGCTGCCGATATGCATCCGGCTCCCCGCACCGTTCGCCTTCCCGATCAGCGCCAACAGAGGCCGCCCTTGGCTTACGAGCCGGCGGCAGCCTCTCTGTATGGAATCACGCCCTATCACCAGGACAATTCTTTTTTGATCATTGGCGAACGGCTGAATGCCAGTGGCTCGAAGAAGGTGCGCGAACTTCTCAACGAAGAGGACTGGGATGGGCTGGTGGCGATTGCGCGGGGTCAGCTTAAAGAGAATGCGCATATTCTTGACGTCAATGTTGATTATGTCGGCCGTGATGGCGAGCGCGATATGCATGAGCTCGTTAGTCGATTGATCACCAACGTCAATTTGCCATTGATGCTTGATTCAACAGAATGGCAAAAGATGGAGGCTGGCTTGAAGTTGGCCGGTGGAAAATGTATTCTCAATTCCACCAACTATGAAGATGGTGATGAACGCTTCTTCAAGGTTCTGGAACTCGCCAGGCGTTACGGCGCTGCCGTGGTGATCGGAACCATTGATGAGGAGGGTATGGCCCGGACGGCAGAGCGTAAGTTCGCGATCGCTCAACGGGCTTATCGGGATGCTCTGGAATTCGGCATCCCGGCGCATGAGATCTTCTATGACCCCCTGGCGCTACCGATTTCCACCGGCATTGAAGAGGATCGCCTCAATGGTGCCGAGACTCTCGAGGCGATCCGGCGCATTCGTACCCAGCTGCCTGGCGTCCATCTTCTGCTTGGGGTCAGCAACGTCAGTTTCGGCCTTTCGCCCGCGGCGCGGATTGTGTTGAATTCTGTTTTCCTGCACGACTGTTGTGAAGCCGGCATGGATGCGGCGATCATCAGTCCCGCCAAGATTCTGCCTTTGGCCAGAATCTCTGAGGAGCATCAGCAGGTCTGTCGCGATCTCATTCTGGATCGCCGGCGTTTTGAAGGCGTTTCCGATCAGATCTCTGCCCGCGATGCCGCGGCTCAGGGCGCGGTCTGCATTTATGACCCGCTCACTGAGCTCACCACGCTCTTTGAAGGAGTCTCGGCGAAGGAGGCACGCCAGAGCGGTCCTTCTCTCGCTGATCTTCCCCTTGATCAGCGCTTGAAGCAGCACATCATCGACGGCGAAAGAATCGGCCTGGAACAGGCCCTTGTCGAAGCCCTGGGGCAGTATCCACCTCTTCAGATCATCAATACCTTCCTGCTCGATGGCATGAAGGTGGTCGGTGAATTGTTCGGCAGCGGTCAGATGCAGCTTCCCTTTGTGCTGCAGAGTGCTGAGACGATGAAAAGTGCTGTCGCCTATCTCGAGCCGTTCATGGAGCGGATTGAAGGTGAATCCAATGCCAAGGCCAGGTTCCTGATCGCCACGGTCAAGGGAGATGTCCATGACATCGGCAAGAATCTTGTGGACATCATTCTCACCAACAACGGCTATGAAGTGATCAATCTAGGTATCAAGCAGGGGGTTGAGGCGATCATTGAAGCCCAGCAGAAGCATCAAGCTGACTGCATCGCCATGAGCGGATTGTTGGTGAAATCCACCGCGTTCATGAAAGACAACCTAGAGGCATTCAACCATGCTGGAATCACTGTTCCCGTCATCCTTGGTGGAGCTGCATTGACGCCTCGCTTTGTCAATAAAGATTGCCGTGAGGTTTATCGCGGTCAGGTGATTTATGGCCGTGATGCCTTCGCTGATCTTCGCTTCATGGATGCTCTTGTGGAGGCTAAAGCTGCCGGTGCCTGGGATGATTGCGGCGGTTTCCTCAATGGCGCTCCTGACGGTCTGTCTCTGGCTCAGGTTTCACCCAGGTCCTCCGAATCGGTTCATGGCGACGACGATCATGACGCTGATCCGGACGATCGTTCCGTCCTCGAAGCGCAACCCGTCGGGGCCTTGTCTGTGACGGATACGAGCCGTTCTGCGGCTGTGCCTGAAGAGGATTCGATCCTCCCTCCCTTCTGGGGCTCTCGTGTTCTTGATCAAGAGACGATTGATCTCCAGGAGGTCTTCGCCTATCTCGATCGCCAGGCTCTCTTTGCCGGTCAGTGGCAATGGCGCAAGGCCCAGGGTCAATTGCGTGAGGATTATGAACAGCTGCTCGCCGAGAAGGCTGAACCGGTGCTTCAACACTGGTTTCATCGCTGCCTTGAGGAACGGCTGCTCTCCCCGCGGGTCGCCTACGGCTATTTCCCCTGCGGTCGCGAGGGTAACCGACTGAATGTGTTCGATCCTGCAGGTCTTGTCGATCGCCAGCTCTTACCCAGGCCTCACCAGGAGGGAGCGGAAGCTCCCTCCTGGTCGCCCCGTCGTCTCGGTGGTTTTCAGCTCCCCCGCCAGCGCAGCGGCCAGCGCTACTGCATCGCTGATTTCTACCGCGATCAGATCCTGGATCCGGAGGGTCAATCCTGGCCCGCTGATGTGCTGCCGATGCAGGCTGTGACGATGGGGGAGACGGCCAGTCGCTTCGCCCAGGAGCTGTTCCGGGGCGATCAATATGCCGACTACCTCTATTTCCATGGGCTGGCTGTGCAGATGGCTGAGGCTCTGGCCGAGTGGACCCATGCCCGTATCCGCCGTGAACTCGGTTTCACAGCTGAGGAGCCGGCAGCGCTGCGTGATGTCCTGGCTCAGCGCTACCGCGGCAGCCGTTATTCCTTCGGTTACCCCGCCTGCCCGAATGTCGCCGATTCCCGTCCGCAGCTCGACTGGCTCGGTGCCGATCGCATCGGTCTGCACATGGATGACAGCGACCAGCTGCAGCCCGAACAGAGCACCACAGCTCTGGTGGCTGTGCACAGTCAGGCCCGTTACTTCAGCGCCTGATGCTGCACCGCTGCAGCTCAGGCTATGGCAGGCTGCAGCGGCAATCTGAACAGGATGTCATGGCGATCGCAGGACCCGGCGGTGTGGATGACGCCATCGCCGCCGGCCTCGACCTCGATGGAACCCCGATTCCTGAAGCGATGCTTCAGCTCTACCGGGAGGTGATGGAGCTTGAAAGCCAGCGCGCCCGCAGCGGCGTGAAGAAATCGATGCGCAATCGGATCGTCAAGACAGGTGCCAAGCATTTCGATCAGCAGGCTCTTGATGAGCGCCTCAAGGCTGCGGGCTGGGAGGGTCTCAAGGACAAGGAGATTGCCTTCTTCTATTCCTGAGGGCTGTTCGTCCTGAAGGCTGTCCGAGACCAGGGGGCATTCCCCCGGTCCTACGAGCACCGGGAGGCATCGAGGCTGCTGGTGGCGATCAGGACGGGCTGCGCTCTCTGGGCCTGGCCCATCCCCACGCCGGACGCCGTCAGCCGCTTGGCCAGGCCCTCCGGGAGCAGGCCGACCCTGCGGTGTCCGGCCCGATGCATTCCGGCGACAGCTGATCGCTGGTGGCCTTCAGCTGCACATCTCCTCAAGGCGCTCGATCACCTCCTGCTGGAACTCCTCCAGATCGCTGGAGTCGCTGAGGTCCATGCCTTCCCCTGCGGCGTTCTGGGCCAGCTCCTGGAAGTGAAACGCCCCTTCCCCATGGGCGAGAAATTCCATGGCGGAGTCTTCACCGCTCTCCTTGAAGGCGTCGCACAGGGCCATGAAGGCGGCGTCTTCGGTGAAATCCCAGCTCATGAAAGGCGGTCTGCTGAATGACCTTTAACGCCTTCCCCCCCGAATTCGTCAACCACCTGATGGCAAATCGTGCCAATCCGTGGCCAGACTCCGGTTCTGAGTCGGTGTGGCGGTTGGATCCGAGTCCCCTTTCCCCCTCCCAGGATGCGCCCAGGAATGTTCTGGGAGAGCCCCTGGAGATCTGTGGTTGTGAGCCCCTGACGGGCTGGTGGCGCGACGGCAGCTGTCGCACCGATCCCAGCGACGGTGGTCTGCATACCGTCTGTTGTGTGATGACCGAGGCGTTCCTCCGCTACAGCCGAGCCCAGGGCAACGACCTCAGCACGCCGGTGCCCGCCTTTGGTTTCCCTGGTCTCCAACCTGGTGATCACTGGTGTGTCTGTGCCGCCCGCTGGTTTCAGGCCTATCAGGATGGCCTCGCGCCACCGGTGCGGCTGGAGGCTTGTGAGGAGCACTCCCTGTCCGTCATCCCCCTGGAGGTGCTCCGGTCGTGCGCCAGCTGAGCGTCGCGTTCGTGCCATCGTCCGGGCATGGCGGATGATGGCTGCCGCCCGCTCGTTTCCCCCCAACTGTCCGGCATGGGATTACGCATCGCCGTCCTCGGCCAGGGGGCCTGGGGTCTCACCCTTGCCAGGCTGTTCCGCCATCAGGGGCATCAGCTGCAGACCTGGTGTCGGGGCGATGGCACCGATCCCACCGATCTCCTTCCCCATCAGGATCTGGTGGTCGCCGCCGTGTCGATGGCCGGGGTCGAACCGCTGATCGAGCGTCTCGCCGGTCCCTGGCCTGATGGTCTCCCCTTGATGAGCTGCACCAAGGGCCTGGATGGTCAGGCACTCTGCACCCCGTCGGTCCTCTGGTCCCGGATTGTTCCCTCGACCTCGCTTCTGGTGCTGAGCGGCCCGAATCTGGCCAGTGAACTGGATCAGGGCTTACCGGCCGCCAGTGTCCTGGCCTCCAGCCACCTTGCGCTGGCACGACGGCTGCAGCAGGAACTCAGCAGCGAGCAGCTCAGGCTTTACACCAACCCTGACCCCCTGGGCACGGAGGTGGCGGGAGCCCTCAAGAACGTGATGGCTGTGGCTGCCGGAGTCTGTGATGGACTCGGTCTCGGTGCCAATGCCAGGGCTTCCCTGCTCTGTCGGGGTCTGGCGGAGATGGGCAATGTCGTGCGCGGTCTCGGCGGTCAGCCCAGCAGTCTCTATGGCCTCGCCGGTCTCGGTGATCTTCTGGCGACGGCGACCAGCCCCCTGAGCCGTAACTATCGCTTCGGTCTACTGCTGGCCGAGGGGCACGACACCGCTGCTGCCCTGGAGCGGATCGGCGCCACGGTGGAGGGACCCAACACCGCCCGGGCGGTGCTGAGACTGGCCCGCCAGGAGGGATGGCATCTACCGATCTGTGACCAGGTCGTCGCTCTGGTGGACGGGGAGTGCCAGCCCCGGCAAGCTGTGCAGGCCCTGATGGAGCGTGATCTCAGGCACGAGCTGCCATGACCCTCCGACCTTCCTTGCCCCTGCTGCTGATCGAAGCCTTCGCCGCAGCGCCGCATCAGGGCAACGGCGCGGCGGTGGTCGCCCTCGATGCTCCCGCCGGATCGGCCTGGATGCAGGCGGTGGCGGCCAGTCTCAAGCAGTCCGAAACCGCCTTTGTGGTCCCCTGGGGGGAAGGCTGGGCCATCCGTTGGTTCACCCCTGCCTGTGAGGTCATGCTCTGCGGCCATGCCACCCTGGCGGCCGCTCTCGCTCTGCGTCACTGGGGCTCGCTGCGCCCGGGCGAGGCCGCCGTGTTGTTCAGTCGTTCCGGCCCCCTGGCGGTGAGTCTGCCGGCGGAGGGTGAGGGACCTCCGATCGCCACGATCGAGCTGCCAGGTTCCCCATTGCTGCCCAGTTCCTTTCCTGAAGGTCTCCAGGATCTTCTGATGCAGCGTCTCGGCGCTGGAGCGGAGCAGTTCTGGACCTCCGCCCTCGGCTATGCCGTTGCTCTCGTGAACCCGGACGTCGATCTTGCGGCCCTTGATGGCCTGGCGGATCAGCTGCCGCCGTCCTGCCGCAGTGGTCTGGTGGTGATGCAGGCCGTCAGCGATCGGAGGCCTGACCCTGCCCCGCGCGTGGAAGGCATGCCTGCGGATTACCAGCTGCGCTTCTTTGCCCCGGCTCTGGGAATCCCGGAGGATCCGGTCACCGGATCGGCCCATGCCCTGGTGGCTCCCTACTGGCTGCATCGTTCCGGCCGATCCTCGGTGCGCGGTTGGCAGTGTTCCCCTCAGGGTGGCGGCATGGTATGCGAGTCTGCCGGCAACGGGATCATCCGTCTGCGGGGTCCCGGACAGGTGCTGCTGGAGGGGCAGGTGTTCTGGCAGGAGCAGATCTGCGATCCTGAAGCCTGGTCGACGTTGCTGGCGACGGGAGATTCCCGATGAAGGCCTCGCTGCGGCCGTTGTTGCTGTCGATGCCGATGGCCCTGGTCGCCCTGGCCTCGGGCTTTGGGGTCCAGAGCTGGTGGTCCGGTCGCAGCGACGGGACAGAAGCCCTGCAGGCGGCTCTTCTGGCGCCACCGCCCACAGCCACACGGGCGGATGAGACTCCACTGGAGCGCCTCCAGCTGCGACGTTCCGCCACCACCCGCCAGGGGGTGCGTCTGGTGGAGCCGGCCCCGGGAGCCCCTCTGGATCTTGAGATCCGGGTGGCCCTGCAGCGTCACGGCTCCACGCCGACGCTCTCCGCCACGGGTCCCTGGTCCTTACGCAGTCGCTCGGGAGCACTTCTGGGCCAGGGTGGACCCGGCCAGACCGTCTCCGACGAGATGTTGTCGGCGATTCCCGAGGAGGCCTGGTTGGCGACCGCTCCCAACAATCAGTTGCTGGTGCAGGGGGAGGCCTATGCCGGCCGGTTGAGATTGATGCGTCAGGGTCAGGGATGGCTCGTGGTCAATCACCTGCCCCTGGAGCACTACATCGCGGCGGTGGTTGGTGCGGAGATGCCGAGCAGCTGGTCGCTTGAGGCCCTCAAGGCCCAGGCCGTGGCTGCCCGCTCCTATGCCCTGGCTCACATGGCGCGACCGGCTTCGATGCACTGGCACCTCGGTGACACCACCCGCTGGCAGGCCTACAACGGCGAACGCAGCGTGCAGGATCGGACCCTTGAAGCCGTTCGGCTCACTTCGGGAATCATTCTCAGTTATCAGGGCGGAATCGTCGAAAGCCTCTACGCAGCGAATCAGCAGATCGTGCAGGAAGCCCATGGAACCCGCGGGGCGAGCGTGAGCCAGACCGATGCCCAGCGTCTGGCCGCTGAGGGTCAACGATATACCGAAATTCTTGGCCGTTTCTATCCCGGTGCCTCTCTGGCCCGGTTGCGTTCCGGTGAGGGCTGAAGTGTTCTGGCAGGAGGCTCTGCGTCGCAGTGACGAGGCCCTGGCCTGCGGTGCTCTCGTTCCGCTGACAACGGAACTGCTGGCGTGTCCCGAATTTTCTCCTTTCGTGCTGCGGCGTCTGCTGTCGGCCACGCCCAGGCATCTGAAGGCCGGTGGCCCCAAGCCGAATCCCTTTCTTCCCTGGGAACCGCCCCTGGAGGTGGCCCGGCTTGGAGAGAGTCATCTGCTGCTGCTGAACAAATATCCTGTGGAGCCCGGTCATCTGCTGCTGATCACCCAGCAGTGGCAGCCCCAGGCAGGCTGGCTGGATTCAGGCGACTGGGCGGCGGTGGCCACGGTATCGGCCGATACCGATGGGTTGTGGTTCTTCAACAGCTCGGCCGTTGCGGGCGCCAGCCAGCCGCATCGCCATCTGCAACTGCTGCCCCGGGCTGCGGGTGAGGTCTCCTGCCCCCTGGCTTCGACCTATCGCAGTCTCCTCCGGGGCGAGCGCTGTCCCCTGCCCTGGTGTTACGCCATTTCCGCCCGGGAGGACCGGAGCGGTGCCGGAGCCGATCTGCCAGGGATTTATCAGCGCCATGCGGCGCAGCTGGGGCTGGGTCATCCGGATCGGGACCAGCGCCCGCGTCATGCCTACAACGTCCTGTTTGACCGTCACTGGTTCGTCACCATCCGCCGCGAACAGGAGCATGGAGCGGGTTTCAGCATCAACGGTCTCGGTTTCGCCGGTTATCTGCTGATCACTCCGCGATCGGATCTGGATTGGTTGCGTCGTCATGGTCCCTGGTCGCTGCTGGCCACCGTGGCCCCGGTGGCGCCTGGGGCCAGGGCCTGAATCAGGAGACGCGATTCAGGCCTTGTTCGCCGAAGTTCAGTGTTTTCACGGTTGGCAAGGGTCGGTCAAACACGGCCATTTGAAGAGAGGGGGCTGCATCACTCCCCCCGACCATCGGTGTCACGCAGTTGTCTCTTCTTCTCACCCTCAACCCGGTTCCTGGCCACGCCCCGCAACCGGCAGTGTCCAATCCTGGCCGCTCCTGCCGCTGTGCCTCCCATCCCTCGCTCTCACCCAGCCTTCAGCAACGCAATCAACGTCTTGCGCAATACCGCGACCTGGTTCGTCCGATCGCCTGGCACTACGCCCATCGCAGCCCCGAAGCAGCTGAGGATCTGCAACAGGTCGGTCTGATGGGCCTGCTCCGCGCCTCGGAGCTCTACGACGAAGGACAGGGCACTCCGTTCGCCGCCTTTGCCCGACCCCACATCCGCGGGGCGATTCTTCATTACCTCCGGGATCAGGCGCGACCTGTACGTCTGCCTCGGCGGCTCCAGGAACTTGAGGATCGCCTCCGGGGCGTGCGTCGCGAGCTCGAGGTTCGTCTCGGTCGGATGGCGAGTGAGACGGAGCTACGGCAGGCCCTGGGGCTGAGCGAAGACCAGTGGCAACACTTTCAGACGGCTCAGCGCCTCAGCAGGCCTGGATCGCTGACGGACCTGGAAGACCAAGGGTTCGATCTGGCTGATGGCCATGAACCCAGGGATGAGCCCATGGCAGCGTGCCTGCTGCTGGCGGAGCTGGCCAGTCTCAACCCTTTGCGGCAGCAGGTGATTCGTCACGTGGTGCTGGAGGGTTGGAGCCTGCGTCGCACCGCCGCGATGCTAGAGATCAGTCCGATGACTGTCAGTCGGCAGCTGCGTCGTGGTCTCGATGAGCTGCGCGCCGCTCTCGGAGGGCGTGACAGTGCGTCTCAGTTCGCTTCCTGAGAGCGGTCGCGGTCGATCTGATGCTCCAGGGTGGCAATGGCCGCGTTCAGGGCCGCCAGCTGACGCTCCAGCCCATCGCGCCAGAACGTCAGGCTTCTCAGTTTTCGTTCCTTGTGCCGGCGCAGGAAGGTGGCCGGATCACCCAGGCGGTCGCCACAGAGGAAGGGGGGAACCATGGGAAAATGTCTCAGCGCCGGACGGTTCTAGCGACCTCGGGAGCGTGATGGAGTCTCCCGAACGCGTACGTGTGATCAGGCCAAAACACTACCCAGATCCCGCTCGTGCAGAGGTGCCAGGCCGCAACCGGGTCGGAAGGAAATCGATGTCCATGGACACAACAACGCCTGAGCCGTCCATGGTGAGACCAGTAGGTCCCGTGGATCCCATGCGTCCTTTTCTGTTTCTGCTTGCCCTGGGTGGCTTCTGTCTCCCTCTGGCGCAAGCCAGGGCCTTTGTTCCCCTGATGGACGGTCAGGAAGCGCGTCCTCTCAACGGTCGGTTCAACGCGGTGCCGGTTCTGCATTCCAACCAGCCTGAGGAGGTCTATGGGCCGGGAATCCTGATCAACACCGCTCCCGGCCAGTCCATCAGCCAGGACACCGGTCAGGTTCTGGCCAATCCGGCCTTCACGTTCGATGGCGAGTTCGGTGCCCACTTCCATCACAAATATCTGCCTTCTGATCGCAGTCGGCTCGGCAGCCGCCGCGAACTGGATCTGGCGGCGATTCTGATCAATCCAGGAGCGCAACCGGTCCGGATTCAGTTCGATGCCGGCGCTGTTCGTAACAGCTTCGAGGCCCCTTATCTGCCCAATCACCTGATGGGTGTCAAGGCCCTGGGCCCGCGTCCCTGGAACACCGGTCCCGGCGATGCCACAGCCATTCAGATGTTGCGTGGCAAGCTCGATTCGCGCCTCCCCGAGGCGGTTGTCATTCCCCCCTACGGACGGACGGTGCTCTTCCGCACTGAAATCCCTTCCCTGGGTATCGCCAATGCGCTTCTCCGGGGGCGCAGCGACGGTCCCTTCCAGATGGCCGTGGTTGCCGCGGAGGATCCCCGCACCGAAGACGATGTCCTGGCGGTTCTTGATCGTGGTGTTCTGGCCCCTGGTCGCGTCTATCTGCGTCGTCTGGCTGATATTCAGAATCGCAGGGTGTTTTCCCGCGTTGGTGGCGTGGCGATTGGCGATACCTACACGGCGACCGTCGACCACAAGCTTGATGCAGGTCCTCTGCACGTTCCCCTGACCAGTACATTCCGTCACCATTTCGGCACGGGTGATGTCCAGGTCAATGAGCTTGTCACCAGAACGATTGATTCTTCTGTTGATAATGTCGGTACCTATGGTGTTCGCTTTGATCTGACTCTGCAACTACAGGGCCAAGGTCCTTATTCTCTTGTCCTCAGTCATCCCGCTCCCAATGGTCGTGCATTCACGGCCTTCCGTGGTTCGATCGGTATCGAAACGGAGGAGGGCTATCAGGAAGTTCACGTTGGCCTCAGGTCAGGCCAGAGCCTTGAATTGAAACAGCTCAATCTTCATTCCGACAGAATCAATACGATTCGTCTTTCGCTCGTGTACCCGGCTGATGCCACCCCTGGCCATCTCCTCAGTGTTGTGCCCAGGAGTCAGCTGGCCCAGTTGCACCGTCGCGAAGAGGTTCTCGCCCGGGCCCGTCAGGCTGAGGAGCTTCGTCGCCGCTCGACGAACTCCAGGCCGCCGGCAGGACTGGCTCCACCCAATCCTGCCGCTGGCCCCCTGGCACGTCGTCAGGCCGTGGTGGACACTGGATCGTCCGCGCTGCCGCGGCACCAGCCCCCCTGGCTTCCCCCCCTGGAGCTTCCGCCTCCTCTACTGATCAATCGTTCGATGTTCAGTGCACCGATTCTCAGTTCTCAGAACTACCTTCCTGCGAGCTTTTTGAGCCGTCGTTCTGATCCCTTCTCCCTCGATTGGGATCTGCACGCTCTGGAGGATCAGCAGCATTGGCATGACCATTCTCTCAGTCGTTAAGCGATTTTTTCTCGGTCATGGAACAGGGAGAGAGCGGGGATCACAATGGTATCGCCACAGGAGAAGAGGTTGAACAGGTCGCTTCAGCCGAACCCAGGTCCAGGATTGAATTTAAACGCCGTCTCAGCGCCGATATCAGCGAAGCTTCCCACCGGATGCTTGCGCGTCTGAAGGTTGAGTGGGGTCTGCGCAGCCGCGGGGCTGTGATCGACCAATTGCTGGCCCCGTTGTTGATGTCATCATCGGTTGCTGAAGCTGATCGTCAGACATCAACGCCAGCCCCTGTTGTTTCTTCGGAACAACACGTTCCCGAGTCTCCGCTTCATCCGACGGAGACGGCGACGGGCCTGGAGGCGTCCCTGCCTTCTTCCGCCGGTTTCCCTGATCTGACGGTATCCTCACCAGATCTTGCCTCTGCTGATGACGGGATTGATCGATCTCAACAGGCTGTCAGTCATCGCCTGAGCACGGGTGGTGCTTCAGAGGCCGTGGAGGATGAGCAGAATCCTGAGGCTCTGTTCAATGAAACAGGAGCTCTGGTGCTTGTGAATCGGGAAGGGAACCTGGAGGCGAGCCTTGAATTTCCTGATGCTGAGGCGTCGCGTCCTCATCGCCGGAATCGACCTGTCGGCATCGACCTCCCTGGGTTTGTCAGACGCAACACGGCGCAGCTGCGTCGGAGCCTCAATCCACCTCCCAGAGATCAATCCGGCCATGCTGATGTGTTGCCTTCTCTGTCGGAACCTGAGCTGCTCAAGGCTCTGGAAACGGCAGCAGACCACTGGTTCAGTCTCTATGGTCAGGCCGCCAGTGAGGCGGTCGTGGAGGCGTCCATGGCCTGGCTGGCCCATGACATCTGGAGTCAATCCGATCAGTGTGAAGGAGAGGCATTCACCTGGACTCTGGCTCAGCACCTGATCGCTCCCAGTGCCCCAGGGTGGCAGGAGGGTCCGCCGACACTGGAGCGGGTGATCGTGCTGGCTGGTCTGCTGGAAGATCCCTTCAGTGCATCCACGTTGAGTCTGCGAATTCCGACCCTGATCCGTCGCTTTGTCCAGCGATTCCGCCGCCGCCGTAGAGGCGCTTCCTTTGCAACGTTGGAGCACACCATGACCCTGCATGGAGCCCTGAAGTTGCTGAAGATCCCGCTTGATTCCGGGCAACGATTGACACTGCCGCTGATTCGTGAGGCCTATCGAGATATGGCCATGAATCATCATCCTGATGCCGGAGGATCCGCCGAAATGATGCGTCGTTTGAATGAGGCGTATCAACTTCTCAAAGAGCTCTATCGCAATAAAGAGGGCTGAGCCCAGGTCACCAGCCCCGAGCATCACGCCATCAGATCGTCGTTGGTCTTTTTTTGCGTCTCTTTATGAGTCTTGCGTGGTGTCTCAATTAGGAAGTGTGATCTGCTGGGTGGACCGGTTTAGGGCGCTGGCCGCGACGCCTGGCCGCCTGGATTCCCATGGCGTCTCCGGTTGCCAATGCGTGCGCTGAGTGCCAAGGCGTTCCTTGCAGGATCCGCTCTTGATCCTTGGTTGCGTCTTGGCCTGAGTCCCGAAACAGGACTAAGATAAGTTTTAAGAGACCAGAAGCGGGCTGCTGCTCTGGTCCACGGGCCTGCCAGTCTTGTCGCTGGCGGTTCTCTTGCCTGAGGTTTGGTTGCTTCGTCGGCGAGCTCCGAGGCCTTGATCGTGCCTGATCATCCTGGTTCGTGGCGCAAGAGGTGTCCGACCATTGCTGCCGCCCCGTTCCCTTCTTGTCTCAGAATTCCCGTTCCAGTTTCGTTATGACTCTTAGATTGAGTCTATTAATGGTTTCATGGATGATCGTCTCGAGTGGGCCAGGGGCCCGCTGCGGAGGGCGATTGCTCGGACGTGGTTGTCATGAGCGCTTGGCGGTTGATCGCCAGGGCGCCTCCCGCCTGCGATGACCAGCTGGCCGGCCCGGACGAGAACGGCCTCTCTCCATTTTTCCTGGATGCGTCTATTGATCAGACTCAATTAGAGACTTGAATGGGTATCTTTGGATGGTCCCACGGGCTCTCTGGATTCGAGCCCTCAAGCCGGCTGGTTTTGCCGCGATGGTGCCGAAGTGTCGGGGAGGCTGAGGGAGGCTGAGGGAGGCTGAGGCGTTGACTGCGCTGCGCGACAAACGGTCTGGATGTCGCCCCGAGTTTGATCTGGCTTCGTTGTCGTTGCCGAGTCGTTCGTGAGCATTTCTCTGCCTGCATCACCTGCGGATCGGCGGCTTCTGTCCCAGGGGCTCAAAGGGCTTGTCCACGGGATGTGGACAGGCCTCAAAAGCACTGCTACGAAAGGGTTCCGTTGTTCTGCGTACCTGTGTAAGAAGCAGGTACGCCATGAAATCGGGCCTGTCGGCCCCTTGGCTGATGCAGCGGTGGCTGTGGTGCGGGTCCCTGGCCCGAGCTCCTGGGGTACGTCGCCGGTTGAAAAGCCGATTTTTTCGATGATCTGAATCCCGCGCTTGCTTCCCGGAGTTGTGAAAAGCCGCTCAGATCACGATTTTTTTGATTGTTTGGCTTTTTCGGGTCCTGGCCAGCGGCGCTGATCATTTGTCTTGATAATCTTATGTCAGATTTGAGATGGGTCTTAGGCATTGACGCTTGTGAACTGTTTGAGATCAATGTGTCTGATCGCTGAGCCCCAGTGACTCCCGCTACTCGGATTCGCGCTGCTGCCTTTGCCGGTCGGCTGTTGTCTGTCCGTTGCATCCGGCATCGGGGTGGCTCGGCCGTTGCGTTGCCGTGCTGATGGATGCATTGATCGTCGGCGTCAGCATCAGGTCCGGCTGAGGGGTTGACGTCAGGGTCGCTTCGCTCCGGCTTCCCTGGCGGCTGTTGTCAGTCAGCATTGCTCTGGCTGCTGCAAGCACTGTTCTGGCCGCTGCAAGCACCCCAGTGGGCTCGTGCAACCCGGATGATCCTTGTTTTAAGACCATTCAAGAGTCTCAAATAAACTTATTGAATTTGAAGGACTCCTCTTTGTTGCCGGCTGGCTGGTCAGCGTCTTGTTGTCTTCGTCATCCGGCCAATAAAAAAGGCCTGAATCCAGGCCTTGTGTCCAATCATCAACGATTTCCGCTTCTTGACATCCTGAATCAGGAAACGGGAAAACGAGAGCGAAGGCGATAGCTCAAGTGGGGGTCTGCATTCCCTGGATCAGAAAATCAAAATAAGGAGAGGCAATAGCCGCGTCTTCATTGCTGAGGAGAGCAACGGCGGCTTCCTTCATGGTGCGCATCGCCTCGACCATGCCCGGCATCGGTACGCCGAGGCTGTTGTACATCTCCCGAGCCCCTTCGAGGCCGATCTTCTGGATCAGTTCGGTGCTGCCGGCAAGGACGCCGTACGTGACCAGCCTGAGATACCAGCTGTAATCCCGCAGGCACTGGGCTCTCTGCTTCTGACCGTAGGCGTTGCCCCCGGGAGCCACGTAATCCGGTCTGCGGCTGAACAGCTGTCGAGCCGCTTCTGCGACGATTTTCTTTTCATTGTCCGTGAGAACTCTCACGACCCGCAGCCTTTGCTGGCCACCGCTGAGAAAGTCCACCATCGACCGCAGCTCGCCGCCGCTGGGATAGCGGAGCTGATCATCAGCCTGCAGGATCAGATCCCGAACGACGCTCATTGCCGAGGCCACACGCTGCGTCAGTTTAAGGATCCGACGCTCATCATTCCGGGAATTGGCAAAACGTGTAACGGCCCTTTGCATCAGAGGCTGGATCCGTCGGCCGGCTGAGCCCGGGGACTCTGCCCGATAGGGTCAGAAGAAGCCTCCGGATCCGACGTCCATGCCAGAGTCCAGCCCCCGTCTGCTGGTGGGTGCCCAGCTGGAGCTCAGCATCGATGGGCTCTCCCATGATGGCCAGGGGATCGGCCGCGTCGATCAGCAGGTCGTGTTCGTGCCGGGGGCTCTGCCCGGGGAGCGGGTCCGCGTGCGGTTGGTGCATCAGGCCCGGCGCCACATAGTGGCTGAACGGCTGGCACTGCTTGAACCCTCGCCTGATCGCCGCCGTCCTCCCTGCATCCTTGCGGAACGCTGCGGCGGCTGCAGCATTCAGCATCTTTCAGCCCCGGCCCAGGCCCACTGGAAGGAAGACCGGGTGCGTCAGGCCCTCTCACGCATCGGTGGGCTGCAGACCTCCGTTCTTCCGATCCTCGTCGATGACGACCCGGCCGCAGGTGAGGCGATGGTCGGCTTCGGCTACCGCAACCGAGCCACGATTCCCCTCGAGCGTCAGGTCGATGGTCGCCTGCGCGCCGGTTTCTATCGCGCCGGCAGCCATCGCATCGTCAACATGAACCACTGTCCGGTGCTTGATCCGCGCCTCGATGCTCTGATCGAACCGCTGAAGGCGGATCTTGAGGCCAGTGACTGGCCTGTGGATGCCAACCTTTCCGGCGATGGTGGCCTGCGCCATCTCGCTCTGCGTATCGGCCGTCGTTCCGGTGAATGCCTGATCACCCTGATCAGCAGCCATCGCGATCTGCCCGGACTGGAGGCGATGGCCGGCAGCTGGATGGAGCGTTGGCCGGAGGTGGTCGGGGTCTGTCTCAACCTTCAGCCCAGGGCCACCAACACCCTGATGGGTCCGGAGACTGACCTCATCGTCGGGCGGGACTGGATCAGTGACGCTTTCGCCGGCCTGCGTTTCCGGATCGGCTCCGATACGTTCTTCCAGATTCATCCGGCGCAGGCGGAGCGGGTCGTGAGCCTGCTGCTCGAAGCCCTGCCATCTCCGGAGCTCATCGGTGGCCGGGTGCTTGATGCCTACTGCGGTGTAGGCACCTTCAGTCTGCCGCTGGCCCGGGCCGGCCATCATGTTCTCGGCATCGAACAACAGGAACGTTCGATTGATCAGGCCCGGCGCAATGCCCTCAGCAATGGTCTCGAGGAACGTTGTCGTTTTCAGGCCGGTGATGTGGCGGCTCTGCTTCAGGATTCCCTGCAGGGGGTGAAGGCCCTCGTGCTTGATCCCCCCCGCAAGGGCCTGGACCCTGCAGTGCTGGCGATCATCGAAACCGCTCCTCCGCAGATTGTCGTCTACATCAGTTGTGATCCGTCCACCCTGGCCCGGGACCTCGGTCAGTTATGTCGTGAGGGTGGATCTTATCGGCTGCAGCGGGTGCAACCGGTTGACTTCTTCCCTCAGACATCTCACGTCGAGACGGTGGTCGTGCTCGAAAGGCAGGCAACGGCCGGCTGAGTGTCGGCGTCAGCGCTGCTGCGCCTGGAACTGACGTTCCAGTGACATTCGAACCTTGGCGTGCGCTTGCTCCACCGCTTCATCGGTGAGGGTGCGGGCGGGATCCCTGTAGCGCAGTCGGAAGGCCTGGCTGCAGCATCCGGCGGCCACCTGTTCACCTTGATAGCGATCGATCAGCTCCACATGCTCCAGCAGTGGTCTGCCCGCTTTGCGCATCGCCTGCAGCAACTGGTTCGAGGTGACGGTCTGGGGGACGACGATCGCCAGATCGCGTTCGGAGGCCGGCACGGTGGCAAAGCTGCGGAACAGGGGCTGCCAGCGGGTCTGGCGTGTGGCTGCCGTCAGCACTGCCGTCAGATCCAGTTCAAAGGCATAGGTGGCTTCTGGGAGATCAAGGGCTTCCGCTGTCTCCGGGTGGAGCTGACCGAACCATCCGGCTGGTCGGCCTTCAACCACCAGCTGCGCTGCACGCCCAGGGTGGAGCAGCGGTGCAGCAGGGCTCGGATCGGTGGGCAGGGACCGGTCCTCGATCGGCAGCTTCAGGGAGGTCAGGGCCTGCTGCAGCACTCCGCGGGCTTCGAAGTATCCCGGTGGCCGGCGTTTGCCGCTGCTGGTCCAGCGCTCAGCGCGGCGTTCACCACTGAGAACGCCGGTCAGGAGAGCCACCTGTTGCTGTTCACCGGGGACACCCCGGAAGACATGGCCGATTTCAAAGGCCCAGAAGCCGGGCTGGGAGGCCTGCAGATTCCGCCGCGCAGCCTGAAGCAGCTCATCGTGCAGATTGTCACGCAGATGGCTGTAATCGGCCAGCAGGGGATTGCTGAGGGCCAGGCGGGCGGGAGCCTCCTCCACCAGCGACAGCGCCGTGGTTTCCTGCAGGCCAGCCAGGCACAGCGCCTCTCGCAGGCGGCGTTCGGCCTGCTGCCGGGGGGTGAGGCCACCCGGTTCAATCGGATCCGGAAGATGGCTGGCGAAACGGTCGTAGCCGACCAGCCTGGCCACCTCTTCAATCAGGTCCACCTCTCGTTGCAGATCCATCGCCCGCGAGGGTGGAATGGTCACGGACCAGCCTTCCCCGTCCTCCCAGGCCTGCAGCTCACAGCCGAGAGCGGTCAGGGTCTCTGTGATCTCCAGATCGGGAAGATCGCTGCCATCGCCGGTCGGACCCAGCAGATTGTGCAGACCATCGCGCCGCAGGCGAATCGGTGCCGTGGCCCTGGTCGGTGCGGCGTGCAGCCAGCGGCCCTTCGGCTGTGCTCCGCAGAGATCCACCAGCAGCTGTACGGCCCGATCGCTCGCGACCAGGGTCATCTCCCTTGGCAGCCCCTTCTCGAAGCGCGTGCTGGCTTCGGTGCGCAGACCGACTGACCGGGCACTGCGGCGCACCGCCTGGGGAGCGAACATCGCGGCTTCCAGCCAGATCGTCTGCGTGCCCTGAGCTACCGATTCAGCCTTCCCACCGATGACGCCGGCAAGAGCGATCGGTTGATCCGCCCAGGTGACCACCAGGGCATCGCCGTTGAGGTCGCGGGCTTCCCCATCGAGAGTGGTGAGTGATTCGCCCTCCCGGCCCTGACGCAGGCCGAGAGCGTCGGGTCGGTCTGCGGCTCCGGGCAGGGCGGCCAGGGCCTCGGCATCAAAGGCGTGAAGCGGTTGACCGGTTTCCAGCATCACGAGGTTGGTGATGTCGACCACGGTGTTGATGGAGCGCAGGCCGGCTTTCTCGAGGCGGCGCTGCAACCAGGAGGGGGAAGGGCCGACCCTGAGTCCCTCCAGCCGGGTGAGGCTGAAGACTCCCCCCGTTTCGATCATCGAGCGGGTGTCCGCATCGACGGGCAGGGAAGAGGCCACCATCGACGATGGGGCTGCGGGTGCCTGGACACGGCCGCCGGTCAGGGCGGCCACCTCCCTGGCGATGCCGAGCATCGAGAGCCCGTCGGGACGGTTGGCTGTGATCGCCAGTTCCAGGATCTGATCGTCGAGACCCAAGCAGGGACCGATCGGGCTGCCGAGAGCCGGCACTGTATCCAGGAGCTCCTCGAGGATGGCGATCCCGTCGCTCTGATCGCTCAGTCCGAGTTCGCGCAGCGAGCAGATCATCCCGGTGCTGGCCACACCACGCAGCTCCGCCGGCTTGATCGTCAGGTCGACAGCCGGGAGCACGGCGCCGACCCTGGCCACGGCCACATGGATGCCGGCCCGGACGTTGGCGGCACCACAGACGATCTGCAGGGGGGTCGAATCCCCGACTTCGACCTGACAGACGCTGAGCTTGTCGGCGTTGGGATGGGGTTGGCGTTCGAGCACATGGCCCACCACGACTCCGGCCGCCTGGGCCGCCAGGTCTTCGAGGGCGTCGACCTCGAACCCGGCGATGGAGAGCCGTTCGGCCAGATCGGCAGGGGGAGGCAGCTCTGCGGTCACGAGCTCCTGGAGCCACTGGAGCGAGACCCGCATTGTTGCCATCCATCACTGAAGGGCGACTTTAGGGAGCGGAGGGGAGGGTGTCCGATGAACAGCTACAGTTGAACCTTGTCAATTCGCATCGCACACGCGGCGCAACGTCCTTTATGGCCAAGAACAAGGGCGTCCGGATCGTGATCACTCTCGAGTGCACCGAATGCCGGTCCAACCCCGCCAAGCGGTCCGCTGGCGTCTCCCGCTACACCACGGAAAAAAACCGCAGGAACACCACGGAACGGCTGGAACTGAAGAAGTTCTGCCCCCATTGCAACAAGTCGACGAACCACAAGGAAATCAAGTGATCTCAGGGGATCGGATCACGGTCTCCAAGGACTGATTCCTGACGGCAGCGATGCCCGACGACGGCCACCGCGCCGCTGGATTCCTCCCTCCGGCACCAGCCATCCATGGAAGGCTATCGGTCTCGATCTCCCTCGGGAGGTTCCAAGGTCCTCCCCCGTTTCACTCCCCCCTCTCCTCTCGACACGCTCCTTCCCTGCGCGAAGAAGCGGTTGCCGCAGAACCCCTTCCACTTCCATCTGAGTCCCATGAGCAGCTCCTTCTTCAAGAAGCGTCTTTCTCCGATCAAGCCCGGCGATCCCATCGATTACAAGGATGTGGATCTGCTCAAGAAGTTCATCACTGAGCGCGGCAAGATCCTTCCCCGCCGTCTGACCGGCCTGACCGCCAAGCAGCAGCGCGATCTCACGAACGCCGTCAAGCGCGCCCGCATCGTCGCCCTGCTTCCCTTCGTCAATCCCGAAGGTTGATTCTCCGGACCGTCCGGGGGAGTCTCCGGACTTCTTTCCAGGCGGTCCCAGTCTTTCTTTCCCGTTTGTCTGCCAGATCTGCCCTGACCTCCTTCCATCCCGGTGATCTGGTCGGGTTGCGAGATCCGAAGGGGGCGAGGCTGGCGGTGATCGCGTCAATCCAGGAGCGCCGGGCAGAGCTCCGCGTCGGTTTCGAGGGCAAGCGACAGGCGCAACCGCTCCGGGATCTTGATCTTGTCAACGCGCTCCCCTCAGGCGCTCCCATCCCTGAACGGCTGGGAACCGGGGTCTGGAGCTTCGATGCCCAGGCGCTCGAGGCCTCAAGTCCAAGCCCAAGACTGCTGGCGCAGGCCTGGAATCTCCTCAGGGAAAGCCCTGAGTCCTTTCCCCTGGATGAGCTGGTCGCCCTGGCGGCTGA
>JBJTBH010000217.1:0-4906 GCA_046091285.1 Cyanobacteriota bacterium | reverse complement strand
CCGCAGGCGCGTTCCGAGGGCCGGGGGGGCCTGGGCGGGATCATCCCCAGGCCGCCAGGGCCAGGGCCAGGCCGCCAGGGTCTCTGCCGCCTGACGGAGGCTCTCGGGCGCGAGCGCAAAGCCCAGTCGCGCCGCATACCGGGCCGCCCGCAGCAGCCGCGTCGGGTCATCGCGCAGGCTGGCGGCATGCAGAAGACGCAGCTGCCGGTGCACCAGATCCTGCTGGCCGCCATGGGGATCCAGCAGCCAGGGCTCCCCGGTCCCCGCCGCATCGAGCACCAGCGCCATGGCGTTGATGCTGAAATCGCGACGCGCCAGATCGGTCTCCAAGCCGCCGAGCGTCACCCTGGGGTTTTCCGCCGGCTGCGGATAGGTTTCGCAGCGGGCTGACGCCAGATCGAGGAGCACCCCATGGAGCTCAAGCTCGACGGTGCCGTAGGCGGCATGGAAACGACAGAAACCGACGGCCGACGGTTCCAGCCTCTGCAAGGCCGCAGCCAGCCGATGGGCCGGCGGCAGGACCGTCTCCGTCGACAAGGGCGAGGGGTCCTCCACCACCAGATCAAGATCCGGCAGCCCCCGCCAGGGATCGCGATGCACCCGATGGAGCAGCCAGTCGCGCACCGCGCCACCCACCAACGCCAGACGCAAGGGCATGGAGACCTGGGCCAGGGCCGTCCGCAGCGAAGCCGCGATCAGCGGCGGCAGGAGCCGATCAAAACCAGCGGGGTCGTCAACCACCTGGCGCGGCGCAGCGGAGGAATGCGCTCAGCTTGGCTGACGCCCGCCAGCGCCATCAGATCGGCCAGATCGTGAGTCCTGGGAACACTGCGGTCCGCCAGCACGATCCAGGCCTTGAGGATCTTTTCCACAGCCTGCTGAGCGGTGAAGCCCCAGTCCTCCTCTGGGTAAGCAGGATCGAGCCCCAGCCGCAGGCTGCGTAGATGGCGATGCACGATCGCCAGCATTGAGAGCGCATCGTCTGACGGAGCCATCAGCCCCTGGAGCCGAACAGCACCCGGCCCTCACGGGCCACATCCCCGAGCACATGCCAGCGGGAGGCGCTCTTGTGCAGGGCATCGGCCGAGCCGTTCACCACCAGGTCCACGCCGACGCCGAGCAATCCGATCGCCTGGCGGCAGCGTCGCCACATCTCCAGCTTCTGCTCAGGAGCGAGTTGTGCCTCGGTCAGGATCACCGCCAGATCGAGATCGGAATCCACGCGGGCCTCTCCACGCGCCCTGGAGCCGAACAGCACCAGAGCCTGCACGCCTCCAACGGCCAGGACGCGCTGCATGGCGCTGTGCAGCAGCGCCGGATCCACACCCGGCCCCGGATCGAGCTGATCGGACGCCACGAGCGGCCTGGCCTCCAGCCAGGGAATCGCCGGCGGCGTGAAGGGCTGAGTGGCGGAGCTCACCATTGCCTCACGCTAGCGATGGTCAGAGGCCCCTCAGAGCGGCTCGATCGGGGCCAGGCGGGGGTCAAGGATCTTGGGCGGCAGGCCCTCGAACTTCACCGCCAGGGAAATCTTCTCGCCCGAACCGAACAGGTGCGTCACCTGACCCTCCCCGAAGCTGCTGTGACGCACCCGATCCCCCACCGCCCAGGTGCGTTGCGGCGCCCGCCTCCGAACGGCATTGGCGGGGCTTCCGGCGGCCCCACCGGCCTCCACCCGCCGCGACTCCTCACGATCGACGCGCGTGAGGCGATCGAGCCGCTGCTCGCGGCGGATGGCCGCACCACCGCTGCGGGGAATATCGCCCTGCACCAGAGCCTCCGGCAGCTCCGACAGGAACACCGAAGGCACCGCCGGTTCGCGCATGCCGCCCCAGAGGCGACGCTCACTGGCATGGGAAAGGAACAGACGCTCCTTGGCGCGGGTGATGCCCACATAGCAGAGACGACGCTCCTCCTCCAGGGCCGCCGGATCTTCCAGCGAGCGATAGCTGGGGAACAGTCCCTGCTCCATCCCCACCAGAAACACCACCGGAAACTCCAGCCCTTTGCTGGCATGGAGCGTCATCAGCGTCACCCTGTCCTGTTCGGTGTCCTTGCTGTCGGCATCACTGGCGAGGGCCGCCGAGGCCAGGAAGCCCTCCAGGGTGCCCTCCTCGTTCTCCTCCTGGTATTGCAAGGCCGCATTCACCAGTTCCTGCAGGTTGCGACGGCGCTCCTCAGCCTCATCACTGCCATCGGCGATCAGCTCCGCCAAATAACCGCTCTGCTCCATCACCCGCTGAACGAGCTCTGACGGCGGCGCCTGCTCAATCCGGGAGCGCAGATCGGTGATCAGTTCCGTGAACTGCAGCAGACCGCGGGCGGAACGGCCGGCCAGGGTGCGCACCGCCTCGGGATCGCCCACCACCTCCCAGAGGGGCACCCCAAGCTGATTGGCGGCATCGGTGAGACGTTCGATCGTCGTTTTACCGATGCCCCGTTTCGGCACATTCAGCACCCGCAGCAGGCTGACGGTGTCCGCCGGATTGACCAGCAGGCGCAGATACCCGAGCACATCCTTGATTTCGCGCCGGTCGTAGAAGCGCAGGCCACCGACGACGATGTAAGGAATACGCCAACGCACCAGGGCTTCCTCCAACGCACGCGACTGGGCATTGGTGCGATAAAGGGTGGCCATCGCCCCCCAGCTGAGATCGGGATGGGCCGCCTCGAGCATCCGCATCCGATGCACCACCGCCTCCGCCTCAGCGATCTCGTCATCGCAGCGGGTGAGGGTGATCAGCTCCCCCTCACCACGCGTCGGCCGCAGCACCTTGTCGATGCGCTCACTGTTGTTGGCGATCAGGGCATTGGCCGCCTCCAGGATCGTGGCGGTGGAGCGATAGTTCTCCTCCAGCTTCACCATCGTGCGGGTGCGATCGTCAGCAGCACCATCACCGAAGTCCTTCTGGAAGCCCATCAGAATGGTGAAATCAGCGGCGCGGAAGCTGTAGATGCTTTGATCCGCATCGCCGACCACAAACACCGAACGGCCACTCCAGTCGTTGTACGAGGCCGGATCCTGGCCATCGGTGACCAGCAGCTTGATCAGGTCGTACTGCGTGCGGTTGGTGTCCTGATATTCATCCACCAGCACATGACGGAACCGTCGATGCCAGTAATGGCGCACCTCGGCGTTCTGACGCAACAGCTGCACCGGCAGCAGCAGCAGATCATCGAAATCAAGGGCGTTATTGGCGGCCAGGGCCCGCCGGTAGCGGCGGTAGGTATCGGCCATCAGCTTGCCGCGCTGGCCTCCACCGGCATCGGCCTGCAACTGCTCCGGCATCCAGCCCTGGTTCTTGGCATTGCTGATCGCCCAACGCACCTTCTTCGGCTCGAAGCGCTTCGGATCGAGCTGCAGCTCCTGGGTGACGATCTCCTTGATCAGGGTCTGGACGTCATTCTCGTCGTAGATCGAGAACTGACGGGTCCAGCTCAGCCCCTCCGGATCCCGGTACTTGTCGATATCGAAACGGAGCAGGCGGGCGAACAGGGCATGGAAGGTGCCGATCCAGAGGTCCTTGATCACCTCGCGGTAGATCCGGGAACGCAGCTGGCGCTGCTCCACCGGCGGCAGGGTGCTGAACGGCTGGCCGAACTGGCTCTGGGCCAGCTTCTGGGCCAGCAGCACCTCCAACCGCTCCTTCATCTCCCGGGCGGCCTTGTTGGTGAAGGTGACCGCCAGCAGCTCTGCCGGATCGACACCGTGCTGGCCGATCAGATGGGCGATGCGATGGGTCAGGGCGCGGGTCTTGCCGCTGCCCGCCCCGGCCACCACAAGCAGCGGACCGACGTGATGATCGACCGCCTGCCGCTGGGCGTCATTCAGACCGGCAAGGAATGCGCTCATGGCACCCAACCTAGAAACCGAAGCGCCCGACAGCGTGCGCCAGCCGCTGGCGCTGCCGGGCCAGCCGCAGACGCCAGACCGACGGGGAGCGCAGGGGCGGGGCCGCATCGGGAGCGAGCAGGCGATCCCAGTGCTGGTTCACCTGCTCCAGCACCGAGCGCCAGCGCTCCAGCAGCACGGGCTCGGAACATTCCGCCAGCAGGGCCGCCAGGCGAGCGGGATCGGGCCGCCAGGCGGCCGGATCGGCGGCAGCGGCGGCGATGCGGTCGAGATCGGCCGCCAGGGTGCCGGCACCGATCTGATGACCGACCAGGCCCGGATCGAGGGTGTCCGCCAGGGCGTGGTTGAGGCTGCTGAACACCACGCAGCCGCTGGCCAGGGCCTCGATCGGCGGCAGGCCGAAGCCTTCACTGATGCCGCGACTGCGCCAGTAGTCGGCGGAGTCGTAAATCACCACGGTGGCGCTATGGAAGAGGCCCACGAGATCCTCCACCCAGCCGTCCTGCACCTCCACCCGCAGCCCCCGCTGCCGTAGGGCCGGCACCAGCTGGGTGAGGACATAGTCGCTGCACTTGCGGCGGTGCACGAGCACATCGATCGGCCGCTGCGCCGCCACGGCCACCGGCCGCAGCCACTGGGGCGCCAGGGCATTGGGGAGCAGATGCAGGGGCTGGCGCGGGGCCCGGTTGCCCCAGTAGCCGAGCGTGTTGCGACTCACCGCCAGCACCGGCACCCCCGGCGGCAGATCGAAGCCATAGCCGCTGCTGTGGGCGTGATAGGCCACAGGCCGTCCCTGCAGGCGCTTCAGCAGACCGGGGACATCAAAGCCCCAGCTGACGATCCACAGAGCCGGGCCGGGGGCCGGCTCCTGCCGCAGCAGATCCGGAAGAAATGCCAGCCCCTCTTCCCGTTGCCGATAGGTGACCACGGCGCTGGGTGCCAGGGAGGAGGTCAGCCGGGCGGTCTGCAGTTCCACCAGCAGGCCGCCACAACGGAAGCGGCCTGTGGTGCCAGGCACAAGGAAGCGAAGGGGACGCAAGCACGACTCAGCCA
>JBJTBH010000216.1:0-4433 GCA_046091285.1 Cyanobacteriota bacterium | reverse complement strand
CAGAGGCGATGCCGCCCGAGTAGGTGAGGGTGTCATTGGTGGGAAGGCCAAAGATGTCGCCGGTGAAGGAAGGCATGGGAGGGGTCTCCGTTGAGGACCCCATCACCATCGCCGAGGCGAAAGATGGGCGCGTTGTTTGAGCTCAAGCGTGGCTGTGATGTTGGTCACGCTGCAGCTGTGATGCCCTCACCGACTTTGTCCGGGAGCCTCGAGGGCGATGGAGGAGGGAAGGCGACGCCCCCTCCCCACTGTTCAGAGCATGCAACGGCGATGCCGGGCTCCCGCCGGCAGCTCGCCAGGAGAGCCCGGCAGGTGCCGGAACGGATCGCCAGCGGTCAGCGCACTCACTTACCCGGTTGAGGATTGCGCGGCAGAGCCCGAATCTTCTTGATGAATTCTTCGACTTTCTTTTTGTCAGCGGCGGGAATCTTATCGAGGCACATGTTCTGTATGTTGCCGATCACCTCGATCTGAACCGGACCAATCATTCTCTGGGGATCAATTTTCTGATTGTTGTTGACTCCCTGGATCGTGCCGCCATGGGCGTTGACCAAGGCGGCGATGATCATGCTGGTGGCGGCATCAATCGCTTTGTCGAACTCGACCTTGTTTTCGTTGAGCGCGCAGACATTGACAGCGCCCATATAGGTATAGATGTTGAATTCGCGCGGGCTGGCCGGCGGCTGAGACCGGTTCGCCTGGCTTGGATTTGCCGAGGGAGCCGCCGGCGAAGCAGTCTGTGCGATTGCGCTCAGTGGTGCCAGTGATCCGATCGAAAGCGCCGTCAGTGCTGCGGCAATGGTGCGAGGGAGGGCCTGGATCACCTGATGCATGTCGTTGCCGATCCATCTTGCCACCGCAGCACGCTCCCGCTAGTGCGAGGTGCCAGCTGTCGGTTGTTATCAGACCGGTTCGGCAAGTGGCGCACCGGCCGCCTCCACCCGGATCTCATGGTGGATTTCCGAAAGCTCCAGCTCGCCATCCCGCCAGGAATAGATCGAGCGGGAGCGGTAGCGGTCCTGATCGACGAGGCGGATGTGCTCCAGAATGTCCCACTCCTGGTAATGGGATTCGAACACCACCTCGTGTTCATCCACCTGGCGGATCTGGCTCTTGGTGGGGGAGCCGCACAGGTAGCCGCGGCTGCGCCTGAGCTGATGGCCGCATAGGTACGCCTCCATCACCCCTTCGCGCACGTAGCGGGGGTTGCGATCGAAGAAGTCGTACTCCTTCTCCGGCCACCAGGTGAAGCGGTAGGCGGCCTCCCCCTCGATCGGCTCGCTGAAGCTCTCCACCCGCAGCAGCATGTCCACCCGCATCGGCTCCTCCTCCTCCCGGAAGAAATAGAGGCGGCGTGAGCGCCACAGGCCGAGGTTGCGGGAAAACCAGCGCCGCAGGCTGCTGTCCAGACGGATGCGGGTCGGGGAAGCCGGAGACACGGGATCGGGGCTCTGCACGAGGGGGACGCGCTCAAACAGCGCATGGCCGGGAGGCTCTCGGTCGCTGGAGGCGGTCATGGTGGAGCGCTCCTGGTGGGCACGGGGGCGGGGGCGTCGGGGCGGAACCCTCCGATCCTGGCTGCGGTGCAGACGGATTGCACGCCAGCCCATAGGGTTGGTGCGTCACCGCCGCATGCCCGTTGGCCGCCCAGTGGGATCCGAGAGCGATGCGCCAGGCCAGTGGCCGCGCCGAACGGGATGGCACGGCCGAGGCCTCCGCGGGGCAGAGCCGCCAGTCGCTGCGGCTGCTGCTGGTCGCCACCCGCCAGCACCTGGCCAGCACCGACATCCGCAGCCTGATCGCCGCCCTCAACAACGAAGACAACGGCTTTGAGGTCAGTCTTGAGGTGGCGGATCCGGCCCGTCACCCGGAACTGCTGGAGCTGCATCGGCTGGTCGCCACCCCCGCCCTGGTGAAGCTGGAGCCGCCGCCGCGACAGGTGTTCGCCGGCAACACCCTCAGTCTGCAGCTGCGCACCTGGCTGCCGCGCTGGCAGCAGATGGAAGTGGTGAGCAGCCTCGGCCTCAGCCTGCGACCGGCCGAACAGGACGGCAGCCGCACCCAGCGGGAGGTGCAGCTGGAGGATCAGCTGCTGGTGCTGCGTCAGGAAAACGAGACACTGATCGACCGGCTGGGGGTGCAGGAGCGCCTGCTGCGCATGGTGGCCCATGAGCTGCGCACACCGCTCACCGCCGCCAAGCTGGCCCTGCAAAGCCACAACCTCGGCCAGATCGACGAGGCCCGCTTCCGTGATGTGCTCCGCCGTCGTCTCGACGACATCGAGGCCTTGTCGCGCGATCTGCTGGAGGTGGGCACCACCCGCTGGGAGGCGCTGTTCAACCCGCAGCGGCTCGATCTCGGCCAGGTGGCGGCCGAGGCGATCCTGGAGCTGGAGAAGCTGTGGGTGGGGCGCGACCTGGAGCTGGTCACCGACATCCCCGCCGATCTGCCCGATGTGTACGCCGATCAGCGGCGCATGCGCCAGGTGCTGCTCAACCTGCTGGAGAACGCCTTCAAGTTCACGCCTGAGAAAGGTCGCGTCAGCCTCACCCTGCTGCATCGCACCAGCCAGTGGGTGCAGATGAGCGTCTGCGACAGCGGGCCCGGCATCCCGCAGGAGGAGCAGGAGCGCATCTTCCTCGATCGGGTGCGTCTGCCCCAGACCTCGGGTACCACCTCCGGCTTCGGGGTGGGCCTGGCGGTGTGTCGCCGCATCGCCGATGTGCATGGCGGCCGCATTTGGGTGGTGTCCGAGCCGGGGGAGGGGGCCTGCTTCCACCTCACCGTGCCGGTGTGGAGCGGTCAGATGGCTCCCGAACCCCATCGCCGCCCCCCTGAGACCCCCTCGCCTTGACGAACGGCCCCTCTGCCCCGTACGTTCCTTTCAACGCCGCCGGGGCCACCCCGACCGCGATCCCAGGAGTGAATCGCACTGGATCAGCAGCCTCACTCAGGCTGATAAACTGTTCAGGACAAGCGATTTCCGCTTCTGCTCGGACCCTTTCAATCGCAAGGAGTCCGATGTCTTTCAACTCCTTTTTGAGTTGATTCAATGCTCGCTCGAGTGTTGAGGCCTCGCCCCCATCGTCTAGAGGCCTAGGACACCTCCCTTTCACGGAGGCGACAGGGGTTCGAATCCCCTTGGGGGTATCCATCCATCAACGACAGCTGGGTTCCACCCAGCTTTTTTATTGGTGCCCTGCAGGGGCTTTCTCCCTGCTGCGGCGCTCTTGTGTCCCTTGCTGTCTTCGGTTGCCCCCGGCCCTGCAAGGCCGAGGGCTGGGGAGGCTCCGGCCGGCAGCGGCCCTGAGCGTTGCAGCCGGATCGCGCTCCCGCCGCGCGGCGAAGCTTCAGAAGCTGGTCGCCCGCCGCATCGCCTCCTGTTGCACGCCGCGCAGGTTGTTGGCCAGATCCTCCTGCAGCCGCTGTTCGATCAGGCCGATCGGCATGCCCGCCTTGCCCTGCACCGTCAGGTCGTAAAGCAACCAGCTGCTGGTGGCATCTGCCCCCACCATCCAGGTGCCCTGGAAGCAGCGGAAATCGCCGTCGAGCATCCGGAACTTGAGCCGGCCGTTGGGCCGGTCCTCCTCCAGCTCCAGGGTCACCCGCGCACTGAACCGCAGCCCGCAGAACTGCTGGGTGCCCACCTGCTCCACCGCCACCCGGTTGGCGCGCCGCCAGATCTGGCGTGAGCTGGCCAGGTTGGGAATGAAGCGATCCAGCCGGTCGTAATCGGTGAGCACCGACCACACCCACTGCGGATCCGCCGCCAGGCGCAGCTGCACCGCCAGGCGGCGGGTGCCCATCGGCAGCCGTTCCATCTCCTGCTGAATCGTGTCCAGGGAGCAGCTGATCACCGGGCCGACGGGCGGCGGGGAGTCCAGAAACGCGTCGCGGAGATCGCGATCGTGGGCCGGAGGCTGCGCCAGGACCATGCGGGACTGGGAACGAAGGGGACTGGAAAGCATCGGGACGCCCCAGGGCCTCCAGGAGGGAGGGGCGGGGACTGCCGATCGGCTCACGGGGAGCGCTGCCTGCAGCCCGGACCGGAGGCCAGAGCCTGGATCAGCCCGGCCAAGCTAACGGGATGCGTCACCCGGTCGCTGAAGGGCCCGTCCGTACTGAACAGCGGCACGGGCTGTCTCTATGATCGGTCCGCTTCCGAGGCCGTCTTTCCATGCGTGTTTCCACCGGCAGAGCCACCCTTTCCGACGGCCGCATGATTTCGGTGCTGGTCGAAGGCTTTGGTGTCGGGCGTCAGCGCACGGCTCAGCACCGTCTCAACGTGCCGTTCTCCGGTCTGCAGTCGTTGATGCAGACGATTGCCCAGCAGGGTGGTCGGATCATGGAGATCGGCACTGTTGACACCGTGGCTACCGCCGCGGCTGCCCCTGCCGAGGCCGCCCCTGCCCCGCAGGCCGCCGCCCCCCGTC
>JBJTBH010000215.1:0-13927 GCA_046091285.1 Cyanobacteriota bacterium | reverse complement strand
ATCAGCACACCGAACCAGCCCACATAGAGGCGGTTGTTGGTGGAGGTGACCCACTCGCAGAACTGGTTCCACGCAGAAGCGCCTTGGCGCTGCTGGAGAGTGGTGGTCATGAGAACGGAAGGGGGAGCTCCCGGAAGGAGCGGTTAATGAAGGACGGTTAACCCGTCATGAAGCAACGTAACACGGGTGGGGGGTTTTATGAAAGCCCCGACCACCGACCACCCGAAACGGCCGGTCGCCAGGGCAGGGCGTTGCGCGGTGCTCGGCACAGCCGATTCAGGGCTCCAGTCCGTTCCCGGAGCCTCCTTCCGGCGACAGCTCTCGGGCGCCATTTCTAGACTGCTGCTGACAGAGCGATCCATGCACGCCCTTTCGCTTCCCACCTGGTGGATCCACATCGCTTCGGTGATTGAGTGGATGCTGGCGATCGTGGCCGTGGAACGGTATGGCCGCAGGCTTGGCCAATCCGGCTGGCGCCTCCTGGCGCTGGCGATGCTGCCGGCTCTGATCAGCGCCATGGCGGCCTGTCTCTGGCATCTGTTCGACAACACTCCCCAGTTGCAGTGGCTCGTGGTGCTTCAGGCCGGCACAACGTTGCTTGGGAATGGGGCCATGGCCTGGGCGGCCTGGAGGCTTCTGCCGGTGTCGGGCCGATGAGCCTTCTTCAGGGACTGCTCGACCGACTGGGTGCGGTCGATCCTTCGCCGCTCTTCGCGGCCTCACTGATTCCTTATCTGGCGTTTCTCTGGTGGGCCTGGCGTTCGCGTCGCTTCCCGGCGCTTTCCCTGCTCGGCTTCGGTTTCACGCTGGTCTTCGTGGCGATCACGATCGTGGCGGCCCTGCTTGCGGAAGCGCGTTACGGCGAGGTGCTGGCCAACGTCGACGGTCTGCACGGAGGGGCTGAATCCTTTCTCACCGTCAGCAACCTGCTGGTACTCCTGGGTTTCATGGGTTCGCAGACCCCTTCCGTACCGTCTTCGATGCCTTCCGTGCCGTCTTCGCCATCCTCAGCTCCGGAACCGGCTCAGGCGGATCCGGGTCAGGGGGATCCGGGGCAAGCGGTGAACAACTCTTAAGCGCATCCTCCAGAGGCTGCACTCGCCGGGAAGATAAGGCGTCGGAATTTGAACCATGATCGCTCCCCTTCTGGCTCTGGCCCCCGCTTCCGTTTCCTGGTCCCCGAAGGTGGCGTTGGTGATGATCGCCGCCAACGTGATCGCGATCGGCATCGGCAAGGCCACCATTCAGCATCCCAACGAGGGCGCCAAGCTTCCCAACGATGCCTTTTTCGGTGGTCTGAGCCATGCCTCCCTGCTGGCCACGACCAGCCTCGGCCACATCTTCGGCATCGGCGCCATCCTCGGCCTCGCTTCCCGCGGCGTCCTCTGAAGTCCTTCCTGGAGCCGAATCATTTCCAGTCGGTCCATGGAACCGGAGGTCTGCCGCGGCAGTCCTTCGGTTCTTTTTGCATGGGTGGGCCGAGAGCGGTTCCGTGCTGGTGTCCGTGGCTGGCGAGGGTCTCCCTGACAGAGCGCCGATCGTGCTGGCTGATGCCCCCGATTCCTGACAGGGCCGCTGCCCGCCGTCAGCGCAGGCCAAGAAGATCCGGCAGGGCCCTGAGCCCGTAGCGCTCAAAGCGGTAGTCGAAAAGCAGCGAGGACAGCATTTCCGCCGGTTGATGTTCCAGCCCACGGAGCAGTTGTTCGAGGCGGCGATCACGGCTTGGATCCCTGAGGCTGAGCCAGGTGCGGCGCGCCAGTCGGCCCGACAGCCCCCAGCGCCAGCCCAGCTGATGGCGCAGCTGCCGCGGATAACGCTCCAGAGGATCCCGGGCCAACACACGCAACAGCGAGGAAGAAGGGCCGGATCGTTCGTTTCTGATCGCCTGCAGCAACAGCGGGGCCAGCACCTCGGCACTGAGCAGGGCAAGGCGGATGCCTTCACCACCGAGCAGATTGGCTGTGCTCACGGCATCACCGAGCCCCAGCAGCCGTCCCTGTCGATGTCGCTCCCGCCGTTCGATGGTGCTGCTGATCCGGCCTCCGTGGCGATCGAGAACCTCAGCCCCACAGAGCTCCAGGCGCTCCAGCAGTCGGGTCAGCAGGCTGCTCAGGGCCGGCTGCGACTGACGGTCATCCTCCAGCCGGCAGACGCCCACCTTGAGCAGCGGTGCCTGCATCGGGAAGACCCAGCCATATCCCTGCGGGACCCAGTCGCTTCCGAGGACAAAGGCGAGCTGATCCTTCCAGGAGTGCCATTGGGATTCAGCCACGGAGATCAACCATTCGACACCGACGCCCGACACCAGAGGTTCTGGAAGCGGCTGTTGCCAGACTCCGATCAGTTGCCGGGCGCAGCCGGTGGCATCCACCAACCAGCGCCCCTTCAAGGTTCGGGTCCTTTCGTTGCTGGTGGCCACGGTCAGGTTGACCCCTGTGGCTGAGGGTTGCCAGCGGATGGCCCTGGTTCCGATTCGCAGCGTCGCGCCGCGGCGTTCGGCTCTGGTGGCGAGCCAGCTGCGGAGCTTGCCGAAATCGAGCACGCCCCCGAGGGGTGACGACGAGCGCCAGCGACGTTCCCTTCCGGCCGGCCCGATCAGGTGCCAGCCCGACCAGGTGGCGGCGACCACCTCGGCCGGGATCGAAAAACGATCGAGGGTCGCCTGTGGAAGGGCGGCGCTGCTGAAGGCGGCACTGCTGAGATCCCTGAGGCGATCGATCAGGGTCACCTGGAGGCCGGAGGCCGCCAGTTCAGCCGCCAGCCAGCCTCCGGCAGGTCCGGCGCCCACCACCAGGACATCAACCTCGGCGTCGTCTCCGCTGGCAGGCACGCGCTCGTTCAGATCGGGAGGGTCTGTTTGAGACGGTCGTTGTCGGGGGTGAGAACGGGGAAGCGGCGCAGAATCGTTTCGGCCATCTGCGGCGGGGTCAGCCCGAGGGAGCGCTTGCTTTCGTCCGGGGTGGCGTGGTCCACCAGGACATCAGGAATGCCGATGCGGAGGACGGGCACGAGGACATCGTGGTCCACCAGCGTCTCGACGACGGCTGCTCCGAAGCCACCCGCCAGGCTGCCCTCCTCCATCGTCACCACCCGGCCGATGCGCTGAGCCATCGGCAGGATCAGGGCGTCATCCAGGGGACGCAGGAAGCGGGCATTGATCACAGCGGCATGCACGCCTTTTTCCTGAAGCAGACCGGCGGTGGCCATGGCGGGGGCCACCATCGAGCCGTAGGCCACGATCAGCAGGTCATCGCCGTCGGTGAGCCGTTCTCCTTTTCCGATCTCCAGAGGTTCCCAGCCTTCTTCCGCCAGGGGCACACCTTCGCCTTCACCCCTGGGAATGCGCAGGGCGGTGGGGCCTGGGTGGGCCAGGCAGGTGACGAGCATCCGTTGCAGCTCAGCCTCATCGTTGGGGGCCATCACGGGGACGTTGGGCACGGACCGCAGATAGCTGATGTCGTACTGACCCTGGTGGGTCGGCCCGTCGGCGCCGACGATCCCAGCCCGATCCATCACAAACGTGACCGGCAGGTTCTGGATGCCGACATCGTGGATCAGTTGGTCGTAGGCGCGCTGCAGGAAGGTGCTGTAGATCGCGCAGACCGGTCTGAGCCCTTCGCAGGCCATACCGGCGGCCATGGTGACGGCGTGCTGCTCGGCGATCCCGACATCGAAATACTGGGCCGGCAAGGCCTTCTCGAGCAGGTCGAGGCCGGTGCCGGTGGCCATGGCGGCGGTGATGCCGACCACCCGAGGATTCTGTTCACAGATCTTGACAAGGGTCTGGCCGAAGACCTTGCTGTAGCTGGGGGGCTTGGGCTTGTTGGAGGGGTAGGCCTTGCCGGTGGCCAGATCAAAGGCCGACTGAGCGTGGTAACCGACCTGATCGGCTTCCGCAAAGGCGTATCCCTTGCCTTTGGTGGTGGCGACGTGAACCAGCACCGGCCCTTCATGCGCATGGGCCTGCTGGAACACCCTGACCATGCCCGCGATGTCGTGACCATCGACCGGACCCATGTAGGTGAAACCCAGTTCCTCGAACACGGCGCCGAGCTTGGGCACCGCCAGCCGGCGCATGCTGTCCTTCAGATTCTTCAGTTCCGAGGGCAGCTCGCCGTGCAGGAAGGGCAGGCTCCTGACCGCCTCCTCGGCGCTGTCGGAGAGGAACTGCACCGGCTTGCTGAGCCGCATGCGGTTCAGATGGGTCGAGAGTGCGCCCACCGGTGGGGAGATCGACATGTCGTTGTCGTTCAACACCACCAGCAGACGGGTGCGAGGCAGGTGACCGGCGTGGTTGATCGCCTCGAGAGCCATGCCGCCGGTGAGGGAGCCATCACCGATCACGGCGACGCATTTGAAATCCTCACCGCGACTGTCGCGGGCCAGCGCCATGCCCAGGGCTGCGGAAATGCTGGTGGAGGCGTGGCCGGCGCCGAAATGGTCAAAGGAGCTCTCGCAGCGTTTCAGGTAGCCCGCCACGCCGTCCTTCTGGCGCAGGCTGTTGAAGGCGTTATAACGACCGGTGATCAGCTTGTGCGGGTAGGCCTGATGGCCGACATCCCAGACGACCCGGTCGCGATCCAGATCGAGGGTCTGGTAGAGGGCAAGGGTCAGTTCGACGACGCCGAGGCCTGGTCCGAGGTGACCACCACTGGTGGACACCACTTCCAGGTGGCGTTCGCGGATCTGGCGGGCGATCCCTTCGAGCTCAGCCGTGCTGAGGCCATGCAGTTCATTCGGATGGCTCCGCTCGCTGAGATGCATGACTAGGTCGTCAATCAATCTCAATCTACGGGTTGCGACCCGAGGGTTGGCGCTTCCGATGGACGTTTCGCTCGGTTCGCGGGGGTTGTCACACTGGTGGGATGGACGATGCCGTTGCTTATCCGGCCCCCGCTTCGGGTTGGCCCCTGACTCCCCGGGAGGTGTTTCAGCCTTCTTCTCCTGCTGCCACGGGGGCCCCTGAGGGCCTGGCCGCAGCGGAGGGCTATCGCAGTTACCTGCCCCGGATCCTCAGGGCCCGCGTCTACGACGTGGCGATCGAGTCGCCCCTGGATCCGGCGCCGAACCTGTCGCGGCGTCTGCAGAACACCGTGCTGCTCAAGCGGGAGGATCTGCAGCCCGTCTTCAGTTTCAAGCTCCGCGGGGCCTACAACAAACTGGCCGGGCTGAGCCCGGAGGAGCTCGGGCGTGGCGTGATCGCCGCCAGTGCCGGGAACCATGCCCAGGGTGTGGCCCTGGGGGCCCAGCGTCTGGGTTGCACGGCCGTGATCGTGATGCCGGTGACCACGCCGGCGATGAAGGTGCGCGCCGTGGCCGCCCTCGGCGCTGAGGTGGTGCTCCATGGCGAAAACTACGACGCTGCCTGTGTCGAGGCGCGACGTCTGCAGGACGACCGTGGCCTGACGTTCATCCATCCCTTCGATGATCCGGAGGTGATCGCCGGCCAGGGCACCATCGCTCTCGAGATCCTCAGACAATGCTCCGAACCTCCTGATGCCATCTATGTGGCCGTCGGCGGCGGGGGCCTGATTGCCGGAATCGCCGCTTATGTCAAGTCGTTGTGGCCCCAGGTGGAGGTGATCGGGGTCGAGCCGGCTGATGCCGATGCGATGACCCGTTCCCTGACCGCGGGCGAGCGCATCACCCTCGATCAGGTGGGTCTGTTCGCCGACGGGGTGGCCGTCCGTCAGGTCGGAGCCCACACCTACGCCCTGGCTCGCCAGACGGTGGATCGGATGGTGACGGTGACCACCGATGCGATCTGTGCGGCGATCAAGGACGTCATTGAGGACACGCGCTCGATCCTGGAGCCGGCCGGAGCCCTGGCTGTGGCGGGACTGAAGGCTGATGTCGGCCAGCGGGGGCTGCGTGAGCGCACCCTGGTGGCCGTGGCCTGCGGCGCCAACATGAATTTCGATCGCCTGCGTTTCGTCGCTGAACGGGCCGAGCTCGGGGAAGCGCGTGAGGCGATGCTGGCGGTGGAGATCCCCGAGCGGCCGGGCAGTCTGCGGCGGTTCTGCGATCTGCTCGGCCAGCGCAGTCTGACGGAATTCAGCTACCGCATGGCGGATCCGACCCTGGCCCACATCTTCGTCGGTGTCCAGATCACCGGCACGGATGACACGACCCAGCTCGTGGCCAGCCTGGAGAATCAGGGCTTCCCCTGCCTTGATCTGACCGGCGATGAGCTCTCCAAGCTGCATCTGCGGCACATGGTCGGCGGACGGTTGCCCGGTCTTCTCGGCCCGGAGGCGGCTGAACGGCGGGAACTGCTCTACCGCTTCGAGTTTCCGGAGCGGCCGGGTGCCTTGATGATGTTCGTCAACAGCCTGCATCCGGACTGGAACATCAGCATCTTTCATTACCGGAACCATGGCGCCGATGTCGGCAGGATCGTCGTCGGCGTGCAGGTGGCCGAGGGTGAACGCGAGGACTGGCAACGGTTCCTGCTCGGCCTTGGCTATCGCTACTGGGAGGAGACCGACAATCCGGCCTACCGTCTTTTTCTGGGGTCCATCAGCGGTGCAGGCGCCTCTGGTGAGTCCCCGGTCCGGACGCTTGCGGTACCGTTCGAACCCTGCCTTCCCCAGGCCTGAGCACCATCGGTTCCAACCCTTCGCCACTGACGATCGACCCTGATTCCAGCGGCCCCGATCGCACCTCCGGGCCCGCCGGGATCGACCTTCCTGCCGCATCGGGCGTGTCTTCAGGATCCGGCCGGCCAGCGCAAAATCCAGGGGCCGAGGCGCTGATGCGATCCGAGGCCCTGTCCCTGCCGGCGCAGATGGAGGCCATCCTTTACCTCAAGGGTCGGCCGCTCACGCTGACGGAACTGTCCGAGATCGCCGCCATCAGCCGGGAGGAGGTCGAGCTGGCGCTGATCACCCTGATGGCCGACTACGCCCATCGGGACACAGCCCTGGAAATCCGTCAGGAGGGGTCGCGCTACAGCCTGCAGTTGCGGGAGAGCCTCGGAGCGCTGGTCCAGAACCTGGTGCCGGTGGATCTCTCCACCGCCGCCCTGCGCACCCTGGCCACGATTGCTCTCAAGAAGCGGATCCTGCAGTCTGAGCTGGTGGATCTGCGCGGTTCCGGGGCCTATGACCACATCAAGGAGCTGCTCGCCCAGGACTTCATCGAGCGCAAGCGTCAGAGCGACGGCCGCTCCTTCTGGCTCACCTTGAGCGAAAAGTTTCACCGCACCTTCGCGATCGAGGCTGAGGCCCTGAGGCCGCCTCGCACCCGTGCCGGAAGCGCCGGGGCGACGGGGGATCCAGCTCTGCCGGCGCCCACGGGAGACGACGACCGGGAGCGGGCTGCATAGAGTTGACCATCAACGCCCTGCCGCTCTCCCCAATGGCCACCCTTGCTGTGATGCTCTCTGTCCTGGTCCAGACCCTCAGCATCTACAGCGCCATCCTGGTGGTGCGCGTCCTGCTGAGCTGGTTTCCCAATCTGGATTGGAGCAACCCGGTGCTCAGCACGCTCAGTTCGATCACCGACCCTTATCTGAATGCCTTCCGGGGGCTGATTCCGCCTCTGGGCGGCCTGGATCTCTCCGCGATCGTCGCTTTTCTGGCCCTCAGTTTTCTCCAGAACCTGCTCGAAAGCGGTGCTGCGATGGTGATGGCCTCGTCCCAGCCGTTCTGAGGGTGCTCAGAGTCCGAGGACTTCAGCCGGCTCAGGATCTCAGCTTTCGGGCATAGCGGTGAGGGCGCCGTTCCCAGCGGCCATCGCCTGCTCCAGAGGCAGCAGTTCATCGCCTTCTTCAGCGCGGGCGCGCACCGGGGCGCTGAAGCCCCGTGCCTTCACCTGGCGGAACTGAAACGGCCCTGGAGTGCCGGCCGGAATCGCCAGCCTCAGGGCAAAGGAGGAGCTGCCGGGAGGGACATCGCCGATCGAGCCGACCCGGGAGCGGTTCTGAAGCACGGGCTCACCGCTGGCATCGAGGATCTGGGCAAAGACATCCGTGTCCACCACTGGTTTTCTGCCGGTGTTGGTGACGACACCACGCAGGGCGTAACAGCTGGCTCCACTCGGCCGCCGGAGCTGGGGCTGGGCGCCGATATCGCTGGCAGGGCAGGGTTCGAGACTGACATCACTGACCGCCAGATCGAGTGCATCGGCCGCCGCGGGCAGCAGCAGCAGCACGGCTAGGAGCAGGGACCAGAGCAGGGGAGACACCAGCCTGGGCCAGGAGGAACGGAACAACCGCATCGCAGGGGTGGGCAGCGGGGGACTCAGCGATGGTCGCCACTGCCTGAAATCACGTTACGGGCTGCCCGGCTGCTGAGCTTCTCGAGATTGGCGGCGGCGATGTCCCTGAGGTCAAGCTTCAGTTCCGTGGCCAGCTGGGCCACGTACCAGAGCACATCCCCCAGCTCGAGGCGCAGCGAGGCCAGCACCTCCGCATCAAAGACACCCTCCCGGTCGCGCAGGACTTTCTTGACCTTGTCGGCCACCTCACCCGCTTCACCGCACAGGCCGAGGGTGGGATAGATCGGGTTGGCGCCGGCCTCGGGGTAACGGGCCGTGGCCCGGGACAGCCGCTGATAGTCGTTGAGATCCATTCCCAGGTCCTTGGCTGGGTCGGATGGTAGTTTCCGACTGATACCTGACGGTTTTCATGGCTCTGCCCGATCTCATGCGTCGCACCAAGATCGTCGCCACGATCGGGCCCGCCACCGAATCGCCGGAGCGGCTTCGTCAGCTGATCGAGGCCGGTGCCACCACTTTTCGGCTCAATTTTTCACACGGCGATCACGCTGAGCATGCCGCCAGGATCGAAACGATCCGCCAGGTGGCCCAGACGCTCGGCGTTCATATCGGCATCCTCCAGGACCTACAAGGTCCGAAGATCCGACTCGGCCGTTTTGCCGGCGGCCCGATCACCCTCAGCAAGGGCGATCCTTTCACCCTCACCTCCCGGGAGGTGGCCTGTGATCAGCAGATCGCCACGGTCACCTACGACCGCCTGGCCGAGGAGGTGACCGCTGGCAGCCGCATTCTTCTCGATGACGGCCGCGTGGAGATGGTCGTCAGCGAGACTGATCTCGAGGCTAGGGCCCTGCATTGTCGGGTCACCGTCGGTGGGGTGCTTTCCAATAACAAGGGCGTCAATTTCCCGGATGTGCAGCTCTCGATCCGGGCCCTCACCGACAAGGATCGGGCGGATCTGGCCTTCGGTCTCCAGCAGGGTGTCGACTGGGTGGCGCTCAGTTTCGTGCGCAACCCCTCCGACATGCTGGAGATCCGTGAGCTGATCGCCAGTCATGGTCATCAGACACCTGTTGTCGCCAAGATCGAGAAATTTGAAGCGATCGATCAGATCGATGCCATCCTTCCCCTCTGCGATGGGGTGATGGTCGCCCGTGGTGATCTCGGCGTCGAGATGCCTGCTGAAGAGGTGCCCCTGCTGCAGAAGGAGCTGATCCGCAAGGCCAACAGCCTGGGCATCCCGATCATCACCGCCACGCAGATGCTCGATTCGATGGCCGCCTGCCCACGGCCCACCCGCGCCGAGGTCAGTGATGTGGCCAACGCCATTCTTGATGGCACCGACGCGGTGATGCTCTCCAACGAAACCGCGGTCGGGGACTACCCCGTGGAGGCGGTGGCGACGATGGCCCAGATCGCCCGCAGGATCGAGCGCGACTATCCCCGCCGTGTGCTGGACAGTCACATGGCGACCACGATTCCGAATGCCATCAGTCAGGCCGTCAGCTCCATCGCCCGCCAGCTCGATGCCTCGGCGATCCTCCCGCTGACCAAGTCCGGCTCCACCGCCCGCAACGTCAGCAAGTTCAGGCCGAGCACACCGATCCTGGCCGTCACCAGCGACACCTCGGTCGCCCGGCAGCTGCAGCTGGTCTGGGGGGTCAATCCGCTTCTGATCAGTCAGGACAGCTCCACCAGCGGCACCTTCGCGATGGCCATGGCCGTGGCCCAGGAGCGTGGCCTGCTGCGGGAGGGCGACCTGGTGGTGCAGACGGCCGGAACCCTCACCGGTGTCAGTGGCTCGACCGATCTGATCAAGGTCGGCATCGTGTCTTCGGATCCGGTGCAGCACCTCACGGATGTCTGAGGCTGCGGAAGCCCACCGGGATGGGATCGCCAGGGACGTCCTGGGCCCCCTGGCTCCTTTAGAACAGTCGTGATCCGATCCTGATCCGCCGCCAGGCCCTTGCCCATGGCCTCCAAACTCTCCCTGCGGGAAACCGTCGGGATGGCTCTTCACACGCTGGCGTCCAATCGCCTGCGCAGTGCCCTGACGATGCTTGGCATCGTGATCGGCAATGCTTCGGTGATCACCCTGGTGGGTGTCGGTCGTGGCGCCCAGAATCTGGCGGAAGGCCAGCTCAACACCCTCGGCGCCAACGTTCTGTTCGTGGTGCCGGGCAATAACGACACCCGTCGCCAGGGCATTGATTTCCCCAAGACCCTGGTGCTGGAGGATGCCCAGGCGATTGCTGAACAGGTTCCGAGCATCCGCCGCGTCGCCCCCCAGATCACGCTCAGTGAAGTTGTGCAGGCGGGCTCCCTGTCGGCCACGGCGTCGGTGTCGGGGGTGACACCGGAGTTCATCCCGGTCCGGCGGTTCGAGCTGGCTCAGGGACGTTTCTTCACCTCCAGTGATCTGCAGGCAGCCCGCAATGTTGTCGTCATCGGCCCAGATCTGCGCAACCGTCTGCTTCCGGGGGGATCCGCGATCGGCCGTACGTTGAGGATCCGCGATCAGGCCTTCGAGGTGATCGGAGTGATGGCGCCCAAGGGGGCGGTGTTCGGGGCCAACCAGGACGAAAATGCCTATGTGCCGCTGACGACGATGGTGAGCAAGCACAGCGGCCGCGACCCCACCTATGGCATCAGCCTCAATTTCATCAGTGTCGAGGCGCGCGATGACAACAGCACCAGCGCCGCCGCCTTCCAGATCAGCAATCTGCTCCGGCAGCGCCATCGCATTCTGCGGGAAGATGATTTCGCGGTTCGATCCCAGAAGGATGCCCTGGCGATCGTCGGCACAATCACCGGGGGCCTGACGTTGATGCTGGCTGCCATCGGCGCCATTTCCCTGCTGGTCGGGGGCATCGGAATCATGAACATCATGCTGGTTTCCGTCAGTGAGCGCACTCAGGAGATCGGGCTGCGCAAGGCCCTTGGAGCCCGCAGCAGCGATGTGCTGCGTCAGTTTCTGGTGGAATCGCTGGTGCTCTCCAGCCTCGGTGGGGTGGTTGGCAGCGCCCTCGGTCTTGGCGCCGTCACCCTGGTGGCGCTGGTGACCCCGCTGCCCGCGTCGATCAGTGTCGTCAGCGTTCTGGTCACGGTCGGACTTTCAGGGTCCATCGGCCTGTTCTTTGGCGTGGTGCCGGCCCGGCGGGCGGCTGCTCTTGATCCGATCGTCGCCCTGCGCAGCCTCTGAGCGGGGCCACGATCCGGGATCGGCGCTGGCTTGGGGCGGCAGCGGCGGCCAGGTGGGAGTCCTCTTGTTGCCGGCGGCTCTCGAAATCGTGAAACGGTGTCAGCGGTCACCCATCGATCGGTCTGGGGGTGGGTTGATGGATTGTTCCTGTTCGAGGTCGAAGGTTTGGGCCTGTTGTCCTGTGGCTACCGCAATGGCAGCGACCGCATGGTGATCGTCCGTTGCATCGGCCCCCAGGAGTTTTTCCTGGAGCGGGTGGTCTTTCCTTTTGAGCTGCTCAGTTTTCAGTGCCCCACCGCCTGCGAGGTGGAGATCTGGACCCATGGTCTCGGGGGACCGGAACTGCTTGAGACCCTTCATGCGTCGGAGCTGCTGATCGAAGCCCCGTCTCTGGAGGCCCTGCCCGGAGCGGACTCGCCATCGGCAGCCTGGCAACGGGCCAGCTGAGCCTCATCTGGGCGTCGTCTCCGTTACACTTGTTAAGAATTAAACGAAGCCATGAATCAGCGCTGGCGGCCCCTGCTCCTCTGGATTCTGCCCATCGGCGTCGCGCTGTTCTTCGGGTGGCAGTTCCTTGCCCAGGGTGGCCAGTCGGCCCTGGAACGTTCCGGTCCGACCACGGCGTCACGGAATGCGGCCATCGCCCGGATGACCTACGGACGGTTCCTCGATTACGTGGAAGCCGGCCGGGTCACTGCTGTTGATATTTATGACGGTGGCCGCAGCGCCGTGATCGAGGCTGTGGATCCCGACCTCGACAACCGGGTTCAGCGTCTGCGCGTCGACTTGCCCGGTCTCGCACCGGAACTGGTGAGCCGTCTCAAGGATCAGGGCATCAGCTTTGATATTCATCCGCCCCGCACCGCTCCTCCAGCTCTGGGACTGCTCGGCAATCTGCTGTTCCCCCTGCTGCTGATCGGCTCTCTGATCTTCCTGGCCCGTCGCAATTCGGGCATGCCTGGCGGTCCTGGCCAGGCGATGCAGTTCGGTAAGACCAAGGCCCGTTTTCTGATGGAGGCCGAGACCGGTGTGCTGTTCAAGGACGTGGCCGGCGTCGAGGAGGCCAAGGAGGATCTCCAGGAGGTAGTCACGTTCCTGAAGACGCCTGAGCGTTTCACCTCGGTTGGCGCCAAGATTCCCCGCGGCGTTCTGCTCGTCGGCCCTCCTGGCACCGGCAAGACGCTGCTTGCCAAGGCGATCGCCGGTGAGGCTGGTGTTCCCTTCTTCTCGCTTTCGGGCTCAGAGTTTGTGGAGATGTTCGTCGGTGTCGGGGCTTCCCGGGTCCGTGATCTGTTCAAGCGTGCCAAGGAGAACAGCCCCTGCTTGATCTTCATCGATGAAATTGACGCCGTCGGTCGTCAGCGTGGCGCCGGTATCGGTGGTGGGAATGATGAGCGCGAGCAGACCCTCAACCAGCTGCTCACCGAAATGGATGGTTTTGAGGGCAACAGCGGCATCATCATCATTGCGGCCACCAACCGCGCCGATGTGCTCGATTCAGCGCTGATGCGTCCAGGTCGTTTCGATCGTCAGGTGATGGTCGATGTTCCTGATATCAAGGGTCGTCTTTCGATTCTTCAGGTCCATTCGCGCAACAAGACCCTGGCTGAGGATGTCTCTCTGGAGACCATCGCCCGTCGTACGCCAGGTTTCTCGGGAGCTGATCTCGCCAATCTTCTCAATGAAGCGGCCATTCTCACGGCCCGTCGCCGTAAGGAAGCCACCACATTGGCCGAAATTGATGATGCGGTGGATCGCATCATCGCCGGGATGGAGGGGAAACCTCTCACCGATGGCCGCAGCAAGCGTCTGATCGCTTATCACGAAGTCGGCCATGCCCTGGTCGGCACCCTCGTCAAGGCCCATGATCCTGTTCAGAAGGTGACGTTGATTCCCCGCGGCCAGGCTCAGGGTCTGACCTGGTTCTCGCCTGATGAGGAGCAGATGCTTGTCAGTCGCGCTCAGCTGCGTGCCCGGATCATGGGTGCCCTCGGTGGTCGTGCTGCAGAAGATGTGGTTTTCGGTCATGCAGAAGTGACCACCGGAGCCGGCGGGGACATCCAACAGGTGGCTTCGATCGCCCGCCAGATGGTCACCCGCTTCGGCATGAGTGATCTTGGTCAGGTGTCGTTTGAAGCCGGTAATCAGGAGGTGTTCCTGGGCCGTGATCTGATGACCCGCAGCGATGGATCCGATCATCTGGCTAGCAAGATCGATGATGCCGTGCGGCAGATCGTTCAGAGCTGTTATGCCGATACCGTCGCTCTGGTGGCAGCCCATCGCACCTGCATGGATCGTGTTGTCGAGCTCCTGATTGAAAAAGAGAGTCTCGATGGAGATGAGTTCCGAGCCATTGTCAGTGAATTTGCTGATATTCCTGAGAAGGAGCGATTCTCGCCTTTCCTCAGCGAAGCCGTTGGTGCCTGAACTCTGATCAGGTCCGTTCGTTGATTCAAGGTTTGGATCTGGTTGCCAGGTCCAACCCTTTTCAGCGACGACCCCTGG
>JBJTBH010000214.1:0-2563 GCA_046091285.1 Cyanobacteriota bacterium | reverse complement strand
AGCTGATGGTTTCGCTGTTGACCGTTAATTCGTTGTCGGCCAAGCCGAGTTTCCAGGGTGTTGTTCCCTGGCGCTGCAGGTCCATGGCACTGAGCTGACCATTGCTGAGTAGACCATTGGTGAATTTCACCGTGAATGGGGTGCTGACATCCCTGACATCGGGTCGTGGATCAAAGGTTGCCTGACCTTTGATGGAGACATCCATCGATGTTTCGGCCACGTTTTTCTTGAAGCCAAAGGCCCCCCCGCTGGCCTGGCTCAGGTATCCGCCTGGTGGGAGAAGTTTTGAGAGCGCCTCATTGCTGATGCTGCCTGTAATGTCGGCAAAGGAATAACGACCGTTTGTTTCTAGTTTCAGATTGCCGTTCAGGTTGATTGTCTGCCCGCCGATCCTTGCAGTTCCTGTGATTGATTTCGCACTGCTGCTGATGTTGATCGTTCCCAGATCGACATCCGTCAGGCCATAGAGCGTGCTGGCTTTGCCGGTTCCCTGCAGGCTGACGATCTTGCCGTTGCTGATCGTCGCCGAGGTGGCTTTCACTTTCAGCGCTCCGCCGCCGAAGAGACTGAGCTCGATGGTGGCGTTCGTCAGGGTGTAGCTCGCAGTGGCACCGGTGCCCTGAACGGCCTGGGTGCTGTAGTCACTGACGCTGAAGGTTTGATCGCCTGTGGCTGCGACAGGTCTCAGGGTGATGCGCCGCGCTGAATCCGGGCTTCCAGTCGCAGGGCTGTATTCGATCAGATAGCCGTTGCTGGTGCTGTCGCTTTCATCGTTCCAGAGTCCGGAGTTTCCGATGCTCAGGTAGTCATCGGTGCTTCCGGTTCCCTCCCCTGCCGCCCAGTTCACATAGTTTGTCCCTGCCGCCTTTGAGGTGCTTCCCGATGTCGGCGGTACGGAAAAGGCTGATTTGTTTGTTTCAGGGCTCGCTGGTCCCGCCTCCCATTTCCACTGGCCTTCCGTTGCCGCATCGCTGCCCCCCAGCCAGGTCCGACCTGTGTCAGGCAGCAGGGCCCGCGTGATGAAGGCGTTTTCATCGGCGCTGGTGATCGTGCCGAGGTATCCCGTCAGGCCTGCATAGGTAGCTGTTGTGGCGGCGTTCTTGGCTCGGAGCCAGCGATTGCTGTCCCCGCTTGAGGGCGCCCCCTTGCGTTCGTAGAAGTGCGCCTGCCCGTTGATGAAAAAGGCTGGCAGATCTCCTGAGGTGATCACCAGCTCCCGTTCGCCAGCCGTGGGGGTCTGGGGTGGATTGGCGCCGCTTTTCAGGTTGCGGTAACCGACGGCTCTGAGGGCATCGCGCCATTGCTCCTGGGTCGGGGTCTGACCGTTCACGGCGTCGAGGCTTAGCATGCCCCGGGCTGAATCGAAGGAGGCGGTGATGGTTGCGGGCAGGGTGCCCACGATCACGAGGCGATCTTCCGCCGCCACGTAGCCGCGCCCGAACACAACCAGCATCCGGGGCGGTGCCGGGTTGGTCTGTGCTCCAAGGGTCAGGGAGCTGTCCAGCAGGATGGTGCTGGAACCGAAGGCCGTGCGTGCCGGCGATGCACCTCCCGCAGGCATCGGAGCGCTCAGGTTGACGCTTGCCAGAGACGTCAGGGCCGAGCCTTCAACGCTGATCCGTTGTCCATCGATCAGGAGCAGCCGACTGTCGTCCTTTCGCAGCGATTCAACCGTCGGTGTCTTCCCACGCAGCAGGGCCGAGAGTCGCTCGCCCTCATCGCCGGCCGTGTCCTTGCCGCCGTTGAGCTGGTGATCGATCGCATGGCCGAACTCCTCCAGCAGCACCGCTTCGACGGCAGCCGCATCCGCCCTGTTCAGCCACTGGCGATTCAACAGGATCCGTCCCTGGGGCCTTGCGCCTGTCGGTGCCTGGAAGGCGCCCGCCAGACCTGGCATCTCCCAGTCGTCGCGGATCTCGAGGTTCGGCTGCAACTGTCCGGCGGTCAGGGTCTTCCGCAACTCCTGCCAGGCCGGTGGCGTCATCCTGGGATTCGGCGGCGGCCCGAACACCTGCCCCAGCAGGGTCAGGAATGCCTGGGGGCTCTGGGTCCAGTCATTGATCCGCTGCTCCGCCCGCTGCAGGCCATCCAGAAGCTGCGGCCAGTCGTTCAGCATCGCTGGCGCAGGCTTGCGGAAGATGGCCATGGTTTCCCTGGAGCGGCGGCGGGTGTCGCAGCTCTGGCTCATTTGCTGATGGCTGGAACGTCTGAAGAGGCGGAGCTTGCGGCGCTCTAGGGGTTCTGCTGCGTCTCGACGGCGACCGTTGTGGACCGTTTTCAGCCCAAGGTGTGAGCCGATGGTGCAGCAGCCCTGAACGCCGGGGGCTAGCTCTCAACGCTTCAGCATCAATAGGCCGCCAAAGTGCTACACCTTTGACTTTAGGATGCACCATCAACTCTGTCATCCCTCGTTCGGGTGAGCGACCAGGGCTCATTAGAAGTCAAGCAGAGCTCAATGCCTGAGCCGGTTCTCGCCAGCCCAGCAGTGCCAGTAAGCCTGGGATGTCATGGGCCAGAGCGGCCAAGCCCTCGGTGATCGACCAGAAGCCATCCAGACGCAGGG
>JBJTBH010000213.1:0-9819 GCA_046091285.1 Cyanobacteriota bacterium | reverse complement strand
GCGCAGGGCTCTGGTCAGCGCCTCGGCGGGGGCGGAAGGATCGGCGGCTGGCAGTCTGATCGTCACCCGATAGGGGGCGGGACTGGCTGCCGGGGTCGGGCTGGGGAGTGGCGTGGCCCCGCTTGAACGGTTGGTTGGCGCGGTGGCGGATCCTGCGGTGGCTGGCTCGGTACCGGAGGGGGGGGTGTTGCGCGTGCCGGCGGCTGCGGTCGCGACGGACGTCCCAGCCCCGTTGCCGGCAGCACCCGGGCCGGTGCCCGTCAGGGCTGGCGGGGGTGTTGTGCCCTGGCTTCCGGGGCGCACGGTGGTCGTGCGGGAGGGCGCCACCGCATCGCTGCCGGGCGAGAAGCTTCTGGAGAGCTGCTCGCCCAGGGGGGTGCCGTTGCAGCCGGCCAGCAGCAGCAGGGGCAGCAGCAGCGCAGAACGCCGCACCATCAGTTTCCTGCCGGTTTGATCACCCGCACGGCACTGGCCCGCAACCGACCGGTCTTGGTGGTGGCCGGGGGCTTCTTGGCCGCCGCCGGCTTGCTGGCCTTGGGGGTGGAGGCTCTGGTTCCAGCGGCCTTTCGGGTCGCCTTGCCGCTGGCGGCCTTGGCCGCCAGGAGTTCCAGGGCCTGCTCGAGGGTGATCGAATCGGCGGTCGCCCCTTCCGGCAGGGAGGCATTGACCTTGCCCTGCTTCACATAGAGGCCGTAGGGACCGTCATAGACCTGCACCCCTTCGCTGGCTCCTTCCGGTACTCCGAGATCGCGCAGGGCGGTGCGACCGCCGCGGCCGCGTTTGGGCATCGCCAGCAGCTCCAGGGCGCGACTGAGGCTGATGATCAGGACATCGTCCTCGGCCTTGAGCGATCGATAGTCCTTCTCGCTCTTGCCTTTGTCGTGGACCACGTAGGGCCCGAAGCGTCCCAGGCCGGCCGATACCTTGCCGCCATCGGGATGGTCTCCCAGGAGCCTCGGCAGACGCAGTAAGCCGAGGGCCTCTTCAAGGCTGAGATCCTCGGGTTTGACACCCTTGGGCAGAGAGGCACGCTTCGGCTTGGGAACCGCATCACTGGCCTGACCGAGCTGCACGTAGGGGCCGTACTGACCGAACAGGAGGTAGACCGCTTCTCCCGTCTCCGGATCGACGCCGAGGGATTCGGGCCCATCGGCCTTCTGCTTCAGGATCAGCTCTGCCCGCTCCGCATCGAGATCAGCAGGTGTGACCTCCTGGGGCAGGGTGGCCTTGAGCAGTTCCTCGCTGCCGTCGTCGCCCACCCGTTTGGTTTCGAGATAAGCCCCGAAGCGGCCGATCCGCACCACGCACGGCAGGCCCTCCAGGGCGACGGTGCGCGAGATGCCGGGGTCGATGTCACCCTCGCGCTGCTGCACCTGGGCCTCCAGACCCTGGTCGCCTTTGTAGAACTTCGTCAGGTAAGGCAACCACTGTTCCTTGCCGGTGGAGATCTCATCAAGGGTCGATTCCATCCGGGCGGTGAAGCTGGTGTCCACCAGATCGGGGAAGTGATCCTCCAGCAGCGAGGTGACCGCAAAGGCCGTGAAGCTTGGCGTGAGGGCGTTGTTCTGGAGAGTGGCGTAACCGCGATCGACGATTGTGCCGATGATGCTGGCGTAGGTGGAGGGGCGGCCGATGCCTTCTTTCTCCAGCATCTTCACCAGGGCGGCCTCGCTATAGCGGGCCGGGGGCTGGGTCTGATGGCCGAGGGCTTCCACCGCCTTGCAGGTGGGGCTGTCGCCGGCCTTGAGGCTGGGCAGCAGCACCTCCTGGCCTTCGAGGGCGGCATCGGGATCATCGCTGCCTTCGACGTAGGCCCGGAAGAAGCCGGCGAAGTCGATCCGTTTGCCTGTGGCCCGGAAGGTGGCGGGGGCGCGGTGGCCGGCCACCTCCAGGTCCACGGCCAGCATCGTCAGGCGGGCATCGGCCATCTGACTGGCCACGGTCCGTTTCCAGATCAGGTCGTAAAGCGCCAGATCACGGCCATCGAGGCCGGTTTCGGCGGGAGTGCGGAAGGCTTCCCCGGCGGGACGGATCGCCTCGTGGGCCTCCTGGGCGTTGCGGGATTTGGTCGAGAACTGCCTGGGCCCGGGACTGAGGTAATCCTTGCCGTAACGGTCGGTGACGCAGCTGCGGGCGGCATTGATCGCCAGGTCGCTGAGGTGCACCGAGTCGGTGCGCAGGTAGGTGATGAAGACGCGTTCATAAAGCCACTGGGCGGCGCGCATGGTCTCGCGGGCTGAGAGCCGCAGCGTGCGATTCGCCTCCTGCTGGAGGGTGCTGGTGGTGAAGGGCGGCACGGGCCTGCGCACGGTCGGCTTCTCTTCCACCGAGGCGACATGCCAGGGGTTCTTCTGAACCGCCTGCTGCAGTTGGCGTGCTTCCGATTCACTCAGCAGGCAGACCTTGCTGCCGGCCTTGAGGGCGCCGGTGGTTTCATCGAAATCACTGCCACCGGCGACGCGGACCCCATCGAGATGGGTGAGCCTGGCGTCGAAGGGGGCGTCGGCCTGCGCGAGCTGAGCCTTGAGATCCCAGTAGCTGCCGCTGCGGAAGGCCCGCCGGGCGCGCTCCCGCTGCACCAGCAACCGCACGGCCACCGATTGCACCCGGCCGGCGGAGAGCCCCCAGGCCACCTTCTTCCAGAGCAGGGGCGAGAGGGTGTAGCCCACCAGGCGATCGAGGATCCGCCGCGTTTCCTGGGCATGCACCAGTTCCATGTCGAGCTCCCGGGTCTGCTCGAGGGCGCGACCGATCGCCTCCTTGGTGATTTCGTGAAACACCATCCGTTTCACCGGCACCTTCGGCGCCAGCAGTTGCAGGAGATGCCAGCTGATGCTTTCGCCTTCCCGGTCTTCGTCGGTGGCCAGCAGCAGCTGATCGGCTCCTTTGAGCGCGTCCTTCAGTTCCTTGACGACTTTCTTCTTGTCCTTCGGAACCACATAGAGCGGCTCGAAGTCGTTGCTGGTGTTAACACCGAGATTGGCCCACTTCTCGCCCTTGTGGGCGGCGGGAATCTCGCTGGCGTTGTTCGGCAGGTCGCGCACGTGCCCCATGGAGGCCTCCACACGGAAGGTCTTGGGCAGAAAGCCGCGGATGGTGCGGGCCTTGGTGGGGCTCTCGACGATGACCAGGGTGTGAGCCAAAGGAAAAGGCGAACGACCGCTCCCTTCTCTATCGCATCGGAGCACCGGACGCGACCGACGTCAGGCAGCGCCGCTACAGTCCGCAGCAACGGACCGTGCTCTCCGCCGCTGTCATGACCCTTTTCGGAGCTAGCCTTCCCGCCGTTGACGGCCCCATTGATGTGGCGGCCCTGGCTCTCCAGCTCAACGCCGGCGCCATCGCCCCGGAGGCGGCGGTGCTTCTGGCGCTGATCGCCTGCCTCCTGGTGGATCTCAGTGGCGAGAAAGCAGCCAGCCGCTGGGTGCCACCGATCTGTTACGGCGGTCTTGGCGCCTCTTTGATCCTGCTGGCCCTGCAGTGGAACACCCCGGCCGATCCGGCCTTCCTCGGTGGCTTCATCGCCGACAACCTCTCGATTGCCTTCCGGGCGGTGGTGGCCGGTTCGACGCTTCTCTCGCTTCTGGTGAGCTGGCGCTATGTGGAGCGCAGCGGTACGCCCGTGGGGGAATATGCGGCGATTCTTCTGGCCGCGACACTCGGAGCGATGATCCTGTGCGGCGCCACGGATCTGGTCAGCATCTTCGTGTCCCTGGAAACCCTGTCGGTGTCCAGTTATCTGCTGTCGGGCTACATGAAGCGCGATGCCCGCAGCTCGGAAGCAGCCCTGAAGTATCTGTTGGTCGGTTCTGCTGCGGCCGCGGTGTTCCTTTACGGAGCGTCGTTGCTCTACGGCCTCACCGGCGGCTCGACCGGCCTGGATGGTGTCGCCCTCGCCCTGAAGACGAGCGCCACTCCGGTCACGGCCCTGGCGATGGTGTTCGTGCTGGCCACCGTGGCCTTCAAGATTGCTGCGGTGCCGTTCCACCAGTGGACGCCTGACGTCTATGAGGGGTCACCAACGCCGGTGGTCGCCTTTCTGTCGGTCGGATCGAAGACCGCCGGTTTCGCCCTTGCCCTGCGGCTTCTGGTGGGCTGTTTCGGCAGCTTCGATGAGCAGTGGAAGCTCCTGTTCACGGTGCTGGCCCTGCTAAGCATGGTTCTCGGCAATGTCGTCGCCCTTGCCCAGACCTCGATGAAGCGGATGCTGGCCTACAGCTCCATCGGTCAGGCCGGGTTCGTGATGATCGGTCTGGTCTGCGGCACGGAGGATGGCTTCTCGGCCATGGTGCTTTACATGGCGGCCTACCTGTTCATGAATCTTGGGGCCTTCGCCTGCATCATTCTCTTCTCACTGCGAACCGGCAGTGATCGGATTGCTGATTATGCGGGTCTTTATCAGAAGGATCCCCTGATCACCCTCGGTCTGAGCTTCTGCCTCCTGTCCTTGGGTGGTATTCCGCCGATGATCGGCTTCTTCGGCAAGATCTATCTCTTCTTCGCTGGCTGGGCGAATCATCAATATCTTCTGGTGGTCGTCGGCCTGGTGACCTCTGTGATTTCAATCTATTATTATATTTCTGTCATCAAGATGATGGTGGTCAAGGAGCCTCAGGAAGCTTCTGATATCGTGAAGGTCTATCCGGAGATCAGCTGGAGTCTCGCCGGTCTGCAGTCCCTGAGGGCTGCCCTGATCGCCTGCGTGGTCGTCACCGCCGTCGGTGGCATCCTTTCCAATCCCCTGTTCACCTGGGCCAACGGTGCCGTTGCAGGCACGCCGATCCTGCAGCAGGCGATCGCCAGTGCCAGGCCCCTTTTCCTCGGATGAGCGATTGCGTTGCTGAACTGATCAACGTCAGCAAGGTCTACGGCACAGGCGATTCCGAGGTGAGGGCCCTCGATGGACTCAATCTTCGCGTTCAGCGTGGTGATTACCTGGCCGTGATGGGAGCGTCCGGCTCTGGGAAGAGCACGGCGATGAACATCATCGGCTGTCTCGATCGACCCAGCGGTGGCACCTATCGCCTCAACGGCCAGGCGGTGGAACGTCTCTCGGATGATGCTCTCGCCGACATCCGCAACAGGGATCTTGGCTTCGTCTTCCAGCAGTTTCATCTGCTTCCGGAGCTCACGGCTCTTGAGAATGTGATGCTGCCGATGGTGTACGCCGGCATTCCCCCGGAGGAACGGTCGCAGCGGGCGACCCTGGCCCTCGAGAGGGTCGGTCTCGGCCATCGCCTCGGCAACCGTCCGAATCAGCTTTCCGGTGGCCAGCAGCAGCGGGTGGCGGTGGCGCGGGCGATCATCAACCAGCCGGCTCTGCTCCTGGCCGATGAACCGACGGGCGCCCTCGATTCGCGGACCACGGCTGAAGTTCTGGCCATCTTTGATGATCTGCACGCCCAGGGGATCACGATCCTGCTTGTGACCCACGAACACGATGTCGGCGCCAGAGCCCAGCGGGTGGTGCAGTTCCGCGATGGTCGGGTGGTTGATGAAGACTCGGGGGTTCTCTCCTCTCGCTTCTGACGTTCTCGCTTCTGCAGTCGCCTCGCGCCTGTCCCCCCTCGGCGCATCGATCAGCCCTTTCGTGGGCGCTCCAGGCTCTGCACCAGTTGCCCGAACAGCAACGCCACCGGATCCAGCCGTCGCAGGCTTCTGCCGGGATCCAGCTCCCCCGGCTCCACGGCCACCCAGCCGCCATCCCCCGGCTGACGCACCTCGAAATGCAGGTGCGGTCCGGTGCTCAGGCCGGTGCTGCCCACCCGACCGATCACCTCACCCTGCCGCACCCGATCCCCGGCCTGCACATAAAGCTCGCTCAGGTGGCCATAGAGGGTGCGACGCCATGGATCGCGGTGCTCGACTTCGATCGCCAGGCCGTAACCACCGGCCAGCCCACTGCTGATCACCGTGCCATCAAGGGCTGCGACCACGGGCGTGCCCTCCGGGGCCGCCAGATCCCTGCCGGCATGCAGCAGCCAGCCGCCCAGCAACGGATGCAGCCGCCATCCGAAGCCGCTGCTTTCGGTCGCCTCTCCGATCAGTGGCACGAGCAGGCTGCGGTTGCCATTGCCGGTCAGCGGTGCCGGTCTTGGGGTCACCCGGAAGACATCGGCCAGACGGAAGCTGCCCCCGGCGCCGGTGAGCAAAGCGGAGACCGGCACGGTGAGCGGCGGCAGGGGCCGACCATCGGCGTCGATCCGGCTGTTGATCGGCGCGGAGCTGCCGTCGTCGCGACCTCGCCAGCGCACGGAAAAGCCGAGGCGACATTCCTGGCCGGAAAGCGCTCCACTGCGGCAGGCTTCACTGGTCGCACCAGGCAGGCGCAGTCTTCGGTCACCGGCGCTCAACAGTCGCTGTCGCTCGGCGGCGGTGACGACCCCATGGCGCACCAGGGCATCAAGGGATTGATCGAAGGAGGGGTGAGCAGGACCGGGAACTGCTGAGCGGCGTTGCAGGATTGGCGCGCCCGCCTGGGAGCCACGGGAGCCGGCCTGAGGCTCGCCGCCAGGTTCGCCGCTCGGAGTGGAGGCCGGCCCTGGTTCCACCAGCGTGGCCGGAGGTGCGCTCTGGGCCAGGGCGATCAGCGCCGGCATGGCCAGAGCCGTCAGGGGGGTCAGCACCAGGGTGGTCAGCAGGGGCTTCGGGAGCAAACCGGCCAGGAGCATTGCGGCCAGTGTAGGCAGCGTGATCCGATCAGAGGGATGGCCGGGCTTCGGTGAGGCCACCCGCCGGGGCCCCGGCCTTCCACCCGGCTCAGAAGCTGCGCTGCAGCAGGCGCTCCTCCCCCTGTCGCCGCACCCTCAGGGCGCCATCACGCTCCAGCCCCACCGGCTCCCAGGCCTGGCCGTTCTCGATCAGCGGATCCGCCCCCAGCAGCAATCGCGCTTCCGCGGCCCGTCGGACCGCTTCGCCATCGCCTGCGGCGGCCACCGCCCATTCCAGGGCCCGCAGCCCCTTCGCTGCCAGGGCTGCCGTCGTCATCGGCGCCACGTTGGCGGCCGCTGCCCGCGGGAACGATCGACGGGCCATCAGGGCCTGGCTGAGATTGATCGCTCCGGGGGGCACCCGGTTCGAGCCATTGAGGCCCAGTCCGATCCTGGCGCCGACCACCCGGCCGGCCCGCAGTCGCAGCCGCGGCAGCAGGCCGGCGATCTTGCGGCCCTGCACCAGCAGATCATTGGGCCATTTGATCCGCACGTTCAGCTCGAGGGCCTCCAGCTCCAGGGCCAGACCGACCGCCACGGCAAGCGACAGGGAGGCGGCGTTGGCGGCATCCGCGGGCCAGGGCAAGCTGGCACTGAGCCAGAGACCCCCGGGGGGAGCGCTCCAGGAACGGCCTCGCTGGCCATGGCCATACCGTTGATGGATCGCCAGCAGGGCCCGCGCCCGCCTCGAATCGAGGGTTGGGCTGAGAGCCGGATTCAGGGCCGGGTGGAGAGCTGGATCGAGGGCGAGATTGACGCCACAATCGTCGGCCCCTCCGGTTTGCAGCCACTGGCTCAGTCGTTGTTCGGTGCTGCCGCAGACCGTCAGCACGCGCAGCTGCCAGCAGAGAGCCGGAGGGCTCAGCTGCCGTCGGGCCAGCATCACGGCCGCCGCCGAGAGTCGCCTGCCGTCAGGTCCCAAGGGTCTGCAACCAGGCCCCGATCCGCCCCGCTCCCGCCTCGAGGTCCTCGACCGGATGCACCAGCGCCAGCCTCACCCAGCCTTCGCCGCCGCCACCGAAACCCTGGCCGGGCGTGAGGGCCACACCGGTGGCGGCCAGCAGGTCGGCGCAGAAGGTCTCGGAGTTGTAGCCCAGGCGTTCCGCCACCGGCGGCAGGGCCAGCCAGAGGTAGAGCGCCATCGAGGGACGCCGCACCGGCCAGCCGGCGGCTTCCAGGGCGGCGGCCATCCGATCGCGCCGTTGGCGATAGATCGTTCGCAGCTGGTCGGGCCATTCGTGGGCCTGCTCGATCGCCGCGATCGCTCCGGCCTGCAGGGCCAGCGACTGGTTGAAATCCACCACCCCCTTGAGCTGACGCAGGGCGGTGATCAACCATTCGGCCCCGATCGCGAAGGCGATCCGGTAGCCCCCGAGGCACCAGCCCTTGGAGAGGGAGAAGAATTCGATGCCGCAGTCCCGCCAGCGGGGATGGCGCAGCAGCGCCGGCGCCTCGCCATCGAGAGCCAGATCCACGTAGGGGTTGTCGTGGGCCAGGACGATGTCGTGACGCAGGGCTTTGTCCACGGCGGCATCCAGCCAGGCCTGATCCCCGGTGGTGGCCGTTGGGGTGTGGGGGAAGCCGAGGACCATCAGCTTCAGGCTCTGCCATTGCTGGTCGGAGAGGGCCTCGAAATCCGGCCGGAAGTCGTCGCCGGCCCGCAGCGGCAGAAAGACCGGCTGCGCGGAGGCCAGATGCAGGCCGCCGAGATGGGACGGGTAGAAGGGATCGAGGAGCAGGGCCTGATCGCCGGGATTGAGAACGGCCAGTGGCAGGTGGGCAGTGCCTTCCTGGGAGCCCACCAGCAGCAGCACTTCCCGCTCCGGATCCACGTCCTGACCGAAGCGGCGCCTGGCCCAGGCCGCCACTGTCCGGCGGAACGGAAGGGTGGCGCCGTGAAGGCAGTAGCCACTGCTGGGCGGATCGGTGATCGCCGCCTGCATGGCATCCAGAGCCACCGGCGGTGGACTCAGGTCGGTCGAGCCGAGGGAGAGATCGAGCAGGGGTGGCAGGGCGGAACCGGCGGCTTCCTGTCGCTGTCGGTAGGCCTGCTTGCGTTGATCATTGCGGGCGAAGACGCCGCTGCCCAGGTGAGCGAGCCGATCAGAGATGGGCATTCAGGAAGGTCTCGAGCATCGGCTTGGCCATGGCCCCTTCATGGCGGGCCAGCTCAACGCCATCGCGGAAGAGGATCAACAGGGGCAGGCCGGTGACCGTGAGCTGGTCCCTGGTGGCGGGATTGCCATCAGCTTCCAGTTTGCCGACCACCAGCCGGCCGGCGAACGTCTCGGCAGACCAGTCCATCAGCGGAGCCATCAGGCGGCAGGGACCGCACCAGGGGGCCCAGACATCCACCAGCACCGTCGTCGGAGCCTCCAGCACCTGGGCTTGGAAATTGGCGTCTGTGAGCTCGAGAACGGACACGCGGCGACGAAGGGGGGCAACACTGCAGTCAATCTTATGGGCGGGGCCTGAACCCCCGCTGCCCGTGATGCTTCTGTCGATGGCGATCTCCCCGCCTGTGCTGATGGCCAGGGCGCCTGGGCCGACGGCGGACCCGGGATCACCGGTGTCTCTGCCCTCCCTGCCCGCAGACCTCCAGCCTCTGGTGCTGGCGCTGCATCGTCATGGGTTCCGCCTGCGGCTGGAGCCCCCTCCGGTCCGGGGTGTCTATGGATTGTTTGAAAGCCGCAGCCGCACCCTCTGGCTGGCTCCGATCGCCTTTGATCTGGGCATCGGTCGCCAGACCCTGCTCCATGAAGCCACCCATGCGGCCCAGAGCTGCCCTGATGGGCCGCTGCGGTTGATCGGCTGGAACCTGCCGCTGGCGTCCGTGGTCCGGCAGGAGATCGCGGGAATCATCACCACCCGCTATCCCGCCGGCAAGCGCGCCCTGGAGCGTGAGGCCTTCGCCCTTCAGGGGCAGGCGAAGGCGGTGACGCTGCTGATCGAGGCCCTGAGCCAGCGCTGCCGCCCATGACGTTGTGACGGCGCTGCCGCCTGTGAGGTGGTGACGGCGCTCCCCGCGTTGCCCTGAGGCCGTCAGAGCCTGTCGATCGAGCGCTTCAGCTCCTCGAGTTCAGGGTCGACGGCGGTCCTGCGCGAGCTT
>JBJTBH010000212.1:0-6653 GCA_046091285.1 Cyanobacteriota bacterium | reverse complement strand
GACCGGTTGATCAGCTATTTTCTCACTTGTTGAATGCGTTACAACCCTCTTTGAGTCTGCGCCTGCCTGAGCAGGAGGCGCCTGTTGAAAGTGTTGGGGATTATCTACGGCTTCCTGCAGATCGTAGCTCCGTGTCCTGGGCTCCTTCTGGTGCGATTCGCGAGATGATCATGGGTGACCTGGCGTTTTCTGGTTCTTTTTCGGGGGGTGCTGTCGCCGGTCGTCTGCCTCTGTTCTCATTCAATGAGTTCACAGCAGATGCCACGCTTGGCTTGGCTGGCTTGTTACAGATGCCGCCAACCGTTACCAATCGCGGGCCTCGACCTCAGCCCACGACGCAGCCACCTGAGGCCTTCCAGCCACTGTTGACGGCATCAGTGGACCTTCAGGACTACACCCCTGCTTCTATTGAATTTCCGTTACTTCCTCTGGATCTCGCCGTTGGATCATGGTCTCGTTCGCTTTCTTCGCCTGTATCGACGCGCAAGGCAGAAGTTGAGGTTTATCCGATTCCGCTCAGTCGCCTGGTCGGATTTCCCACGTCTCCTGTTCGCCTTGATGATCTGCAGATCTCCGGGTATCAGTTCCGCTCCCAGTCCTATGTCGCTCTTCCCAGAGACCATCGCGGTCACTACAGCCCTCCTGCGGGAATGCGCCTGAAGACCACCCAGGACAGTCTCACCCTGTCGCGTGCTCTGGGGCCATCTCAGGGTCTGGTTGCGCTGGAGGTCGTGGTGGATCATCAGCCTTCCGGCCGCTCCCAGCTCTCGGAGGAGCTGGCTTCCGTGTTGGAACGCGTCACGATCGCGGTGCCGACGGTGTTCGGGACCGTGATTCATGTGGATGTGCCGACGGCGGATCTACCGCGTCACATGGTGACAGATCAGGCCCAGGCCCCCAGTCGCCTCAGCAGTGGCAGCCGACGTTCCTGAACCTGGATCACCAGCTCCTGTAATCGCGCTTTCAGCGTTTCTCCTTCCAGTCGCTGACCCTCCTGACTCAGGCTTCTGCCGAGGATCTTCAGGGTTCTGGCCAGATGATCGCTGAGTTGATCAGGTTGGTAGTGGCGTGACCCCTCAAGCACCAGCAATTCAAGATCTCCCAGCATCAGACCATTGCCTGCCAGTGGCAGAGCGACGGCCTGGTAAGGAGCACCAGCGCTTGTGGTTTCTGTGATCACCTGATTGAAGCGTTGGGCAGGCCCTGGATCCGGGTTGTGCACTGGCACCAGTCCGACGAGGCGGGCCTGCAGACAAAGTGCCAGATTCTGCAGCAGATGGGCCTGGGAGGTGCGTGTCGGGTCCTCACCGGCGCTTTCCACCACGTGGCCTGGATCGAGACGCTGACGTAGTTCGCCGATGCTGATCGGGCCCATTTCCATTTCCTTGAGCATCGCTCGGAAATGTTCCGGTCTGCCTTTGATCTCGCCCATGGTGGTTTTGAATTCAAAGGCTTCATCTGTCACCTGGTTCACGGAGACCAGGCTGATCACCTGGATGCGATCAATGGTCAGTTCCATTTCCCGACGCCAGATCGGATCGCGTCCCTTGGCATAAACATCTCGCCGGAATCCTTTATTGACCAACAGATCTCGGCAGAGTTCCGCCAGGGCACGATCGGCCTGCGCTGTCACCAGGTCCCGTTGCGCGGGTGGCAGCAGGCCATCGAAGTTTTCCGGCAGGGTGGCCGACCCGAGATAATTGAATCCTCCGCTTGCAAGATCGTTGATCATGCTGTCGACGAAGGCTGGTTGCCAGCACTGGTGGTTGTATTCCTGCAGTAGATAGCTGCCATCCTGTCGTGGCAGTAAGGCCAGCCTGGCAGCGAGATCAGGTTGATATTGAAAGAGGCTGGCGGAGGCTTCTTTGAGGGATCCGAAGAAAGCGGTGGCGGCGCGCAGGGATTCAGCGCCGGCGGATTCCCGACTCTGAAAGCTGTTCACCGCATGCTGGAAGGGCACCATGCCGAGCCAGCCGGGCATGGTGTTGTAGGAGACATAGAACAGACCTCCTTCCCGCACCAGTTGGCTGGCCAGTGACACCATCGCTTCCCGCACTTCCGGACTCACCCAGGTGGCGACGCCGTGGGCGCAGGCCAGGTCGAATGGTGGCCAGTCTCGAGGCGGGTCCTGGGCGAGCCTGACGAAATCACCACGCAGGAACTGAATATTCTGCAACCCTGCTCTGGCGGCCAGATGTCGCCCATGGGCGATGTGTTCGGGGTTGAGATCGATTCCGGTGAAACTGGCGTGGGGGTAGCAGGCGGCCAGCAGGCAGAGATGGAAGCCCTGGCCGCAGCCCAGATCGAGATAGCGGAAGGGCGCATTCAGGTCGGGCGGGCGGTGTCCGTTGATCAGGGCCGCCAGGCTGATGATTTCTGGAGACTGCTCCGGGTAGAAGCCATAGGTGTAGCCGCTTTCGGCAAAGTACCCGTGGCTCCAGGTCATGGCGTGGAAACGTCGTCGCGACCAGCCTAAAGGGCTGTCCCAGGCGATCAACCGGGAATCGTTCCCAGGTTCCAGAATGGGGGGATGATGTTTCAGCTTCAGGCTCCCTACAGCCCTCAGGGCGATCAGCCCACCGCGATCGAGGCCCTCACGGCCGGGGTTGAGGCCGGTGAGCGGTATCAGACTCTGCTGGGGGCCACCGGTACCGGCAAGACCTTTTCCATTGCCAATGTGATTGCCCGGACCGGGCGACCGACTCTGGTGCTGGCCCATAACAAGACTCTCGCGGCGCAGCTCTGCAACGAGTTGCGGGAGTTTTTCCCAAACAACGCCGTTGAATATTTCATTTCCTATTACGATTACTATCAGCCGGAGGCTTATGTGCCGGTTTCGGATACTTATATTGCCAAGACGGCGTCGATCAATGAGGAGATCGACATGTTGCGCCACTCGGCGACGCGTTCTCTGTTTGAACGTCGTGATGTGATCGTTGTTGCGTCCATCAGCTGCATTTATGGTCTTGGGATTCCCTCGGAATATCTGAAGGCTGCCGTCAAGTTCCGCGTCGGAGAGTCATTGGATCTGCGCGGCTCTTTGCGAGAGCTGGTGAATAATCAATATGCTCGTAACGACCTGGAGATCGCTCGCGGTCGTTTCCGGGTGCGAGGCGATGTGCTTGAGATCGGCCCCGCTTATGAAGACCGTTTGGTGCGGATTGAGCTCTTTGGCGATGAGGTGGAGGCTATTCGTTACGTTGATCCCACGACGGGTGAGATCCTCAAGAGCCTGGAGGAGATCAATATTTATCCTGCTAAGCACTTTGTGACCCCGAAGGAGCGGTTGGAGGAAGCGATCAAGGAGATCCGATTGGAGCTGCGCCAACGGTTGGACGCTCTTCATGAGCAGGGGCGTCTCCTGGAAGCTCAGCGCCTGGAGCAACGCACCACCTACGATCTGGAGATGCTGGAACAGGTTGGATATTGTAATGGTGTGGAAAATTATGCTCGTCATCTGGCGGGGCGCGAAGCTGGTACACCTCCGGAATGTCTGATTGATTATTTCCCCGACGACTGGCTGCTGGTGGTGGATGAGAGTCACGTCACCTGCTCTCAGTTGCAGGCAATGTATAACGGCGACCAGAGTCGTAAGAAGGTGTTGATTGAGCATGGTTTTCGTTTGCCCTCAGCAGCCGATAACAGGCCTCTGAAAGGTGAGGAGTTCTGGAAAAAGGCGACCCAGACGATTTTTGTCAGTGCCACGCCGGGTCATTGGGAGCTTGAGCAGAGCCAGGGGCATATCGTTGAGCAGGTGATCCGGCCCACTGGCGTTCTTGATCCGATCGTGGAGGTGCGGCCTACGGATGGTCAGGTGGATGATCTGCTTGCTGAGATTCGTGTTCGGGCTGAGAAGCAGGAGCGGGTGCTTGTCACGACCTTGACCAAGCGTATGGCGGAGGATCTCACCGATTATCTTGCTGAGCATGGCGTGCGGGTGCGTTATCTCCATTCCGAGATTCATTCGATTGAGCGGATTGAGATTATTCAGGATCTGCGCAATGGTGTTTATGATGTTCTGGTTGGCGTCAACCTTCTGCGGGAAGGTCTTGATCTGCCCGAGGTTTCGCTGGTGGCAATTCTTGATGCCGATAAGGAGGGCTTCCTGCGCGCTGAGCGCTCCCTGATTCAGACGATTGGTCGAGCAGCGCGCCACGTGGAAGGAGTCGCTCTTCTCTATGCCGACAATCTCACTGATTCGATGGCTAAGGCGATTTCAGAAACAGAACGACGACGTGCCATTCAGCAGACTTATAACACTATTCATGGCATCACCCCCACCCCTGCTGGTAAGCGGGCTGGAAACGCGATCCTGGCCTTTCTCGAGGTTTCCAGGCGTCTCACGGACGAACAACTGGAGCAAGCAAGTGAGCAGGCTGAACACAATGATGTGCCTCTCGAATCTTTGCCTGAACTGATCACTCAGCTCGAGGATCGCATGAAGACCGCCGCCAGGAATCTGGAATTCGAAGAAGCTGCCTCCCTGCGCGATCGCATCAAGAAGCTTCGCCAGAAGCTGGTGGGTAAAAACTGAGAGTTTCAGATCCGCTCAATGGATGAGGTGCATGATGAGATTCTCTTGGTGGCGAGATGCCATTGCCGCCAAATGTTTCCGTGCCTCGGTGAGCTGATGCATCGACCGAGAGTTCGCTGTCACTCAGATCGCTGCAGTGCCCGCCACTGATTTTCCGGTTTTTCTTGAGTCTGTCTCGCTCCGATGATTTGCGGTGAAGTCAGATGCAGTGTGGAATCCGGCGCGAAGATCTCTGTCGTACGCGTTGACCTTGCCTCCTTTGTAAGCCTCGGCCTTGAGTCCTGCAAGGAAAAGATCTCAGGGTTCAGGGAAGAGTTTCTCGCTGCTGCCGTGGTCACGATTCAGGCGCGTGAATCGCCGCTGCAGGGGTTGCAGCTGGATCTGTTCTGATCTTGTGCACCGGATTCAGGGTGCGCCTGGGTTGTCGACGGTTTTCGGATCCGTCTCCTGAGGGCCTGCCCTGCCTTCCCCCACAGCGCTTCAGCTCGGGGCTTCGCTGCCCTCCGCCCGATGCAGGGCTGTGCCGCCCAGACCGAAGGCGGCATGCACCACCTGCAGGGCTCGCAGGCCATCGTCTTCAGCCACAACACAGCTGGTACGGATTTCGCTGGTGGCGATCATCTCAATGTTGATCTCCGCATCCGCCAGGGCCCGGAACATCCGGGCGGCGGTGCCGGGGGTGGTGGGCATGCCGGCGCCGACCGCACTGACCCTTGCGATCGCCGACCCCTGCTCAAACCGGGCCCCCGGCCACTGACCCAGAAGGGGAGCCAGGGCTTGCTGGGCCCGACTGAGATCATCGCGGCGCAGGGTGAAGCTCAGGTCACGGCTGAGGTTGTCGCCGCTGCCGTGGGTTCGTTCCGACTGGACGATCGCATCGAGGCTGATGTTGGTCTCCGCCAGGGCCCGACAGACCGCCGCTGCCGTTCCCGGTCGATCCGGCAGCTGGCGCACCGTCACTTGGGCCTGATCCCGGTCGAGGGCCACGCCCCGCACTGCCGGTTCTCCGCGATCGGTTGGGATCGGGTTGTGCCGCAGCTGATGCTCTGCCAGCTCGAACACGTCGGCCGCAGCTCTCAGGGCCTTGCTGCCCTGGTCCCCGGCTACCAGGCAGCTCACCTTGACTTCGCTGGTGGCGATCATCCGCACATTGATGCCACCCCGGGCCAGTGTGTCGAACAGGCGGGCGGCAATTCCAGGCCTGCCCATGATTCCGGCACCGGAGATGCTCAGCTTGGCCATGCCGGCTTCGGTTTTCAGATGGGCGCCGGCAGCTCCCAGGCTGGCCAGCAGCGTCTCGCAGACCTGACGGGCCTGTGGCAGCTGCGCTTCATCGAGGGTGAAGGCGATGTCATTGCTGCTCCCTTCATGGGTGGCCTGCACGATCAGATCGACATTCAGGCCTGCGGTTCCGAGGGCTTCGAAGAGGTCAGCGGCCACTCCCGGCTGATCGGGCACGTGTGACAGGGCCAGCACCGCCTGGCGGGCTTCCAGTTCGGCGCCATCCACCGGTTTTCCCAGTTCCAGGCCCTCATGGCCGATAGGTCGCCCGTGGCTGCTGGTCAGTCGGGTGCCGGGTTCCTCGCTCCAGCTTGAACGCACCACCAGGGGGACGCCGTAGTTACGGGCAATCTCCACCGCCCTGGGATGCAAGACCGCCGCCCCGAGGCTGGCCAGCTCCAGCATTTCGTCGCAGCTCACCGCCTCCATCAGCTGGGCATCGGCGACCCGGCGCGGGTCGGTGGTGAGGACGCCCGGCACATCGGTGTAGATCTCACACGCCTCGGCTCCCAGGGCAGCGGCCAGGGCCAGCGCTGAGGTGTCCGAGCCTCCACGACCGAGGGTTGTGATCTCGGGGGTGCCACCGCTGCCGCTGCTGGTGCCCTGGAAGCCGGCCACCACCACCACCTGGCCTTCGCTCAGCCGACGCCTGAGCCGATCGGTGCGCACCTCGAGGATCCGGGCCCGGCCATGGGCGGATTCGGTGACGATGCCCGCCTGGGTGCCCGTCATCGAGGTGGCCGGCACCCCCAGGCTGTGCAGGGCCATCGAGAGCAGGGCGATCGACACCTGCTCGCCGGTGGCCAGCAGCATGTCCATCTCCCGCTGGGGCGGGTTG
>JBJTBH010000211.1:0-5286 GCA_046091285.1 Cyanobacteriota bacterium | reverse complement strand
GGCTGTGGAGGCTTGCCGTCATAGGGACTGTTCCGTCGGCAGAGCCCATCCCCGATCCCGGGGCGGCGATGCCGGTGAAACCTGAATGTAGCGTCTGAATGGATCAAATCAATGCCCGCACACCAGTGATGGTGCCTGCGCCTCAGTCCGCCGTAGCATCAGGGATCGTGTGAGCGCCTCCTCCATGGTCGATCCCGCCCATCCCGGTGCCGCACAGGATCCAGGCCAGGACAGCCCCAGCGCTCCGGGCCAGAAGGGCGATCGAACAGCGCGCCGCGACGGCCGCCGCCCCTCGGAGCTGCGCCCGGTGCGGTTCGACTGGGATCCGATGGGTTTCGCCCTGAGTTCGGTGACGATCGCCGCCGGGTCGACCCGCGTGCTCTGCAGCGTCTGCCTCGAAGACAGGGTTCCGCGCTGGCGCGCCGGCTCAGGTCAGGGCTGGCTCAGCGCCGAATACCGGCTGCTGCCGGCCTCCACCCCCACCCGCCAGGGCCGCGAACTGATGAAGCTCTCGGGCCGCACCCAGGAAATTCAGCGGCTGATCGGACGCAGCCTGCGGGCCTGCCTGTCGATGGAAGCCCTGGGCGAACGCACCTTGCTGATCGACTGCGACGTGCTGCAGGCCGACGCCGGCACCCGAACCGCCTCGATCACCGGCGCCTGGGCGGCGCTGGCCCTCGGGCTGCAACGGCTGGAGGCCCAGGGCGTGCTCACCACCTCACCGCTGATGGGGCAGGTGGCCGCCGTCTCCGTGGGGCTGATCGACGATCAGGCCCTGCTCGATCTCGACTACAGCGAAGACAGCCGTGCCGCCGTGGACCTGAATGTGGTCATGGATGGGCAGGGTCAGCTGCTGGAACTGCAGGGCACGGCCGAAGGCGCTCCCTTCAGCCGCCGACGGCTGAACGAGCTGCTCGATCTGGCCGAGCCGGCGATTCAATCGCTGCAGGCGGCCCAGCGGCAGGCCCTCGCGCAGGTAAAAAATCGTCATGATTGATACAGGTCAGGGGCAGGAGGCTCTTTAGGTTCCAGACCACTTGCCCCGGCCCCATGGTCAGCGCCTCCGGCGGCTTCACGCGATACAGCCCGTCAGCCAGCGCTGGGATATCCAATCCCTTTGGCCAGTCGCCAGCCGCGACGACGGCGACCCTGCTCGATGTCATCCGCAGCCTCGCCGGCAGCAGCGTTGAAACCGTGGAGCGGGGGAAGACGATCTTTTTCCCGGGTGATCCGGCCGAACGGGTTTATCTGCTGCGCCGTGGGGCGGTGCGACTGTCCCGGGTGTACGAATCCGGTGAGGAGATCACCGTGGCTCTGCTGCGCGAGAACAGCCTCTTCGGGGTGCTGTCCCTGCTGACAGGTCAACGCTCAGACCGCTTCTATCACGCCATCGCCTTCACACGCGTCGAGATGGTGACGGCACCGGCGACCTCCGTGCGTCGGGCGATCGAGCAGGACGCCTCGGTGGCTCTGCTGATGCTGCAGGGCCTCTCCTCCCGCATCCTGCAGACGGAGACGATGATCGAAACCCTCACCCACCGGGACATGTCCTCCCGGCTGGTGAGTTTCCTGCTGGTCCTCTGCCGCGACTTCGGCGTTCCCGGCAACGAAGGGATCACGATCGATCTGCGCCTCTCGCACCAGGCGATCGCCGAAGCGATCGGCTCCACCCGCGTCACGATCACCCGCCTGCTCGGCGACCTGCGCAACGCCGGCCTCATGCAGATCGACCGCAAGAAGATCACGGTCTTCGACCCGATCGCCCTGTCCAAACGCTTCAGCTGAAGGCTTCAACCGATACTGGAGGCCCTCGCTGCTCCCTGTGTCCGGCTGGCTGCTGATTGTGGCGCTCCTGGCCCTCGGGGGTGTGCTGGCCACCCTGGGCGACCGCCTCGGCAGTCGGGTCGGCAAGGCCCGTCTGAGCCTGTTCAACCTGCGGCCACGGCGCACCGCCGTGCTGATCACGGTGCTCACCGGCAGCCTGATCAGCGCCCTCTCCCTCGGGCTGATGCTGCTGGTGAGCGAACGCCTGCGGACCGGCCTGTTCGAACTCGACCGGCTGGAGCAGACCCTGCGCGCCAGCCGCGATCGGGTGGCCCTGCAGCAGGCGGAACTGCAACGGGCGGAAAAGGGTCGGCGCCTGGCACTGGCAGATCTGCACGATGCCGAAAGCACGGCAAAACTGGCGGAACAACGGGCCCTGACCCTGCGGCGTGAGCTGCGTCCTCTGCAGGAGCAGCGGCAACGACTGGAACTGGAACGCCGCCGCCTCAGCCGCGATGTGGAAGCCCGCGACGCCGAGATCAGACGCACCGAGAGCGAACTGTCGCTGGTGCGCCAGAAGATCAATGCCGGTGAGAAGGAACTGAAGACGCTGGAGAAGAACCTGATCGCCCTGCGACGGGGCGACGTGGTGATCACCAGCGGCCAGGCCCTGGCCACCGCCAAGGTGCGGCTGCAACGACCGGAACAGGCCCAGGAGGTGATCACGGCCCTGCTCCAGCAGGCCAACCGGATGGCCTTTGCCCGCGTGCTGCCGGGTCAGCCGGTGAACCGCCAGATCCTGCTGGTGTCCCGTGGAGATGTCGCCCGACTGGAGCAACTGCTGAGCCGGCGCGGTTCCTGGGTGGTGAGCATCCTCTCCGCCGCCAACGTGCTCAAAGGCGAAAAGCAGGTCCTGGCCTTTCCGGATATCCGACCGAACCGGGAGGTGGTGGCCGCCGGCGAAGTCCTGGCGAGCACCAGCCTCGATCCCGAGGAACGGGACGCCGATCAGGTACGGCGGCGCCTGAATCTGCTGCTGGCGGCGGCCTATGCCAGGGCTCAGCGCCAGGGCACCCTCAGCGACGGCCTCCAGTACGATCCGAGCGCCTTCAACCAGCTGGGCCGCCGACTGACCGAACGGCCACCGGGTCCGGCCGTGCCGCTCGAGGCGGTGGCGCTGAGATCCGCAGAAACACCGGATCCGATCGTGATCGAACTGCGGCTGGCAGGACAACCGCCCCGATGACGATCAGCGGCGGCGACCACGCCCTTCCTGCCGTCGGTCGGCTGGTGGGACTCGATCCCGGACGCAGCAAATGCGGCCTGGTCTGCACCGATCAGCAACGCACGCGCATCGTCGCAGCGCGGATTCTGGCGCCGGACCCCTGCTGGCGCATCCTCCAGAGCTGGATCACGGTGGGCGACCTGGCCGGCGTGGTGCTCGGGGACGGCACCGGCAGCGGGCCGTGGCGCCAGCGGCTTGAGGGCCGGGTGCCCTGGGTGTGTGTGCCGGAGCAGGGCACGACCCTGGCAGCCCGCAACCGTTACTGGGAACTGGAACCGCCCAGGGGCTGGCATCGCCTGCTGCCGCCTGGCCTGCGCCTGCCGCCGCGGGATGTCGATGATGTCGTGGCGCAGCTGCTGCTGGAGCGCTGGATCGGTCAGAACCTGGCGCGCACGGTGAACACGTAATCACCGCCAGGCTCAAGCTGGTAATCGGCGCGCACCAGATAACGCAGCAGGGCGTCCTGAATCAGAGCCCGGCCCAGGGAGGGCTCGACGGTCAGTTCACCGCGATCGAAGAACCAGCGGAACGTCCAATGGAAACCGGCGGCCGTGACCTCACCTTCCAGCAGGCAATCGCGGAAGCTCTGGTGCAGGACCCGCAACTGGGCGGTGGTGGCAGGCAGGCGGGCCATGGACGAGAACCTCCGCCTCAGCCTGACGTGACAACGCCCTGAAAAGCGTTCAATCGGTTACCGGCCCGCTCGAGACCCAGGCGCTGAATCAGGGACAGCCCGGCGATCACCTCATCCAGCACCGCTTCCACCACCGGCATTTCCTCGGCGCGAAACCGCCCGAGCACATGGGAGAGGGTGCGATCGCGGCGCTCCTGGGGCTCGGTGGCCGGGGCGCCGATGCCGATGCGAAGCCGTGGGAAGGCCTGGGTGCCGAGGTGGCTGATCGTCGAACGCAGCCCGTTATGGCCGCCGGCGCTGCCGCTGGCCCGCAACCGCAGACGTCCCAGGGGCAGATCCATGTCATCCACCAGCACCAGGCACTGCTCCGGGGTGAGGTTGAACCAGTCGAGGGCCGCCCGGATCGACCGGCCGCTGTCATTCATGAAGGTCTGCGGCATCAGCAGCCGCAGACGCTGCCCCCCCTGGCCGACCTCCGCCAGCAGGCCATGCAGTCGGGACTGGGTGCGAAAGGCGACCCGCTCGCGGCCCGCCAGACGCTCAAGGGCCATGAAGCCGATGTTGTGACGGGTGCCGGCATAGCGATCGCCGGGATTCCCCAGTCCGACCACGAGCTGCAGATCACCGGGGGCCATGCGCAGGGGGAAAACGACGGTGAACCGGGAACCGTGAGGTGGATCCCGCCCCAGCATCGGCCATGAGCCGCCGAGGGCCGACGCACCCGCGGTGCCTGACGGTTGGGCGCAACACCGCGCCCAAGGAGGCTGGCCCGACGCGCCGAGGGCGAAGCCACCGGGATTCAGACAGCGGAGCGCCAGACCAAAACCCCCGATCAACCCATGGGGGCCGATCGGGGGTCAGGGGCAGGACACGCGGAAAGGAATCAACCCTCGGCGCGTTCTGCAGAAGGCTCAACGGCGGCACCGACCACCGGATCGGCGGCCGACGAGGCGGTCGCAACCGGCACCCCCACCGGATCAGCCGCAGCAGGCGTCAGCGCTGTCACGGTTGTGGATTCCTCCAGGGGTGCGATCGCCGTGCGGAATTCCTTTTCGAACTCCTGGGAGGCCGACTGGAAACCGCGCAAGGTACGACCCAGGGTCTTGCCGAGCTCCGGCAAACGCTTGGGACCGAACACCAGAAGACCAATGGCGGCAATCACCGCCAGCTCGGGCAATCCGATTCCAAACACGTTCATGACAGAAGCAGGCGGCAGGTCCGCATCATCCGGCGATCAACCGCCGAAGCCGTTCCAGTTGACGTTGATGCCTTCGAGAATCAGCGACTTGTTGTAAAGCTGGAGGATCACAAGCAGGAACACCAGGAACAGGGCCATGAACACCCCCCTCACCGGTGTGGTGCCCCATCCCGGCACGACTTTGCCGTACTCGGAATTCAGCGGGCGGAGCAGGTCTCCCAGGCGGGTGCGTTGAGCCATGGTCAGCTGGATCCTCTCAGGCATGGAATCGCTCTCGTTACTGTAAGGGCCCCGGCGGCCTCTCCGTTCGTCGCTGTCGAGAGTTGTGACGGAACGGCCCTCGGAGCCGCTCCCGGCCGCTCCGCCCGAATCCCACCGTCCCCCCGCTTCCGGCCGCCCCATGGA
>JBJTBH010000210.1:0-4172 GCA_046091285.1 Cyanobacteriota bacterium | reverse complement strand
CTTGCCTGCCACTCAGGGGCGGCGTTAAACACCATTCAAGCACTCCCTAGCCACCCGATAATCCTCCACTCGATCACATCGAACAAACGACACAACGTAGGCGATCTTCTGCTCTATTGATACGCCAGATTATGTGTCATTGCGCAATTCAGAAGATTCACAGGAGGCTTTAATTTCTTTGAGGTTCAGCAGAAGCGACGGCAACGCCTCTTGTGTGATCCAGAGAACCTGACGCGGATCAATATTGAAGTACTGGTGTGCCAGTACATCCCGAAAGCCCATGATTCCTTTCCAGTCTTGATCAGGGGCTTGAATCTGCAATGTAAATCCGGTCAGCTTGTCAAGCTGTTTCACGGCTTCACCAAGAGCGAGATACTGCATACAGACAGCATCCAGGAGCAGCCGGCCTGTCTCGGATTCGGTGAGATCATCCGCAGACTGGACTGGCTGCATGCGCTGGATCAGTGTTTCTACAAGGGAAATCATCTGGCTGACCACGGATGACGCCAGGCGCTGATCTCGTTCAGATTGAAATCGCATCGCGCTCGATCTCCTCCTTCAAGGCAGAATTCATGCCTGGCCAGCGGGTTACCACATCTACGGGCATGCCGAGCTCCTGCTCGACAGCCTGCTGAAAGTGAACAAGTGAGAAGGGATTGGGGGGATCTAGGCTCACGCAGAGATCGACATCGCTCTGTGGATTGGCCTCATCGCGGGCCAGGGAACCGAAGAGAGACAGTTCCTGGATTCCGTAAAGCCTCCGCCATTCAGGCAGGTGCTGGCTGAGCAGGGTGATGACCTGCTGCCGGTTGGGTGCAAGACCTAACTCGTTTGCGCTCATGTCCTAGTGCCTCCTCTCTCAAAAAACTCCCAAGCCACCCGCTAATCCGCCACCCGATCACACCGATCAAACGGCGCCTCGTAGGTGATCGTCCGCTCCACGGGTCCACCGGGAAGGGTGTCATCAACGATTGTGCGCGACACAGTGCCGGAAGTCATGTCTGCAATGTCTTCCCAGCCAGTGGTTTTGTTCGCGCCACGGCCTGAACCCTTCCGTGGGAAACCGACCCCTGTAAGCCCCTTACTGGCGGTGAACACGATGCGGCCATTCATGTCGTACCCGGTGTCGCGTTCGTATTGCTGCATCACTGGGAAATGCACGCGGTAGATGGTGATCAGTTCATCGAGCGTGAGGCCGAGGGCCTGAGCCACCAGCACATCGATCTCCACCAGGGCCTGGCGGCGGGCGTAATCGGTGCGCAGGGCGCAATCACGTTGCCAGGTGGGGGTGAGGGTGCTGAAGAAGCTGTTGGGCAGGCGGGGATCCTGTTTGGCCCAGTGTTGTGCGCGGAAGGAGTCGTCCCAGCACTCGTTCCAGAGATCGGCGTAGTGGGTGGTGAGCCAGTTGAGGGAGAGGGTGCGGAGCCGCAGCTTCTCTTGATGATGCTCTGCACGCAGCGGGAAAAGCTGCATGTCACCAGCTGTAAGGTCAGACTTGCCTGTTGACTTCAAATAAAAGTCCAGGGGTATTGACTGGAGAAGCGAGCAAAAATCAATGGCCTTTAGTCGATCAGCGAAAACTGTGGTAACAACGCTGATCACATGACCTGTGGCTGGTGGAACAAGCGAGGGAATGAGAGTGCGTTCTCCTGATTGGCTCAAGCGCTTCCTATGGGCAACACGATAAAACTCCGTCACCGGCTTCTTCTCCTCCCACGGCACCCGTGGCGTGCGAGCGCGGTACTCCGCGATGGGCACATCCGGCCGGTAGTTGGTGCGGGGTAGATAGTCGTCGGGGAGGGTGGTGAGATCGAGGCAGTCGTAGTGGCTGTTTTCCGTGCAGATGGAGCGGGGCGTTTTATAAAGCGGTGAGCCCACATAGAAGTGGGGTCCGGAGAGAACCAGCTCAGAGGTGTCTCTGGGGAAGCCCGTATCGCGGCGAATTGTTCCGTCCATCTGGGCATTGGTTTCGTGCCACATCTCGAGGGCGATGTACTCCCCCTGAAGATCACCCAGGCGCTTAGGAGCGGCGGCGAATTTCTCGAGCACGCTCTGCAGTTGTTGCGAGTGCAATGCCGGCAAGCGCGCCTGGCGGGCCGCGGTGCCGGGTTCGTCATAGAGCTGTGCAAAGAGAGCCAAAGCCTGATCACCAACAGGAATTAATCGTTGGCGGTGTCCGGCCAAGCCCCAGCCTCCCGTGTCAGTCTTTATACCCACAACAGGTCCATGGCCATCATGGGCAAAGCAAGCATCGATCGTCTTTGGATGAAAAAGGTTGGCAGCATGAATGAAACTGGGCTGCCGAAGTGAGCCATAGATATTTAAGCTGTACTTCTTCTGATCGCTGATAGAGAAGAGGATCAGTTTGTTTTGGAACTGGAAATGATTGCGCAGTCGCCCATAAAGCACCCCCCGCAACGCCCCACCCTTGGGATCGTCGTACACCCCTTCCGGATGAAGGAAGCCCTGGCACCCCTGCCCTGAAGAGACTCGCCAGGCTTGCGGCAGGAAGCATTTGAATAGGTTGGTTTGGCTCCCCTTCAACAGCGGATAGTTGGCCAGCGCATTCAGAAATGCCTGACTTCCGTTCTGCCCCTCAAACTCCTCCAGGTAGGTCAGCCGTAGATCTGGATTGGCAGAGAAGGCGTCACCGCGACGCTTCGCCAGTTCGCTGGCGCTCACCTTGCGGATCAGCACCATGGGGTCGGTGTCGCCGATCACGCCCTTCTCCTCCCACTCCACCTTCAGCCAGGGCGGGTTGCCCACGATCAGATCGAAGCCACCGCTGCCCAGAAGATCGGCAAACTCCAGATCCCAGTGGAGCGGCTTGATGCGTGAGGCCACGGCTTCGACCTGACGAAGTCGCTCAAACTCGGACTTGAGTCTCTGCACATTCACGTAGCCGTGACGGTCGTTGAAGTCCGCCGCCAACTGTTTTGGCTGGGTGTCAGCGAAAAGATTGCCCTGCCCCAGCTCTGGAGCTACTCCCTGCTCCAGATCGCCCAGGATCATGCTCAGTTCCATCAGCCATGTGTCGCGGCTGGGTAGTGATCCCGCCTGGCGAATCGGCCAGAACCACAGCGCCACCCAGTAATCCATCGCCCACTTCAGCCGCAGGCGGGCATTGGTGTTGGCCACATCGCGGCCCAGCACTTCCTGCTCCTGGATGCGGTCCTTGAGTTTCAGCGGGATCCAGGCTGTGTCCTGGGCTCCGGTGGGGTCTTGAGCCCCTGGCTCTTCCCACACCGGTAGTGGATCGGTGGTGCGCTCGCGCAGTTGCTGTTGTTGCGTTGCCCAATCCTTCCAGAGGGCATCCACCAGCTTGCTGAGCCGCAGCAGATGGGCGATCTGGGCTTCGGTGAACGGCTCACCCACAAACGCTTTGTTCCAGCGCTTGCAGCGCTCGATCGCCTCCGGCTCCAGCTCCTTGATCACCTTGTCGGAGTAGGCCGCCATGCCCGGATCGGGCAGCAGGAAGTGGAAGATGGCGTCTTCCGGCAGTTCCGCATCCCAGGCCAGTTCCTCCGGGGCGTGGTCATGCCACAGGCGGCTGGGTTTGGCCTTGCGGCCCGTACCGGTGGGGAGCTGGTTCACCCGATAGATCTGCCTCCTTGCCCCGATCAACGAATTGCCGCACACCAGCTGCTGGCTGAACCAAGGCACGAACGCCCGGCCGTTCTCGGGCGTGAAGATGCTGTTGAGCCACAGGCTCACCTCCGCCAGTTCCACCGCCACCGGGTTGAGGTCTACGCCGAACACGTTCTGATCGGCGAGGCGCATCTTCACCTTCTGCAGTTCCTGTTGGAACTGCTCGTGGGGGATACTCTTGCCAGTTTCCTGCTGGCGCCGCTCCAGGTAGGCCTGGGCCAGCTGGTTCACCAGCTCGTTGAGATAGGCGGCCGAGCCCATCGCCATCTCCAGCAGCTTCAGCTGCAGGATCTCGGCGGCGCTCTTGCCTACCAGCGCCTCCTTGAGCGTGTATTTGATCTGGCAGCTAGTGAGCACCTCGGGCGTGTAGTAGCTGGCGCTCTTCTGCCGGTCGCGCCCGGCCAGGCGGTAGATGAAGCTGCCCTTGGGGTAACACTTCGGTTTACCGGTGCCAGGATCCGGAACGATCTCATCGGCCTTGTAGGCCTTGAGCTGCTCTTCGGTCACGAAGTGACCCACCTCCA
>JBJTBH010000209.1:0-3197 GCA_046091285.1 Cyanobacteriota bacterium | reverse complement strand
GCTCCAACAACACGTAGCTGCGCTCGCCTCAGTCCAACAGGAGCTCGAGCAGGAGCAAGTCCTGCCAGCGGCGTTAGGTGACCTTGTAGCCCTGCAGCAGAGCGTTGCCAAGACCCTCTCGCACACCGCAGCAGCCTCGGGCCAAGCCGAAACAGAGCTCGATCAGGCCGTGTCCACTCTGGAGAGCTTTAAGGCCAACAAGCTCGATGGCGCCAGCCAGCTTCAGGTCGCAGAGGCAGAACGCCTTGATCGTCAGAGCAGGTTGGATGCCCTCATCCAAGCCAACGGCACCCGTGAAGCCCTGCAGGCCCAGGTGGACCAACTCGCTCAGCAGCGCCAACAGGCTGAGAAAGAGCTCGGCGCCTTGCAAGCCGAACGCGCTGCATTGAGCAGCGGCGATCAGGAGCAGGAGCTAGCGACGCTGCAGGGCCAGATTGAGGCGCTGCAGCTCAAGATCGAAACCCTTTTGGATCGCCGCGGTGCCGCCAAGCAACGCTGCGACAGCATCAGCGATGAGGATCCCTACGGAGCCGTTGAACAAGCGCGGGTCCAGCAAGAAGCCGCCCAACTCGACTACCAAGGCCTCAAGCGAGTCACCGATGCCCATCGCTTGCTGCAGCAGTTGTTCACTGAGGCGCAGGCCGATCTTTCGAGCCGCTACAGCGAACCCCTTGCTCAATCCATCGGCACATTTTTGAGGCCGCTCATCCCCGATGGTCCCGTCGCCCAGTTGAGCTACGACCAGTCCAAAGGGTTTGGCGGCCTGCAGTTACGGCGTGGTGGTGAGTTCTATGACTTCCACCAACTCAGTGGTGGCATGAAGGAACAGCTGGCTGCAGCGCTTCGCTTGTCGATGGCCGATGTGCTCAAGGGCAGCCATGACGGCTGTTTGCCCCTGGTGTTCGATGACGCCTTCACCAACTCCGACCCTGCGCGGGTTCAGATGGTCAAGCAGATGCTGGGCACGGCCGTGGATCGAGGCCTACAGGTGATCCTGCTCACGTGCGATCCCGGCGCGTATGGCACCTTTGCCGATCACGCGATTGATCTTCAGGCCTGAGTTGATCGGGGTTTCTTAGGCTGAAGAACGGACCTCATTGCTCAGACGGTGCCGAAGGACAACCTGCTTCGGCGGCTCCAGCACCTCGATGAGTCGGGCAGTGCCGAACGCCAAGCGGCGAGGCAGAAGCGCCAACAGCAGAGCAGCGGGGAGATCCTCACCACCTTCCTTGCTTACAAGTTGGATCACGCCGCCGACAAGATGGCGCTGGGGCTGGCCATTGGTGATCCGCTCACCCTTCTGCATGAGCCGGATAACCAGTGGGATCCCAATGCGGTGAAGGTGTTTTGGCGGGAGCAGTGGATTGGCTACCTGCCGAAGGACATGGCTGCACTGGTGGCCGCTGAAGTGCCAGAAGCGGCGACCGGCCTTGAAGCGGTGGTGACCGGATTAACCACGACCTCGAAGCGGGATGCCTTCCGGCTTCAGATCTCGATTCCGATCCCAAAGGCAAGCCGCCGCCTGCGTGAACTGGGGGTGACCAGCGCTTTCGCCTGGGATTTTGACCGCACCAGTGCCACGGACAAGATGCGGTTGGTGATCAACTGCACCGAAACCGCATTCCGCGAATTACAGGACCTTCTGGCGGCCAGTTTTGACGTCAGCAAGTGCGGCTACAGCTACTACCCCACCCAGGATGGTCGCCACTACCCCTGGTATCTGAGCCTGACCGATCGGGCGGGAAAAGCGCCGGAGGATGCCGCCAAGGTCGAGCAGTTGATTCGCTCACTCTTTGGAGTGCCAAGCGAAACCACACGGGCAAAGGAACGCCTAGATCGACTGAAGGAGCTTGAAGAGCAACAAGACCAGATCAGCAAGCGCTTGGAGGCCAGCAAAGCTGAAGAACGCCGCCTTCGGCGGGAATTTGAATTCAACAAGGCGGCTTGGGAACGCCGCACGGAGAAAGCGCAGGAGCAGGGCGAGCAGGCTGTGGAGCTTGCCACAAGCGTTGAAGATGAACTCAAACAGCAGCTCGACCTCAGGGATCAAGAGCTGGAATTGATTCTTCTCGAGAACAAGTCTTTAGAAGACCAGTTGGCGGTGACGGTGAACCAGCTCGATGCGATCCAACTGCAACTCGACTATCTCCAGCAGCTTGGAGCGAGTGATGGCCGCGGCGATTCGGGCCTGGCGGCCTGGGGCGCATCAGCAATGGGCTCCACAGAGCAGGAGCTCAACGAAAGGCTGTTTAACAGCCTGCGTTCCGTGGCAACGAAGGAGCGCCTGAAACCGCGCCAATGCCTCCAGCTGAGCAGCGACGAGCTGTTTCCTGGTCACCTCCGTGTTCTTGAGAGCGCCTGGGATTCCGCTGATCAGGCCAAAGGCTTCGAACATGGCGGCCAGCTATTCGAGCTGTTGTGGCTGCTTGCGACTGCCTTTCGCCAACACAAGTTGGATGGGGCGCCAGACATGGTGGCGGGGCAGGTCTTTGGGGCTAACAGCTATGCACCCCGCGAGTCCCAGACGATCGAGCGGAACCCTCAAGCACGTCGGGTACGCACGTTCTCCTACGACGGCAAGACCGTCGAGATGTGGCAGCACCTCAAGATTGGCTCAAAAGACTCAGAAAACCGAACCCTCAGGATTCATTTCTTTTGGGACCAAGAGCTGCAAAAAATAGTGATTGGGCATTGTGGCAAGCATCTGCACAATCCCAATCACTGAAGAATATGCCCGAAGGCGCTAGAAGTTGATCTCGTTGTCGCTGCCCCACATTGGAAGCTTGAAATCACGCGCAAGTAAGTTGTCGAATTTATCTGCTTTGTGTGAGATGACTTTGAGCATATGGAGGAATTCAACCTGATCGAGGCCGAGGGCCCTTCTCCTGACGACCAGAACTACACCAAACTCTTCGCAGACTGCTAGCCGACAATCAGAGAGATGGTTGTTGAGATCGAGTAGGAGGTGGAATAGGTTGAAGAGGTTCTGATCGAGTTTAAGATCCTTGGGCAGCTTCACCAATGGAGCTGTAATTTGCAAGGTGATTTCCCGATCGTCAGGGTCTTTGGCTGTCTCATTAGTCTCGAGTTCAATGATGACCCTGGCGCTGCCTTTTTGCTTGTTCCAGGTGAGTCTTCCTTTCTCAACTTTGTCCGGTTGAGATGGGAGTTGAAGGCTATTGAAGACAGCTTTGATA
>JBJTBH010000208.1:0-29994 GCA_046091285.1 Cyanobacteriota bacterium | reverse complement strand
GCGCGCCGGCCGGGAGGGCGGGACCGGCCGGGGCTGCCTACATTGCAGGCTCCCCGCCAGGCCCGGTGATGTTGCGTCGTTCCCTGTTCCTGATCGCCACGATGATCAGCGGCCTGGGGATCGGCCTGACCGGAGCCCCGGCTCTGGCCAACACAGTCACGGATCAATCGATCTGGAGCAAGGACAACGCCCTGGCCCGGGCCAGGGCCCAGATGCCGGCAGGTGCGGTGGTCAGTGGCAGCCAATGCCAGACGGTGGAAGTGGGAATGAACAATGAGCGCTACATCTGCACGATCACCTACGACGTTCCGGCTGCGCCTGGTGGAAACGGCAGCGCTGGAAAAAGCAGCACCCCCTGAGAAGCAAACGAGCGAACCGCTTCCATCACGATCCTCCCAGGACCAAGACACCCCTTCAATCTGGGACTGATCGATTCTTCAGGTTCCAACCACGCTCCCGGCGTCCATCTCTCAGCAAGGATTCAAACAATGTTCCTGGCCTGGCTTCCGGCAACACTGCCGATCACCCTGACCTCCCTGAGCAGCATGGCCCTGGGGTTGGTTCCGGGAGCCTTTCAGTTTCTCAGCCCAGAAGAGAACCAGAACGACCCCCTGACCGCAACGCCGCCGACCATCCTGGCCTCGATTCCTGATGGAGCCTGGGTGAAGGTGGGTCGCTGGACAACCGCCGATGGTCTCTATCCCTACGATCGCCTCGTGGCCCTGAAGCTGGCGCGCCCGCTTCCCAGAACGAGCATCTGGGAGTTTCCCGTTGTCAACGACTACGACGGAAAGCAGGTGTTCACCTATGCCCGCATTGATTGCAAACGATCCCTGGTGAGCAATTATTTCAGCGGCACCAAGGGAATCCCCTCGCAGCTGGTGGAGCTGGGCGGCTGGAAGCTGAACCGTTGGACCAAACCGACGACCATCCGCCCGACGGACCTGGCGGCGCAACTGAAGCAGTGGAAGTGCCCGAAAAACTGATCATAACGATCGGATCAAAACAACAAATTTCAGATCTTCAGCATCCCCATGGGAATATCGATTCCAGTAAAACTTCAGTGGATCAAAGAAACCTCTGAAACCTGAACCTACGGATCATGGACCCACCAACAGTGAAGTCCCTGCTAATAAAAAATGTATCGGATCGGGATCTGGCTTCACCGATGAAACGCCTACCAAGAATCAAGCGGCCACGGCCAACTCCGGTGGATGCTGCTCCAGCACCTTCTTGAGATACCTGCCCGTATGGCTGGTGGGATGCTCCGCCACCTCCTCAGGCGTCCCGGTGACAACAATTTCACCACCCTTGTTTCCCCCTTCAGGGCCGAGATCGATGATCCAGTCGGAGCAGCGAATCACATCGAGGTTGTGCTCGATCACCAGAATCGAATTGCCCTTATCCACCAGCCGCTGAATCACATCCATCAGCTTGTGCACGTCATAGAAGCTGAGACCGGTGGTGGGCTCATCAATCAGATACAGCGTCTTACCGGTGGCCCGGCGTGAGAGTTCCGTGGCCAGCTTGACACGCTGGGCTTCAGCACCGGAGAGGGTGGGCGCCGGCTGACCGAGCTTGACGTACCCGAGCCCGACATCGACAAGCGTGCGCAGGCGATCGGCCGCCTGGGGAATGGCAGAAAAGACATCGGCAGCCTGCTCCACCGTCATCTCCAGGACATCGGCGATCGTGAAGCCTTTGTAGGTGACCTGCAGGGTTTCGCGGTTGTAGCGGGCTCCCTTGCAGACATCACACTGCACATAGACATCCGGCAGGAAGTTCATCTCAATCACGTTCACCCCCTGACCACTGCAGGCTTCGCAACGTCCACCCTTGACGTTGAAGCTGAACTGGCCGACCTGATAGCCGCGGGCCTTGGCTTCCACCGTGGCAGCAAACACCTGGCGGATCGGATCAAAGGCGCCGGTATAAGTGGCGGGATTGGAACGAGGGGTGCGGCCGATCGGGCTCTGATCGATCACGATCACCTTGTCGATCGACTGGATGCCCTTGAGGGATTCGAGCCCCGAAGGAAACGGCACCTTCAGTCCCAGCTTGTTCTCCAGGGCCGGATGCAGCAGTTCATTCACCAGCGTGCTCTTGCCGCTGCCACTCACCCCGGTGACGCAGACGAGCCGCCCGAGCGGGATCTCCACATCCAACCCCTTGAGATTATTGCGATGGCAATCGCTGAGCGTGAGCTTGCGGGTACAGGAGGCCCGTCGCTCCGCCGGCGTCGGAATCGCGCGACGGCCGCTGAGATAGGCACCGGTGAGGGAGTCCTCAGCGGTGAGCAGATCATCAAGACCGCCCTCAGCGACGATGTGACCGCCATGCACTCCAGCGCCCGGCCCGATGTCAACGATGTGATCAGCTGCACGAATCGTGTCCTCATCGTGCTCAACGACAATCAAGGTGTTGCCGAGATCACGTAATTTCACGAGCGTCGCCAGCAGGCGGTCGTTATCACGCTGATGCAGGCCGATGCTCGGTTCATCGAGCACATAAAGCACACCGGTGAGGCCGGCACCGATCTGTGTGGCCAGCCGGATGCGCTGGGCTTCACCACCCGAAAGGGTCATCGCCGGCCGATCCAGACTCAGATAATCGAGGCCCACATCGAGAAGGAACCGCAGGCGCAGGCGAATTTCCCTGAGCACAAGATCACCGATCTGAATCTGCCGAGGCGTCAGCAGCGGCTCTGAGCCTTCACTGGCACCGACGCCCATCAGAGCCTCGATCCGCTGCAGGGTTTCAGCAACGCTGACCGCTGTGAGCTCGTGGATGGCATAGGGACCGACCCTGACCGCCAGGGCCTCGGGCTTCAGACGCAGGCCCTGACAGGTGGCGCAGGGCACCAGATCCTGAAAACGCTCCAGCTTCTGACGCACGGCCTCACCACCGGCATCGCGCAACTGACGCTCCAGGATCGGCAGGATTCCTTCAAACGGACGCACATATCCTTCGCTCTTGCGATAACGGCTGTCAGCGCGAATGGCGATGGGCTCGGTGCTTCCATTCAGCAGAATATTGCGCTGATCATCGGTGAGCTCATTCCATGGGGTCTTGAGCTCGAAACCGAAAGCCTCGCCAACGCTGTAAAGCAACGAGAAGTAATAGCTGTTGTCTTTATCGCTCCAAGGAGCGATAGCGGCATACACCGGCAATCCAGGATCAGGGATCACCCGATCCATCGTGAACCGTCGCAGATGGCCGATACCGTGGCAATCGGCGCAGGCTCCATAGGGGCTGTTGAAGGAGAACAGTCGCGGCGAGAGCTCCTCCATCACCGCACCATGAACAGGGCAGGCGAAATTCTCTGAATACAGGCGCTCCCGCTCCAGGCCTTCGGGCAACTCCTCCCCAGTCTTGGGCACCACTTCCACCAGGGCCAGGCCATCGCCGCGCTTCAGGGCCGTGCGCAACGAATCGGTGAGCCGCTCCTGAATACCATCGCGGGCGACAAGTCGATCAACCACCACCTCGATGTTGTGAGCATGATTTTTATCAAGCTCGATGTTATCAGCAAGTTCACGCACCTCACCGTTGATGCGCACGCGAGCGAAGCCTTCCGCCACCAGGCCGGACAGCAGCTTGACGTGCGTGCCCTTTTTGCCGCGCACCACCGGAGCCAGCAGCTGATACCGGCAACCTTCGGGCAGGGTCAGGATCTGATCGACCATCTCATCGATGGTCTGGGGACGGATGGATCGATCACATTGGGGGCAATGGGGTTCACCAGCCCGCCCGAAAAGAAGCCGCAGATAATCCTGAATTTCAGTGACGGTTCCGACGGTGGAGCGAGGGTTGTGACTGGTTGATTTCTGATCGATCGAAATCGCCGGAGACAGGCCCTCGATCGCATCGACATCAGGTTTATCGACCTGGCCAAGAAACTGTCTGGCATAGGCCGACAGCGACTCGACATAACGACGTTGACCTTCCGCGAAGATCGTGTCGAAAGCCAAGGAACTCTTACCACTGCCACTGACGCCCGTGAACACAACGAGGCGATTGCGCGGCAGGGTCAGATCAATATTCTTGAGATTGTGCTGGCGTGCGCCACGCACCCTGATCACATCCTCAAGGGTGCCTCCGTTGAGGGACGGCAGGGCGGCGGTGTTCCTGGCTCGAGAACCGGCGCGCGCGGCAGGCATCCAGCGACTTCGTGAACGGCTGAGTCTAGGGCCGGAGGCCGGGGGACCGGCACCAGACGCGAACCAGGGGCAAGCGCCCGTCTCAAAGCCACGCCGATCCGTATCGAAAAACACTGGCCGGGCAGGCTTTCGGCGTCTTTGATGCGTTTAAGCATTTTTTCCGATTTTGACTTCCCCGTCGAAACCGTCGATCTCTGTGACCTCCCTGCCGGACTTCCTTGCTAAGGAGCAGATCCAGCGTCAGAACGAGCGGCGTCGAACCCTGACGACGGTGAAAAGGCTCACCAACCTGGGGCGACATCGGGAAGCGGCTGAGCTCTGGAACGACTTTTTCGAGCAGAGTCAGGCCGCCTGATCAGGCGGCCTGAGGCGCCGCACGTCGCTGACCCACTCAGGGCACCCCCTTGTTAAGCAGGCTGGCGGCATAGCGATGCGTGTCACCACTCTCACCACCGGCCAGTTCGGCCAGCTCCTGCTGTCGCTCCCGAGTGTCCCGCAGATGGGACACTCGCGAAAAGGTGACACCATCCACCACCTGCTTGGAGACCCGGTAGTGATGATCGGCTGCGGCCGCCACCAGGGGCTGATGGGTGACGCAGAACACCTGGCGCTGCTCGGCCAGACGCCGTAACAGGGCCGCCATCGCTCCACTGACCCGACCGCTGACACCGCTGTCGATCTCATCGAACAACAGGGTGACCTGAGGATCAGCTGCCGCCAGACAGGTCTTCAAGGCCAGCAGGAAGCGACTCATCTCCCCGCCGGACGCCACCTCCACCAAGGGAGCCATCGGTTGACCGGGGTTGGCGGAAAAAAGGAACTGCACGGCATCGGATCCCTCTTCGGTGGGTTCAACCGCGTTGAGACGGACCGTGAAGCGGACGTTGGCCAGACCCATCGGCCGCAGGGTCTCCATCAGATCCGACTCGAGCACGGTCGCCGCCTGCTGACGCTGCTCCCGCAGCTGCCCATGCACCTGATCACGCTCCTGTCGACGAACAAGCTCCTCAGCCTCCAGCTCGGCCAGAGCTGCCGCCACGCCGCCGGGCGTGAGCTGATCACGCAACTCATCCCGCCAGGCGATCAGCTCAGCCAGGGAGCGTCCATGGCGGCGCTCGAGGCCACGCAACAGAACCAACCGTTCCTGCAGTTCCGCCAGACGTTCAGGATCGCTCTCCAGAAGAGCGCCATAACGATCAAGATCACGGGCAAGATCCTGAATCTCCGCCAGATCATCCAGACAGCGACGGTGCAGCTCCACCAGAGTCGGATCGCAGAGCTCCATCTGAGCCAGTTCCTGATCACAGGCCGCCAGATGATCCAGGACGGATGGCACCCCCTCCACCCCCTCCACCAGGCGGCTGAGCAGGGTCATCACCCCGTCCTGAAGGCGGACGCCATGGGCCAGACGATCCTGCTCGACCGTGAGCCGGGTCAGTTCACCCGGCTCCTGCAACCCTGCCTCCTCGAGATCATCGAGCCACTGCTGTCGCTGCTCGCGATCCCGTTGCAACTGTTCCTGATCACGCTTCAGAGCTTCGAGGGCCTGATCCACCGCAGCCCAGCGCTGATGGACCTCACGAGCCCTGGCCAGGATGGGAAGCAGGGAATCACCGGCGAAGCGATCAAGCCAACGCCGCTGCTGTCCGGGATGGCCAAGCTGCTGGGTCTGACCCTGAACCGTGAGGTCCAGCACCAGAGGACGCAGCTCCTGCACCTGAGTGCGACCGATCACCACTCCCTGCAGGCGATAGCGGCTGCTGAGACGATCGTCCTGGCGACGCCACTCACGGCTGAGCACCAGTTCATCATCGTCAACCTCCAGCTGATGACGCTCCAACCAGAGCGCCAGAGGAAGCGTGAGGCTGAAGCGAGCCTCGACGAGAGCCCGGGCCGCCTGGGGGCGCAGCAGTCGAGCCGCCGCTCCACCCTGGGCACCGCCGAAGAGGGCATCCAGAGCATCGAGAAGAATTGATTTGCCGGCACCGGTCTCGCCGGTGAGCACCGTGAATCCAGGCTCGAAATCGAGATCAAGGGCCTCGATCAGGGCGATGTTCCGCAGACGCAGACCCGTGAGCACCCCAGCCTCCGATGCGTGGTGGGTAGAGATGCAGACCGTAGCGACGGGGCGTTTCGTTTAGAAGGGGATCCGGCCCAGTTCGCCCCACCGGCCTCAGCCCTTCGCCGTCCCATCCCTCATGGTCCGCAGCGCCCCGGACAGCACCACGCCATTCCAGGCTCCGGCCGACCTGGGGGACTTCCTGGAAGCCTCCGGTCTGCTCAGCTATGACCCGGAAGCGATCACCCGGATCTATGCCGGCCACCCACAACGGCTGCTGAAGCGGCTCTGGCAGACCCTGATTCCGATCGGCCTCTATCTCCTGGCGGTGGCCAGCGACTGGCTCTGGCAGCGCCTCAAGGACCCGGAACAGGCCAGACGACGGGCCCGGGAATGCGCTGAACTGCTCGCCGATCTCGGTCCAGCCTTCATCAAGGCGGGGCAGGCGCTCTCGACGCGGCCCGACATCGTGCCACCGCTGCTGCTGGAGGAGCTGGCAGGCCTTCAGGACCAGCTTCCCGGCTTTGACAGCGCCCTGGCGATGGCCTGCATCGAAGAAGACCTCGGGATGCCGGTCGAGCAGATCTATGCAGAACTCGACCGCGAACCGATCTCCGCCGCCTCGCTGGGTCAGGTGCATCGCGGCACCCTGCTCAACGGTGAACGGGTTGCCGTCAAAGTGCAACGTCCAGGTCTCAGGGAGCAGATCACACTTGATCTTTACATCGTACGGAACATCGCCGCCTGGCTCAACCGTAATGTCGGCCTGATCCGCTCCGATCTCGTAGCCCTGATCGATGAACTGGGAAAACGGGTGTTCGAGGAGATGGATTACTGCAATGAGGCCGCCAATGCCGAGCGCTTCGCCTCATTGCACAGCCACAATCCACGCATCGCTGTACCGGCGATTCACCACCATGCCACCAGCAGACGGGTGCTGACCATGGAATGGATCGATGGCGTCAAGCTCACCAACCTCGAAGCGGTTCGGGATCTGGGAATCGATCCCGATGACATGGTTCAGGTGGGCGTGAACTGCAGCCTGCAACAGCTTCTGGAGCATGGCTTCTTCCACGCCGATCCCCATCCTGGCAATCTGCTGGCCCTGGCTGACGGACGCCTCGCCTACCTCGATTTCGGCATGATGAGCGAGGTCACCAGGGAATCGCGCACCGGTCTGATCCGAGCGGTTGTGCATCTGGTGAATCGTAATTTCTCTGCGCTTTCCAAGGATTTTGTCACCCTTGGTTTCCTGACAGAAGATGTTGACCTCGAACCGATCGTTCCCGCCTTTGAAGGAGTGTTCGGCCAGGCCCTGGAGATGGGAGTCAGCCGTCTGGATTTCAAGCTCGTCACCGATGACCTTTCCGGTGTGATGTATCGCTTTCCCTTCCGGGTGCCTCCCTATTACGCCCTGATCATCCGCTCCTTGGTGACACTGGAAGGCATTGCCCTGAGCGTTGATCCAGAATTCAAGATTCTGGGCGCCGCCTACCCCTATTTCGCCCGGCGTCTGATGGAAGACCCCGATCCTTCCCTGCGCGAAAGCCTGCGGGAGATGCTGTTCGATGGAGAAATCTTCCGCTGGCAGCGCCTGGAAAATCTGATCGGCAGCGCCGCCCTCAGCGCTCAGCTGGATCTCGAGGGGCTGCTTGATCAGGTGCTCGACTTCCTGTTCTCCCCCAAGGCCGGCCTGCTGCGCGATCAACTGGTGGAGGCCCTGATCAATGGTGTGGATGCCATGGGCTGGCGCACGGCGGTGCTGATCGGTCAGAGGCTGCCCAGGCGGCTGCAACCGCCCGGCATCCGCAACCGCCAGCTGCCGATCGGTGCCGATCCGGTGCTGGATCTCGCTCTGATGCGGCAGTTGATCGGGATCCTGCAGTCACTGCCTGGCTTTGACGTACAGCTGCTGATCGATCGACTGCCGGCTGTGCTCGGCCAGCCCGAGCTGCGGCGCATGGGCCTGAATGTGGCCCGGGGCCTGGCGGAGCGCAGTGTGGTGCGACTGCTGCGGGATGTGCTGACCGCACCGAACGCCGGTGGGACCATCAACGCGGAGGTCTCGATCGGCGGAGGTCTGCGGCCGGCACTGAGCTCCTAGCTCCTGAGTCCAGAAAGGTTCAACGCTTCTAGAGTCCGGCTGTCACACCATCACGCCAGCCATGCGCCGCCACCAGCGACTGCCCCAGCGATTGCTGGCCATGGCCCTGGGAACGGGACTGACGCTGATCAGTCCCGGAGTCCGCGCTGCGGAGAACGTCGTGATCGTGACCGGAGCCTTTGAACGCTCGATCCCGGTCGCCGATCTCGACCACCTGGCCCGCACCGGTGAAGCGCGTGGCCTTCTGGCCACGGCCCTGCAACTGGGCAAGCAGGACCCGAAGGAGGTGGTCAAGGTGCTCAACCAATCGCTGAGCCTGCCGATCGCTCTGGTGAGCCGGCTGATGAACACCAGAATCGGTGAAGCCGTTCTGAGCCGCATCTCAGCGATCATCTATCCGCTCAAGGCCGGTGATGTGGGCATCTCGGCCCTGCGTTCGGCGGTGATCGAAGGGCTGGCGAAAGGGAACGGTTCGATCACCGCCGTGAGCTTTCTGCAGGCCTATCCGACGGCGGAGATGGAAGTGAACCTGCCGGCACTGATGACGGTGATGAGCAAGACGCGTTCAATCGCTGATCTTGTCCGCTTCTTCTCCGAATCACCGCTGGATGGGCTGCGCCCCCCCTCCGCCTCCGCCAAGGGTCCGTCCTGAGCCGGCGCCGTAGATTCGACCCTGCCTGAACGTCCCCACGCCGTGTCAATTCTCCGTTCCTTCCGGCGTCTGGGCGGTCATCGGCCGACGATGCAGGACTGGCCGGGGTTGATCGAGGCCTACCGCCGCTGGCTGCCGGTGTCGGACAAAACACCGGTGATCACCCTGCGGGAAGGGGCCACCCCCCTGATTCCAGCGCCGGTGATCGCCGAACGTATCGGCCGGGGGGTCAAGGTCTATCTCAAATACGACGGCCTCAATCCGACCGGATCCTTCAAGGACCGGGGGATGACGATGGCGATCAGCAAGGCCCGGGAAGCGGGCTCTGAGGCCGTGATCTGTGCCAGCACCGGCAACACATCCGCCGCGGCCGCCGCCTACGCCCGTCGGGGTGGCATGCGGGCCTTCGTGCTGATTCCGGATGGCTACGTCGCTCAGGGGAAACTGGCTCAGGCTCTGCTCTACGGCGCGGAGGTGCTGGCCGTGAAGGGCAACTTCGACCGGGCCCTGGCGATCGTGCGAGATGTGGCCGACCAGTATCCGATCACCCTGGTCAATTCCCTCAATCCCTACCGGCTGCAGGGGCAGAAGACCGCGGCCTTCGAGGTGGTCGATGCGCTGGGTGAAGCACCGGACTGGCTCTGCATCCCGGTGGGCAACGCCGGCAACATCAGCGCCTACTGGATGGGCTTCAACGAGTATCGAAACGGTGGCCACAGCCGGATCCTGCCCAGGATGATGGGCTTCCAGGCCGCTGGTGCCGCCCCCCTGGTCCTCGGCAACACCGTGGACAATCCGGACACGATCGCCACAGCGATCCGCATCGGCAACCCGGTGAACAAGGAGAACGCCCTCAGGGCGCGGACCGAAAGCAACGGTGATTTCATGGCGGTCACCGATGCCGAAATCATCGAGGCCTACAAGCTGCTCGGAAGCGGCGAAGGGGTGTTCTGCGAACCGGCCAGCGCCGCGTCCGTCGCCGGCCTGATCAAACGCCGGGACGAGGTGCCCAGGGGGGCCACGGTGGTCTGCGTGCTCACCGGCACCGGCCACAAGGACCCGACGACAGCGATCGAAAACAACGACTCCAGGTTCCACACCGGCCTGGATCCCGACACAGCCACGGTGGCCCGGGTGATGGGCTTCTGAGGGCCGGTAGACCGCAACATCCCGACCGACCGCCTCGATCCAACACCTCCCCCAACGCCTCCCCCCCCTACGGGTGGGGAGGTTTTTTTGATGTCTGCCTCCGATCCGGGGCCGATTCACTGTCACACCGTGCCAGAAACCGTCTGTTGAAAGCCTGAGGAAAACCACCGCCCAGAACGGGAAACTGAAGGGACAATGGCAACCCCCAGCGACCACGCGCTTTCCACAGGTCCGGGAAAGAGTGGAAAAGCCGGTTCGGTCGCCAGAGTCACCCCAGCATTCCGCAGGCCTGTGAAATGCAGAAATCAAGCCGGAACTGGTTTCCGGAGAGTTTTCCACGAATTCCCCAGCCCCTTCTACGACGATTTTTTGTTCTTTATTTCTTGATTTTTTTGATCAAGGGAAGTCGGTTTGGGGAAAGGTCGCTGGTGATCGATCCGGGTTGTTGCGGATCGGAACGCGGTGTGGAACCGTGGTAGATCGATGCCGCTGTTCTCCTTCCGGAGTTGCCGACCATGAAGCTGGTTTGCTCCCAGACCGAACTGAGCGCCAGCCTTCAGCTGGTCAGCCGAGCTGTGGCCGGACGTCCCACCCATCCGGTGCTGGCCAACGTTCTGCTGCAGGCCGATGCCGTCACCGGCCGTCTCAGCCTCACCGGTTTCGACCTCAGCCTCGGGATCCAGACGGCGATCAGTGCCCAGGTGGAAACCAGCGGTGCCATCACCCTCCCGGCCCGTCTGTTCGGAGAAATCGTCTCGCGGCTGTCCAGCGATTCACCGATCACCCTGATCTGTGCTCCGGATCAGGAGCAGGTCGAACTGGTCAGTGCTTCCGGTAGCTACCAGATGCGTGGCATGGCTGCTGAGGATTTCCCGGATCTGCCGCTCAAACAGGACAGTGCACCGATCGAGCTCGGCGTTGATGCTCTGGTCAAGGGGTTGCGGGGCACGCTGTTCGCCAGCAGCGGTGACGAGGCCAAACAGCTGCTCACCGGCGTTCATCTTGCGCTCGATGGCAGTGGTCTCGAATGTGCCGCCACGGACGGTCATCGCCTGGCGGTGCTCAATCTGGCCAACACCGGCACCCATCCATCCGATCAGGTCGCTGATGGTCTGGAGGCCGGCCAATCAGCCGAGCCCTTTGCGGTCACGGTTCCGGCCCGCTCCCTGCGGGAGCTTGAGCGGCTGCTCTCCGGTCGGCAGTCCAGCGAACCCGTCAGTCTGTTCTGTGAACGCGGTCAGGTGGTCTTCCAGTGCGCCAATGAGGTGCTCACCAGCCCCAGCCTCGAAGGCACCTATCCCAACTATCGCCAGCTCATTCCGCCCAGCTTCTCGCGCAGCCTGGTGGTCGATCGACGCGCCTTTCTCTCGGCGCTGGAACGGGTGGCGGTGCTGGCGGATCAACACAACAACGTCGTTCGCATCCAGAGTGAGACCAGGGAGGGCCGGTTGCTGATTCAGGCCGATGTTCAGGATGTCGGCCGCGGCCAGGAGACGCTGCCGGCCCTGCGCCTGGACGGGGAGGATCTGCAGATCGCCTTCAATGTCCGCTATGTGCTCGAGGGTTTGAAGGTTCTGCCGGCGGACACGGTGATCCTCCAGGCCAATTCACCCACGACGCCCGTGGTGATTGCGCCCTATGACCGGGAGGAGGACGTGATTGATCCTTCCTTCACCTACCTGGTGATGCCTGTGCAGATCCGCAACTGAGCGTTCTCCCTTGACCGTTCCTGAACAGCTGCTGCTCAGCGACCTCCTGCGCCGTCGCGTTCGCTGTGATCAGGGGCACGATCACGGCCCCGGTTGCCTGGCCTGGATGCATCCGCCGGTGCATCGTCTGCTGGGCTGGATCTCACGGCCCTCGTCCTTCGGGGGCAAGCGCCTGGCCTGGCGATTGGATCAGGTGTGCGGCCTCGGTGAAACGGAGGTCATGGTGCAGGGGGAGGGCTGCCCCACCGATGACGAAACGATCGAACGACTGCCCACGCTGCTGGAAGCTTCTCTTGTCGGGCGGGATGGCCAGCGTCTCGGTCATCTCGCTGATGCCGCCATCGATCTGCGCAGTGGGCGGATCCTGCACTATCTCGTTTCCCGCAGTGACCCGAGGTTGCCCGGCAGCAGTCGCTGGCGCCTGACACCGGATCGGATTCTTGATCAGGAGCCGGGTCAGGTCCGCACCGCTCTGGAGGAACTCGATGCGCTGCCCCTCGCCCGGGCCAGCGTGCGTCAGGAATTGCTGCGGCGATCCCGTCGTTGGCGTGAGCAGTTCGATCATGAAACCGGCCGCTGGCGGGATCAGTTTCAGCAGGTCGGTGATCGCCTGGAGGATCGTCTGGAAGGCTGGCTGGAGGAGCCCCCCTGGGACCACCAGGGAGAGCGTGATCGCCAGAACCGCGAACGTCCCTCAGGGACCGCCTCCAATCGCGAGGATCCATTGTTTGATGATTGGGACAACATCAGGGAAACGTCGCCGCCTGCCCCCTTCCGTGGCCGCTCTCAGGACCCTGATCATCCGGTCGACCGCTCGTCCCGATCACGGGCTGCTGACTTTCCGGAGGATCGCAGCCGTTCTGAGGATCCCTGGATCTGAAGCGATCAACCCGGTGAACCCCCCTCAGCCACACTGGAATGGTGTTGCCCGCCTGCCGTGGTCGCGTCTCCTGAGTACTCGGTGCCCGAGGCCCTGAAAAAGGAAAACCTTTCGCAGGCGGATTACGACGAGATCTGTCGCCGTCTTGGTCGTGCCCCCAACCGGGCTGAACTGGGCATGTTTGGGGTGATGTGGTCGGAGCACTGCTGCTACCGCAACTCCCGGCCGCTGCTGCAGGGCTTCCCCACCACCGGCCCTCGCATCCTCGTCGGCCCCGGTGAGAATGCCGGCGTCGTTGATCTTGGTGAAGGGCAACGGTTGGCCTTCAAGATCGAGAGCCACAACCACCCCTCAGCGGTGGAGCCCTTTCAGGGGGCCGCCACGGGTGTGGGCGGGATCCTGCGCGACATTTTCACCATGGGCGCCCGACCGATCGCCCTGCTCAATGCCTTGCGTTTCGGACCGCTTGAGGAGGAACGCAATGTCGGCCTGATGGAGGGGGTGGTGGCGGGCATCGCCCACTACGGCAATTGCGTGGGCGTGCCCACCGTCGGCGGTGAGGTGGCCTTTGATCGCAGTTATTCCGGGAATCCCCTCGTCAATGCCATGGCGCTGGGGCTGATGGAAACCGAGCAGATCGTCTGCTCCGGTGCCGAGGGGGTGGGCTATCCGGTGGTCTACGTGGGCAGCACCACCGGTCGCGACGGCATGGGCGGCGCCAGCTTTGCCAGTGCCGAGCTCACCGAGGCTTCCCTCGATGATCGCCCCGCCGTGCAGGTGGGTGATCCGTTCCTGGAGAAGGGCCTGATCGAAGCTTGCCTCGAGGCCTTTCAGAGCGGCGATGTGGTGGCGGCCCAGGACATGGGCGCCGCCGGGCTCACCTGCAGCTGCTCGGAGATGGCCGCCAAGGGGGGCCTGGGCATCGAGCTCGACCTCGACAAGGTGCCCGCCCGTGAGGCCGGCATGACCCCGTATGAGTTCCTGCTCAGCGAATCCCAGGAGCGGATGCTGTTCGTGGTGAAGCCCGGCCGCGAGCAGGCCCTGATGGAGCGCTTCACCCGCTGGGGCCTGCAGGCCGCCGTGGTGGGCCGCGTGCTGGAAGACAACATCGTGCGCGTGCTGCAGAACGGTGAGGTGGCCGCCGAGGTGCCCGCCAGCGCCCTGGCGGACGACACGCCGATCAATCACCACACGTTGCTGAGCGAACCCCCGGCCGAGATCCAGGCCCACTGGCGCTGGAGTGAGGCTGAGCTGCCCGCGGCCAACGCCATCGGCATCACTCCAGCCATCGGTGCCCGTGCCGGCCAACCCACCAGTTGGAATGAGGTTCTGCTGGCGCTGCTCGATGACCCCACCATCGCCTCCAAGCGCTGGGTGTATCGCCAGTACGACCATCAGGTGCAGGCCAACACCGTGGTGCCCCCCGGCGGCGCCGATGCGGCCGTGGTGCGTCTGCGTCCCCAGCAGGGTGATGGTTCCCTGACGGCGGCCACCCGCGGGGTGGCGGCGGTGGTGGATTGTCCGAACCGTTGGGTCGCTCTGGATCCTGAGCGCGGCGGCATGGCAGCGGTGGCTGAGGCGGCTCGAAACCTGAGCTGCGTCGGCGCTGAGCCGCTGGCGATCACCGACAACCTCAACTTCCCGTCCCCGGATACCGACACCGGCTACTGGCAGCTGGCGATGGCCTGTCGCGGTCTTTCTGCCGCCTGCAGCGCCCTGGAAACGCCGGTGACCGGGGGCAATGTCTCGCTCTACAACGAAACCCGCCTGCCGAACGGCACCATGCAACCGATCCATCCGACGCCGGTCGTGGGCATGGTCGGTCTGGTGGCGGATCTGAGCCAGGTCATCGGCAGTGCCTGGCGGACCGCCGGCGATGGCATCTGGTTGCTGGGGGTGCCGCTGGAAACGGGCGAGGCGACCGCCGATCCACGCCTGGGCCTGGCCGGCAGCAGCTATCTGGAGCGGCTGCATGGAGCCGTCACGGGGCGCCCGCCCGAGATTGACCTGGGGCTGGAGGGCTCGGTTCAGGGCTTTCTGCGTCAGGCGATCGCCCAGGGCCTGGTCCGCTCTGCCCACGATCTCAGCGATGGCGGTCTGGCTGTGGCCCTGGCGGAATCCTCCATCGCCTCCGGGCTCGGGGCTCGCATCACGGTGCCGAGGACGGCGATCCGTCCGGATCGGTTGTTGTTCGCCGAAGGTGGGGCCCGGATCCTGATCACGGTCTCTGAAGCCAGCAGCCGGGCCTGGGAGGAGGCGCTGATCTCGGGCTCGATACCGGCGCAGCGGATCGGCACCGTGCTTGCGGAGGACCGTCTTCAGGTCGTGCATGAGGGCACCCTGTGGCTGGATCAGCCGCTGGCCGCCTTGCGCGAGACCTATGAGCAGGCGATCCCCCGGCGGATGGCGGGCCAGGCCTGAGGCAGAATGTTGAAGTCAATCTGAAGGCGAGCAGGCCATTGCCGTTCCAGGAGCCTCAGGTGGGTGTCAGCGGCGTGCCTGTCCCGCAGAGAGCCATGAACGAGCTTGCAACGTCATCGGATCGGATGCCCATGGCAGCGACTGATCCTGATCGTTCCGAAAGGCCCGACAGGATGGAGGAAGCCTGCGGTGTCTTCGCGGTGATGGCGGCGGATCAGCCGGTCGCCAACCTCACCTATTTCGGCCTTTACGCCCTGCAGCACCGGGGTCAGGAGTCGGCCGGCATCGCTGTTTTCGACGGCCCGAAGGTCCGGCTTCACAAGGACATGGGTCTGGTCAGCCAGGTGTTTGATCAGGACGTGCTCGAACGCATGCCCGGCACCCTGGCCATCGGCCATAACCGGTATTCGACCACCGGCAGCAGCAAGGTCTGCAATGCCCAGCCCGTCGTTCTGATGACGCGTCAGGGTCCCTTCGCGCTGGCTCACAACGGAAATCTGGTCAATGCCGGCGAGCTGCGCGAGGCCATTGCCGCGGCGATTCCGGATGTGGAGTTCACCTCGACCACCGATTCTGAACTGATCGCCTTTGCCCTGCAGCAGGCGATGGATGCCGGTGAATCCTGGGAGGCGGGGATCCGCCAGGCCGCGGCCCGCTGTCGTGGTGCCTTCAGTCTGGTGATCGGCACGCCTGAGGGACTTTTTGCCTTGCGGGATGGCCATGGCATTCGACCGTTGGTGTTCGGTTATCTCGGTGATCTCCATCAGGCCCAGTGGGTGGTCAGCAGCGAAACCTGTGGTCTCGACATCATCGGTGCGCGGTTTGAGGATGATGTGAGGCCTGGGGAACTGATTCATTTCCGACCTGGTGATTCGGCACCAGATCGTCAGATCTGGGCGGAAGAGCCGCCGCGCATGTGTGTGTTCGAGATGATTTATTTTGCACGTCCTGATAGTCGATTCTTCGGTGAATCTCTCTATTCTTATCGCGTGCGAATCGGCGAGACCCTGGCGCTTGAAACCCCGGTCGATGCTGATCTGGTGATCGGAGTTCCCGATTCCGGGATCCCGGCTGCGATCGGATATTCCCAGGTCAGCGGCATTCCTTTTGCCGATGGCCTGATCAAGAACCGCTATGTGGGCCGCACCTTCATTCAACCCACTCAGGCGATGCGTGAGGCTGGCATTCGCGTCAAGCTCAACCCATTACCTGATGTCCTGGCCGGAAAGCGCGTGGTGGTGATCGATGATTCGATCGTTCGTGGAACCACCAGTCGCAAGCTGGTGCAGGCCCTGCGTGATGCGGGTGCCCTGGAGGTGCACATGCGGATCAGTTCTCCGCCGGTCACCCATCCATGTTTCTATGGCATCGATACGGATACGCAGGATCAGTTGATCGCTGCTCGGTTGACATTGGAGGAGATTTCCGCCCATCTCGGTGTCGATTCCCTTGCCTATCTATCGCGTGAGGGCATGGTGGAAGCAGCCCAGAGCCATTCCAGTCACTTCTGCACCGCTTGTTTTGATGGTCGTTATCCGATTGAGATGGATGAATCGGTGCGTTCCAGCAAACTGATGCTCGAGCCCTCCGGCCTGGCAGCAACCGTCTGAGAAGACAGCCCCGAAGACCGGCTTCTCGTGATGGCCACACCCGGGCCGCAGAACACCATGCCATCGTCAGGTTTCAGTGCCATCGCCGGAGGCTGTGGCCTGCTCTCTCGGTCGTGATTCATCGTGATGTCCCCTTGATGGGACGGGGAGATCAACGGCGGATCAACACCATCCCACGGCTCTTCCCGGAGCCTGTGTCCATGGTGCGGATCGCCTGCCAGAGATCCCGCACAGGCACCCAGACCGTTGGGTAGCGATAACGGGAGACATCCAGGATCAGCACCTGATCGCTGGTCGCGTGATAAGCCGCCACGGGTGAAATGTGGCCGCCGCCGTTCTGGCCCAGGGACTTCCGGTCGTAGTTCACCAGCAGCCGATCGCTGGGATTGCTGAGGTTCTGCTCCAGTTGCTTTCTGAAGGTCGTCAGGGTTAGCTCCTGGCCATGGATCGCTTCCACCACCAGGCCATGGCTTCTGAGCAGTGTCGCCAGTTCGCTCAGGGTCATCCCCTGGCGCTGCACCTGGCCGGCGCTCACCACCGTGCCTGGATCGGTGCCTGACCAGACATTGTCCTGGGTCCAGAAGCGGTAAGGGCCATAGCCCGGAACCTCAGGGGCCGGCACGTTGAGGCTGTTGAGCACCATCACGCTGCTGGCCACCCCGCAGTAGGTCAGCGTGGCCTGGGTCAGGAATTCCTGGGCCAGGCTGCCGTAGTCGGCCCGGGCGGTGCTGGAGGACAGCAGCGTCATGCCTTCCGGTGTCGCCAGGGGGATCGGAGTGGCCAGCGTCTTCTGGGACAGGGCTGGAACACTGATGGCCGCGATCATCAGGGCGCATCTGAGCGTTTGCCACCGGCGCTTCAGCGGTTGTCCTGCCAGGCCCTTCTGTCCGGCTGTCTGTACGGTTGATGGCCCCATCGCCACTGACATCGTCACCGATCGCTGCTGATCCATGTCAGAGACGGTTGATCAGGGGAATCAGGGCCTTCAGCCGCGATCCCGGTTTCAGAGGCAGACGTTCTCCCGAACCCCGCTCATCCTCTTCTTTCAGGTCCCCGGGCTGGAAGCGCAGGCTGTCGCCCTGGCTCAGAACGGCTGCCATCACACCGTCGCTCAGGCCCTGCAGGTCGACCACCGCATCATCGCGTTGCTGAAAACGCAGGCCGATCTGTCCCAGATCCCCTCGCTGACAGGAGCGCAGAGCGCTGACGGCCAGGCGTTTGATCTGTCCGGCTGCAGTGGCCAGCACGATGGCGTCGGCTTCTGCGGTCGTCGCCGCTCCCACCACCGTTTCTCCGGGCAGGAGCCGCAGCAGCATCGGTCCCTGGGCGGCACGACCCATCAGCGGCAGACTCTCCTCCTGGATCGTCAGACGCAGCACCCGGCCGGTGCTGCTGGCCACCACCAGATCGGCGCCGTTCCGGCAGGTCACCACCCGCCGCAGCTCCACCCCGTCCTTGAGCTTGAGGATGGTCGCCGCCCGGCCTGAGAGTTCCTGGAACTCACTGATCGGCAGACGCTTGAAGCGTCCATCACTGCTCAACAGGCCGATGCTGTCCTGGCTCTGATCCGGAAGGGGAAGCACCTGAACGATTGTCTCGCCTTCCAGGCTGTCGGGAAGGAAATGGTTCAATCCACCCGGTTGCTGGGCCGCAAATTCCCAGCGCAGTAACGCCACCCGTCCCGTGGTGCTGAACGCCAGCAGCGACGGCTGTTCACTCACCGGCAGGATCAGCCGGGCCGGAGCAGGATGGCTGCCGCTTTCGATGGTTTCCTCCAGGTGCAACCGCCCGAGCATCTGCGGGCTGAGGATCCGTACCTGGCCATCCGCCTGGATCAGCAATCGCGCCTCACTGGGCAGCGCTTCCAGGGCCTGTTGCCGTTGCAGCTCGGCGCTCGGACGGATCGCTGCGGACCGTTGAGCCACCAGGGCATCGCCCCCTTCCACCAGTCGGGTGCGACGGGGGGTGGCATGGCGTTTTTTCAGGGCCTTCAGTTCCGCCACCATCGACTCCAGCAGCGCTTCCCGGTTGTCGAGAAGATGTCGCAGGCGGTTGCGTTCCTCGCGCAGATCATCGGCTTCCTTGCGCAGGCTTTCCTGTTCGAGACCCGTGAGGCGCCGCAGGGGCATCGCCAGAACGGCATCGGCCTGACGTTCCGTCAGGTCGAGGTGCACCTGCAGGCTCGCCTTGGCGGAGGCGGCATCGCGCGCCTCCTGGATCATGGCGATCACCTCGGCCAGGGCCTTGAGGGCCTTGATCAGGCCTTCCACCACTTCCAGTCGGTCCTCGCAGCGCTTCAGGGCATGGCGCGTGCGTCGGATCAGGGTCAGTTCCCGGTAGGTGAGGAACTCCTCGAGCATGCGCCGCAGGCTCAGCTGCACCGGCTGGCCGTTCACCAGGGCCAGCAGGATGGCCCCGAAATTGCTCTGCAGAGCGGTGCGACGCTGCAGTTCGCCCAGCACCTTCTGCGGGTCGGCATCGCGGCGCAGTTCAACGACGACGCGCATCCCCTCCCGATCGCTTTCGTCGCGGATGTCAGCGATGCCACCGATCTTGCCATCGTTCACCTGTTCGGCCAGTTTTTCGATCCAACCGGCCTTGCTGAGCTGATACGGCAATTCGGTGATCACCACGGCGCCGCGACGATGCCGTCCCTTGCCCGGTTGCACTTCTTCGATGTGGGCCACACCCCGCATCGGGATGCTGCCCCGGCCGAGCAGGTAGGTGTCGCGGACCCCGCTGCTCAGCAGCACTTCGCCGCCGGTCGGGAAGTCCGGTCCCGGGATCAGTTCCAGCAGGCGTTCGTCACTGAGATGGGGCTTGCGGATCAGCGCCACCAGCGCATCCACCACCTCGCCCAGGTTGTGCGGCGGGATGCTGGTGGCCATGCCCACGGCGATGCCGGTGCAGCCGTTCAGCAGCAGGAAGGGCAGCTGGGCCGGCAGAACGGTCGGTTCCTGCTGGGAGCCATCGAAGTTGGCGGCAAAATCGACCGTGTCATTGCCGATCTCATCGAGCAGGGCCTCGTTGGCGATCGGGGCGAGGCGGGTTTCGGTGTACCGCATCGCTGCCGGTGGATCGTCATCGACGGAGCCGAAATTTCCGTGACCATCCAGCAGCGGATGGCGGCTGGCGAAGGTCTGCACCAGCCGCACCAGGGCGTCATACACCGCCTGGTCGCCATGGGGGTGGTACTTGCCGAGCACGTCACCGACGACGCGGGCGCATTTGCGGTACGGCCGATCCGGGGTCAGCCCCAGTTCGTGCATGGCGAACAGGATGCGCCGCTGCACCGGTTTGAGGCCATCGCGAACGTCGGGCAACGCCCGCCCGACGATCACGCTCATCGCGTATTCGAGATACGAGCGCTGCATCTCCTGATGCAGGGCGATCGGCTCGATCCGTTCGGGGTTGATTTCGTCGGGGCGCTCCTCGGCCATCCGGTGCTGGGGTCTGAGGGCGGAATGTGCGCGTCAGCCTACAGAGAACGGCTGATCACTCTTCGTCCTTGCTCGAGCCGGCATTGGCCTGGGCCCGTTCGACCACGGTCCGCAGTTCGCTGCGGGTCAGCAATCGGGCAGTGGCGGCCCGCAATTTCGGCCCCCAGAGTTGCTCCTGCTGGAACGAAGGCAGGACGTAATTCGGATCACCATCCAGGGCACGACTGGCCAGGCTGATCGCTTCGCTGGCGGCACCGGCATTGTTGGCCAGCAGAGCAGCGGCCAGGGCCAGGGTCGGTTCGGCGGCACCGGGTCGCAGTCGCAGAACCTGTCGCCAGCGCTGAATCGCCTCCCTGGTCTGTCCGCGTTCGTAAAGCACGATCGACTGGTTGTTCACGGCTTCCCAGAAGTCCTTGCGCAGGGTAGCGGCCCGCTCGAAGGATTTCAGGGCCTGTGTCAACTGGCCCAGAAGGATCTGGGCGTTCCCGAGGTCGAAATAGGCCCCGGCATTGTTGCGGTCCAGGTCCAGGCCGCGGCGCAGCAGATCGATCGCCTGTTTCGGGTGGTTGCCCCGCAGGGCCAGGGAGCCTTCAGCGAACCAGATGCCGGCATTCTTCGGATCAAGCTGCTTGGCCCGGGCGAGGGCCACGGCCGCTTCCTTGCTGTTCTTGCTGCGCAGCTGGGCTTCCGCCAGCAGCACCCCGCTGCGGGGATCGTTGGGCAGCAGCTGGGTGCTGAGAGCGGCCAGGCGGGCCGCATCTTCAGCCTGCCCCATCTGCAGCAGCCGGGCGGCGGCCTGCGCCAGACCCAGTCCCGCTCCTTCCAGGGCCTCATTGCGCGGCACGTAGGTGTAGGGCACCAGCGCGCGAGCGGCCTGGCCGTTCCCCAGGATCAGACCGAAGGCTAGGGTGGCGGCTGCCAGAGCTCGATACCAGCGCGCAGCCATCGGTGCCGTTCAGGATCGATTCAGCCTAGGCAGCGTCGTTTCCCCGGGTGCATCTTCCTGGTTCGTTGGCGGTGGATCGTCGCCGGCCGCCGCGGCCGCAGATCTCCGGTTGCCCCGGCGAGCGATCGTCTGAGCATTGCGTCGCCACATCCATGGTTTGATCCGCCGCAGGGACGAGGCCCGCAGCCGTTCATCCCAGGTGGCATCGCTCCAGCTTTGGGCCTGCTCCAGGGTGAGGGTCAGCATCCAGGGCCGCGGCTGCAGGTCGGGATCAGTGCTTGATTCGAGCGGCCGTTCGTTCCAGGGGCAGACCTCCTGGCAGATGTCGCAGCCGGCGATCCAGGGCCCCAGGGCCCCGGCGATTCCCTCAGGCAGCTCGACGTCGCGGTTCTCGATCGTGTGAAAGGCGAGGCAGCGGCGGGCATCGACCACGAACGGTTCGACGATCGCCTGGGTCGGGCAGGCTGTGATGCAACGGCTGCAGCTGCCGCAGCGTGGGCTGGCGGGTTGATCGGCTGGCAGTTCGAGTGTCGTCAGCAGGTGACCGAGGAGCAGCCAGGAGCCGCGATCCCGATGGATCAGGTTGCCGTTCTTGCCGATCCAGCCGAGTCCGGCCTCCTCGGCCCAGGCCTTGTCCATCAGCGGGGCGCTGTCGACGCAGGCTCGCCACCGCACGTCAGGCACCTGGTGTTCCAGCCAGCGGCCCAGGCGTCGCAACCGGCCATCGATCAGGCGGTGATAATCCCGCCCCCAGCCGTAGCGGGCCACCTTCAGGGTTCCCGGGGCGCGCTCGGCCTTGACGTAATAGTTGAGACCCGCCGCCACCAGGCTGCGCACTCCCGGCAGCAGCTGTTCCACGTCCCGTCGCTTCGGATCGGCCATCCAGCCCATTGAGGCCTGATGGCCGGCGTCCAGCCAGCGCTCCAGAGCGGCTGTGCGCAGGGGAAGGCGATCGCTTCCCGGCACGGCGGCCACCCCCACCGGATCGAAGCCCAGGCGCCGGGCTTCCGCTCGCAGGGCCTGGGCCAGTGCTGACGTCGGATCGGATCCGGGCGCGATCCTGGGATGGTCGCAGGGCCCGTAAAATTGCTCCACCCTTCCATTCTTCTGTGAGCTCAGATTCTTCCGCCCGCTTCAGTGCGCTGTTGCGCTGGCTCGGTCTGACCCTGGTGGTGCTGTTTGCGCTTCAGCTCGTCGTTTTTGTTGTTGCCTGGGCACCGGCTGTCGAGACCTTTCGTGAGGTCCTGATCGAGCGCGTCAGCGGTGAGGCGCCGATGGTGCTGGTCGGTCTGCTGCTGATGCTGACCGCCGGTCGGCTGGATCAGCCTCGCAGCGCCGGGCTCACCGTCCATCGCTGGGTGATCGGTCTGGTGGGTGCGGCCATGGCCCTGGGTCTTCTGGCCCTGGTGCCTTTCTCGGTCGCCTCCCAGAAGGCCCTGGTGAATCAGGTGCAGCAGGCCCAGCCCCAGATCGACCAGCAGGTGCGTCAGCTGGATGAGCAGAAGAAGAAGGTCGGGGATCCGAAGTTCGTCGATGAGCTGGTGGCTCAGGCTGAGCAGAGCGGTCAGGTTCCTCCGAATGCCACGGCTGAGCAGAAGACGGCCGCGGCCCGAAACTTCATCCAGAATCAGATCCGCCCCCAGCTGAAGCAGGCTGAGGAAAGGCTGAGCCAGGCCCGCTTCGGTCGTGACCTGACCCTGAATCAACGCAGCATCGCCGGTACGCCGCGCATCATCGTGCTGGCCATCGCCTTCGTCCTTGTGGCGTTGGTGGCCTTCCTCTGACCGGAAGGTGCGGATGGCTGGCTAAGTTGCCCTACGGACTCAAACGGCCGGCCATCCGGGTTTCCACTTGGTTCAATCCAGCCCCAGAACGGATCAGCCCCTGGGCGATCGCCTCCAGCAGGATCTCAAGAACGATCTGATCGCCGGGCTGCTGGTGGTGATCCCCCTGGCGACCACCATCTGGCTGGCCACGACGGTCAGCAAGTTTGTGCTGGCCTTCCTGACGTCGATCCCGAAGCAGTTCAACCCCTTCAACACCCTCAATCCGCTTCTTCAGGAGCTGATCAATCTCGGGGTCGGTCTTCTGGTCCCGCTGCTGGGGATCCTGTTGATCGGCCTGATGGCCCGCAACATCGTCGGTCGCTGGCTTCTGGAATTCGGTGAGGGCACCCTGCAGCGGATTCCCCTTGCCGGATCCGTCTACAAGACCCTCAAGCAGCTGCTGGAAACCTTCCTGCGCGACAACTCCAGTCGTTTTCGCAGGGTTGTCCTGGTCGAATATCCACGGGAAGGTCTGTTCGCCCTCGGTTTTGTCACCGGGGTGGTCGGGGCGGCGGTTCAGGCTCCCTGTTCCGAGCCGATGCTGAGCGTCTTCATCCCCACCGCCCCCAATCCCACCACCGGCTGGTATGCCGTGGTGCCTGAGCGGTCGGTGCGGGATCTTGATCTTTCGGTTGAGGATGCCTTCCGCACGATCATTTCGGCCGGCATCGTCAATCCCGATGAACGGGAAAGTCCCGCCAACCGCAGTTTTTCCAGCCTGATCGCCCAGTTGCGGGCCCCGGTGTTCACCCCCGACAAGTCCTGAGTCCTTTTCCTTCCATGAAGAGCCGCACCCTCTCCCGAGAACTGGCCCTCCTGATGCTTGGTCAGCTTCCGGACCGAGGCGCGTCACCGGCGGATGATCTGCCGATGGAAACCCTGCTCCAGCAGGCCCTGGTCAGTCTCAGTCAGCATGTGCGCGATTCGCTGGATCGATCGGCGGAGGATCTGCAGCAGGCTCAGCAGCACCTGCTCGACAGTGAACTGCAGGATGCCGGTGAAGCGGAGCGGATCCCGCGGGTGCGGGCCCACCTCCAGGACGGTCTTTCCCATGCCGAGCAGGCCCTGAACCGTCTTTCCGCCAGCCTGGAGTTGCCCCGGTTGCTGATGCTCGCCGATCAGGATGGAGTGCGGCGTGGGGCCATTGAGCGCGCTCAGGCGGTGGTGCGTGATCGTGAGGCGATCGATGCCCGCCTCGATGGGGTGATGGAGGGCTGGCGCCTGACCCGGCTGCCGCGCATCGATCGGGACATTCTTCGCCTTGCGGCCATTGATCTGTCGGTGTTCCTCACGCCACCGGCGGTGGCCTGCAATGAAGCCGTTGAGCTGGCCAATCGCTACAGCGATGAACAGGGTCGACGGATGATCAATGGTGTGCTGCGGCGACTGACCGCAGCAACCCGCTGACCTCGCCTCCGGTTTCTCCATGGTTTTCGACTGGTTCAAGCGCGGTGTTAGCAGCGCCCCGGCCCCAGAGTCCTCGGTGCCGGTGTCACCCGAGCCTGTGTCCGAATCCCCGGAGGAGGAATCCGGGGATTCGCAGGTCAATGATCGATTCGAATCGTCGCCAGCTGTTCCCGCTGCTCAGGAGTCGGCTCCGGAGGCCGAACCGCTCACCTCCGCTGCGGCCCCCATGCCGGTGGCGGCGCCAGCCGGCGTTGATCAGGATGCTCTCGCCTGGGCGCGAGAGGCCTATGCCCGCCTGAAGGCGGAGCAGCAGGCGGCCCGGCAGGGCCAGCGGGGTGAGGATTCAGGGGCGGAGCCTCCGGCTGCCCCGGTGGAGCCTCCGGTTCCAGCTCCCGAAGCCATGGCCGTGGACGAGCCCTCAGAGGGTTCTTCTGCATCACCGGCTGTTCCCGAACCTCCGGTTCCTCCTGAGTCGGTTCCGGAACCTCCAGCGGCCACCGTGGAGCCTCAGGCTCCAGTTCCCACCCTGTCTCTGCTGGAGCAGGCCGCGGCTGAACGCCGACAGCGTCAGCAGGAGTTGCTCGACAGTGCCATTCCCAGCGTTGTGGCCCCACCGGTGGCGGTCTCTGATGGGTCGGTGGCCGGGCCCCAGGTCATCGCTCCTCCCCAGGCCGATGCCGCTTCAGGAGATCAGGAGGGAGAACCCCAGCTCGGTGCTTTTGATGAAGCGTTCACCTGGTCGGCGGAGGTTCTGGCGGCCCAGGGTCGGAGCCTTGATCAGGTGTCCCTCGAGGAGATCGACTGGCTCGGTCGGCTGCGGCGGGGTCTGGAAAAGACCCGTCAGGGTTTTGTCACCCAGCTGCTGCAGACCCTTGGCGACGATCCGCTCACGCCGGAGGTTCTCGATGACCTCGAGACCCTTCTGCTCCGTGCTGATGTCGGCGTTCAGGCCACTGATCGCGTCCTGGAGGCTCTGCGTCAACGCCTCAACCAGGAGGTGGTCGATCCGGCGGAAGGTCTTCGGTTTCTCAAGGAGCAGCTGCGGGCGTTGCTGGAGGCACCGATCGTCGCCAGTGGCGAATCCCTGCTGGCCCCACGGCGTGATCGTCTCAATGTCTGGTTGATGGTCGGTGTCAATGGTGTCGGCAAGACCACCACGCTCGGCAAGGTGGCCAATCTGGCCGTTCGCAGCGGCTACAGCTGCCTGATTGCCGCCGCCGATACCTTCCGGGCCGCGGCCGTGCAGCAGGTGCAGGTCTGGGGGGAGCGCAGTGGTGTCCCCGTGGTGGCCAACCCCAGCAGCAATGCCGATCCAGCCGCTGTCGTGTTTGATGCCATCGGTGCGGCCCAGGCGAAGGGTACGGAACTGGTGCTTGTCGACACCGCTGGTCGCCTTCAGACCAAACACAACCTGATGGAGGAGCTCTCGAAGGTGCGTCGCATCATCGATCGCCTGGCACCGGATGCCGTGGTGGAGTCGCTGCTGGTGCTTGATGCCAGCCAGGGCCAGAACGGTCTGCGGCAGGCGATGGCCTTTGCCAAGGCTGCCGGGCTGACCGGGGTGGTGCTCACCAAGCTGGATGGCAGTGCCCGTGGCGGTGTGGCTCTGGCCGTGGCGTCCGAGGCCGGTTTGCCGATCCGTTTTGTCGGTGCCGGGGAGGGAATCCGCGACCTGCGGCCGTTCAACAGCTTCGAATTTGTGGAAGCGCTGTTGTCCCGCTGATCAGGGCTTGTCAACGCTGCTACCTTTGGGATCCTATGCGGCCGCTCCTTGAGCAGCCAGCCGCCTGGTTTCAGGCCATCATCATCAGCGTCACCATCGGTGGGCGCCAATCCCACGGGGCCTCCTCGTCGCTCCCAGGTGCTGACGGCGGCGGCTTCCTTGCGTCAGCTGCTGGACAGTCTCAGCAGGGAGCAACGACGCAACCAGGAGTTACTGACATCGCTGGCGTTCGCTCTGCGCAGCTTCACCAATCTCAGCCGCTTTCTGGAGTTGGTGCCGATGGTGGCCTCGCGGCTTTCGGCGGCGGAGGGAGCTCTGCTGGTGGTGTTCCATCCGGATGGCAGGCTCTGGCGTGAGCAGCTGCAGGCCACGCCCGGTGAGCTGGGTTCCAGCCTGATGCGGCAGGTCGCGTCCCTGTCCGATCGTCAGCTCCAGGAACAGACCCGTGAGGAGGCTCTGGTGGCTCTGCTCGATCAGCAGGTGCGCCGGGTTCTCGGTGATCGTCGCCTGGTCGGAACCTCGGTGGTGGCACGCAGTCGTTCCCGCGGTCGTCTGTATGTCCATGGGCCGGCCCAGGGCCTTCCCTGGAGCGATGTGCATCGTCGTCATCTGCAGCTGGTGGCTGATCTGACCGGTGTGGCGATCGAGAACGAAGCCCTGATTCAGGACCATCGCCGCCATGAACGGCTCGATCGGCAGCTGAGCACCGGAGGCCAGATTCAGGCTCAGCTGCTGCCGGATCGTTGTCCGGTGATTGATGGCGTTGATCTGGCGGCCCGTTGCCGGCCGGCCTTTGAGGTGGGTGGGGATTATTACGACTTCATCCCGATGCATCCCCAGTGGATCGGTCGCCGTCGGGAGCAGGGACGCTGGGCCCTGGTGATGGGGGATGTGATGGGCAAGGGCATTCCCGCCGGTCTGCTGATGACCCTGTTGCGGGGGATGCTGCGGGCAGAGGTGCTCAGCGGCCTGCCACCGGATCGCATTCTTCACGATCTCAATGCTCTGGCTCAGGAGGATCTGGCCCATTCCCATCGTTTCGTGACGCTTTTCTATTCCGATTTCGATCCCAGCACCCGACGATTGCGTTATGCCAATGCCGCCCATAATCCTCCGTTGCTCTGGTGTCGCCAGGGTGGAAAGATTGAACGGTTGGATGCCCCCGGATTGCTGATCGGTCTGCAGAGCGAAGCGGAATATGGCTGTGAAGAAAGGATTCTGGAGCCCGGTGATGTGCTCTTGTATTACACCGATGGTGTCACCGAAGCAGCGGGAATCACCGGCGAACGTTTCGATGAGCAACGACTGATCCTGGCGTTGCAGACGGCCTGTCGTTCCGGCTCCACGGCCCAGACCATCCTCGATCAGTTGTTTGCCCGCCTGGATCGTTTCGTCGGCCCTGATCGCACCCTTGAAGATGATGCCTCGATGGTGGTGCTCAAGGTACGCGATGAAATCACCCTGCCCAGCCTGGTTGCATCGTCGGCTTCCTGAGGTCGGCCCGGCGGTTGAACCGGATGGCAAGCTGGGCCAACAGGGCCTTGGGCGCCAGGATGGCTGTTGAGTCTTCGATTCCCTCCTCCGGCGGTGCCGGGGTCACCGGTGGCCGCGCCGGCAGTTGGAGCGATCGCTTCGAACAGGGTCTCCATCCGGCGATCGAACGGTTCAATGCATCGATCGGTTTTGACATCACCCTGCTGCAGCAGGATCTCGATGGATCGGTGGCCCATGCCCGCATGCTCGGCCAGTGTGGAGTGATCCGTCCCGAGGAGGCCGCCACCCTGATCCAGGGCCTCGAGCAGGTGCGCAGGGAGGCGGCGGAGGGTCGCTTTCAGCCAGGGCTGGAAGCGGAGGACGTTCATTTCGCCGTTGAGCGGCGTCTGATCGAACTGCTTGGGCCTCTCGGTAAGAAGCTTCACACCGGTCGCAGTCGCAATGATCAGGTCGGCACCGATCTGCGTCTCTGGCTGCGCCAGCAGATCGATGCCATCGATGGTGCCCTGGTCCGGTTTGAGCAGGCCCTGCTGGATCAGGCGGAGCAGCACGCCGAGACCCTCATTCCCGGCTACACCCATTTGCAGCGGGCCCAGCCCATCTGTCTGGCCCACCATCTCCTCGCTTATGTGGAGATGGCTGAAAGGGATCGTGGGCGGCTGCGGGATCTGCGTCGTCGCGTCAATATCTGTCCGCTGGGAGCCGCGGCCCTGGCGGGAACGCCGGTGCCGATCGACCGTCGGGCCACGGCGGCGGAGCTCGGTTTCGAGGAGATCTACGCCAACAGCCTCGATGCGGTCAGTGATCGGGATTTCGCCGTCGAGTTCAGCGCTGCGGCCAGTCTGGTGATGGTGCATCTGAGTCGCCTCAGTGAGGAGGTGATTCTCTGGGCCAGCGAAGAGTTCGGTTTCGTGCGGCTCACCGATCGTTGTGCCACCGGCAGCAGCCTGATGCCCCAGAAGAAGAATCCGGATGTGCCGGAACTCGTGCGCGGTAAATCCGGTCGTGTCTTCGGGCATCTTCAGGCGCTGCTGACGATGATCAAGGGCCTTCCCCTGGCGTACAACAAGGATTTTCAGGAAGACAAGGAAGCGCTCTTCGATGTTGTGCGCACCTCTCTTGATTGCTTGGAGGCGATGGCGATCCTCCTCGAGGAGGGAATTCAGTTCCGCACAGAGCGACTGGAGGCCGCGGTGGCGGCTGATTTTTCCAATGCCACGGATGTAGCGGATTATCTGGTGGCTCGCGATGTGCCGTTCCGGGAGGCGTATCAGCTTGTCGGCGGCCTGGTGAAGCAGTGTCTGAGTGAGGGCCTTCTGCTGCGGGATCTGCCCCTGAAACGCTGGCAGGCTTTGCATCCCGCCTTTGAAGCCGATCTGTATGAGGCCATCGCGCCACGACAGGTGGTGGCGGCCCGCGCCAGTGAAGGTGGCACCGGATTCACTCAGGTGCAGCGTCAGTTGCAACGGGCGAGGGAGCGCTTGAAGGGTTAGAGCAGGTCTGCCGTGAGCTCTGCACACAGGTGCTGTTCCCGGGCCCAACGGGTCTACGCTGAAAGGGTCAGGGTCGTGGTGCCGTTTCTGTGCCTCGCTCCCAGGCAACTCCGGTCCCTGGACCTTTTATCTCTCGGCCTTTCGGCACCCAACGGTCAGTGAGCATCTTTGTCGGCAATCTCCCCTTCCGCGCTGAGCAGGAAGACGTGGCAGAGCTCTTCGCCCCCTTCGGTGAGGTGGTGAATTGCTCTCTTCCCCTGGAGCGTGACACCGGTCGCAAGCGTGGTTTCGCCTTCGTGGAACTGGCGGATGACGAGGCTGAAAACCGGGCGATCGATGGTCTGCAGGGCGCGGAGCTGATGGGCCGTCCGCTGCGCATCAACAAGGCTGAGCCCCGGGGCGCCGGTGGTGGTGGTGGTGCTCCCCGCCGCGGCGGCGGTTATGGCGGCGGTGGCGGCGGCTACGGCGGCGGTGAGCGCGGTGGTCGTGGGGGCTATGGCGGCGGCGGTGGCTATGGCGGTGACCGCGGCGGCTATGGCGGCGCTGGTGGGGGTGAGCGCACCTCCGGAGCCCGTGGTTGGGAAGATCGCAGCTATGGCGGTGGTGGCGCCTCTCCTTACGGCGGTGGTGGTGAGGGAGGAGATGACGGTCGTTCCCGTCGGCGTCGCAGTGGTGGTTCCGCACCGGTCGACAGCAACGATTACGGCGATTACGGCGGCGCCGAAGGTTGAACCACCGCGAGCTGTTCTGAGGCTCGAGCCGTTGCCTTCCGGTGACGGCTCCTAGGAGTTTGCGGAAAAACCGCCTGGCTGAGCGCAGTTTTTCCTCCTGAGCGCTGATAGCGCTCCGTTCGGGCTGGTTTTCAGCGATTCAGCGGTTCAGAGCACCAGATTTCAGACGTTTTGCCCCGCTGGAGCTGCC
>JBJTBH010000207.1:0-33533 GCA_046091285.1 Cyanobacteriota bacterium | reverse complement strand
AACCGCACCTCCAACGGCTGCCACTCGCCTTCACACCACAAACAGACGCTTCACCAAAACGGCTGCCTCAAGCCTCCTCTCGCCCGCGCGCCAAACCTCAGCACCAGGCCGCTTCACCACTCCTCAACCAGCAAACGGCTGCCACTCGCCTTCACAGCCCCTCACGGCCCACCCGGAGCTCATTCACCCCCCAGCGAGCGCTTCGCCCCACGGCAGAAAACGCTCCAAGGTCTCCTCGTCACGGGCCGCCAGCACCGGGTAATCACGCCCTGACAGATCCGCTCCCCTTCGCTCCTCCCCAGGATCAGCCGACAACCAACGCACCGCACACCCCAGTTCCTCCAGCACCAGCCACGCCGCGGCCAGATCCCAGATCTTCGGCGTCGCCTCAAGGGCTGCGACCGTCTGCCCCATACCGACACTGACCAGATTGAGGCTGGCCACACCAAGCAGGCGGATCTTGCCGGGAAAACGACGATCCGAAAGCTTCTGCAACACGCCGATCGAACGGCTGCAGAGTGACGCACACCCGGCCGCATCCGCGTGCTTCAACGGCGGAGTCAGACGTTTCCCATTCCGCCAGGCCCCTTGACCACGCACCGCCACGATGCGCTGCCGCAATGGCGGCACATCCAGCACGGCCAGAATCGGCACTCCATGCTCAAAACGAGCCAGGGAAATCGCCCAGTAAGGGATGCCGGCCGTGAAATTGGTGGTGCCATCCAGAGGATCCACAACCCAGTAACGCTCGCTGGAGGGGACCGTCTTCCTGCCCTCTTCACTGAGCACGTCCTCCCCTGGAAACTCCCGGCCCAACCCGGCAACCAGGACTTCATCGCTCCAGCGATCACAGGCTGTGATCAGGGTTCCATCGGCTTTGGTGTCTGACACCATGTGGCCGAAATCCTGACGCTGACGTTCCGCCACCTGATCCAGCAAGCGGGAGAACCCTTCGGGCAGCAGGGAAGACAGGATCGACTCCATCGTCATGACACCTCAAGAGCCAGGACCCTGCTCAGCGAGCGGCCCGTGTCCTGTCGGAACTGCTGCAGGTTCACCCTGGACAGCAGCAACAGCGCACCGATGGCGACCAGGGCCTCGATGCCGATCACAAGCGCGAAGGGACCGAAGGGCTCCGGCAGATGCAACCAGTGACCGACACTGAGCAAGCCACCGCCGATCACCTTGCCGAGGCCCCGACTGAGCGCCTGAGCCAGTCCCCAGACACCGACGAAGGTGCCGGCCACTTCCGGCAGTGTGAGATCGAGCATCAGACAGAGGGCACTGTTGGTGGCAAGACCCGCCGAAAGGCCGAACAGCACCATCACCACCCACAGCAGCGCTGGCTGGGCCACAACCCCGGCCAGCAGCAGCAGCACCAGGGAACCGACCACCATCCGGCAGCCCAGACGCGCCGCCGGCAATTTGCCGAGTCTCGGCACGATCCACCACCCCGCCACCAGCAGTCCGATGAGCGTGCCACCACCCCAGAGTCCATTCAGGGCTGCGGTGGCGGAAATCGACAGGCCGAACACCTCGGCGCCGTAACTCTCAAGGATCGGATCCTGGAGGAAGAGCCCCAGGGTGAACAGCACCAGAAAAAGGAAAAAGACGAACACCTGCGGGCTGGAGCGGATCAGGGTCCAGGCGACTCCAGCACCAATCGCATCCTCACGATCCCCTCGACTGGAACGACGCAACCCCTGCGAGGCCGGTGCTTCCATGCGCCAGGTGGCGACAAAGCTCAGGGCCAGCACCACGATCACCACCCGCGTCATGAAAGTCTGCAGCACAGGCTCCAGCACCTCTGGATCGCTGACCCCATCAAGAGAGCGCAGGCTGATGGCCGTACTGATCGCCCCAACGACGATACCGACGGTGAGCATGAACCAGATCAGACCGACCGCCCTGGGCCGCTCCTCCTCCGTGGTGCGATCAACCACCAGCGCCAGGTAGGGCGTGGTGGCCAGGGAAACCGACAGGCCATAGCCGCCGAAGAACAGGCAGAGCAGCAACACCCCGGTCAGCCCCGCAGGCGACAGGGGGGGATGCAGCAGAAACCACTGCTGCATCCTGAAAATCAACGGCACCGACAGGGCTGCCAGTCCGCAGAACACCAGCGTGCCCAGCCAGACATAAGGCAGACGATGACGCCCGACAATCGGTCGGGAATCGGAGATCTGACCGAAGAGCGGCCTCGCCAGGGCCGCCAGCTGCTCGACGGCCAGCGACCCACCGACCAGCAAGCCGGGGAAAGCCAGCTCCGTGATCATCACCCGATTGAGCAGGCCGGCGAAGATCACCGCCAGACAGCCAAGACAGGCTTGAAACAGACCCAACCGGAGGGTGGCCGCAAAGGTGAGCCCCGGACGTCCGGGAGCGGCAACAGTCATCCGGAGCTGCTGAAAAGCTGTCATCACGCTATCAACACCCGGCCGGATTCCGACCACGCCTCCCCGGAATCAACCGTGGGAGGCCCGAACGGCAACAGGACTCAACGGCCGGCCTGACTGCGACCGATCGACGGTGCCGCACAGGCAGGACTGAGCGGGGTCGGCTCCACCGGAACATTGACCGATTCAAACTCCGAAGGCTTCACGGCGGGCAGGGCCGGAGCCTTGCAGAGGGCGATCTGATCAAGCCCCGTGCGACGGCGGATCTGGGCCAGGGACTTGTTGTAGTTGGTGACAGCCTGGGCATAACGCACCTCGGCCTGGGTGAGGTCCCGCTGGCTGTCGACCACTTCCCGTTGCGTGGTCACACCGGCCTGGAAGCGCAGTCGCGTCAGCCTGAGGGCTTCCCGCGACGTGACGACTTCCCGCGAGGTGGTGCTGATGTTGCGATCGTTCTTCAGCAACGTGTAGAAGCTCTCCTCCACCTCCTGGCGGATCGCATCACGACGACCGGCGAAACGGAAGCGATTTTCCTGGGCCAGCAGCTTCTGCTGCCGGGCCTGGGCACTGGCGGCACCACCGTCGAACAGGCGCCAGCTGAGATTCAGACCGATGGCATTGTCGACATTCCACCCGTTGGTGCCAGGGTTATCAACGGCCGCCTGGGCACTGCCGGAATAACGGCCGGCCGAGAGGGTGTTGACGATGTTCAGGAATGGCTGAACGGAACCCAGGGCCGCATTGGCCTGGCTGTTGGCGATCGAGATGTCCAGGATCGCCTGGTCCAGTTCTTCCCGGAAGGTGTAGGACGCGATGATGCTGTCCTGCAGGCTGGGGATCCAGGTCCCCAGCACCCGAGCCGGTTCCTTGGCCGTGGGGGTGATGTTCTGGGGCAGATCCAGCAGGGCAGCCAAGGTGCGTCGGGCGACCGCCTGCTGGGCCAGGCCCTCGGTGAGCAACTGCTGATCACGGGCCAGCTGGGTTTCCGCCTGCAGCACCTCCAGCTTGGTGGCCACACCAGCCTGGAAGCGGGCCCTGGCATCCTTGAGGCTGACGATCGAGGCCCGCACCGACTCCTGGCCGATGCGAACGCTGTCATCAGCGAACTGGAGATCGAAATAGGCCTGGGAGGCCTGCAGCCGCAGGTCCCGCAAACCGATCAGATACTGGTTCTTGGCTTTCTCGAACGTATCCCGGGCCGCCGCGACCTGGGGAACCCTCTGGGGATTGATCAGGGCCCACTGCGCTGTCAGCGCTGTCGCCAGGGCCCAGCGGTTGGTGGTCGTGTTCTGCTGGAACGAGCCGTTGTTGTACTGCTGACCACTGGTGTAAGTGGGCAGGCTGGAGGCGCTCAGGGACAGCGTCGGATACCAGAGGGCAATCTGGGCCCGCAGGCTGGCCTGGGCCTCATCCACCTGCAGGGCGACGGCCTTGAGGTTGGGGTTGTTGATCTGAGCCAGATTATCGACATCAGCCAGGCTGAGCGGACGCAGTTCCTGAATCCGGACCTGCTCGGGTCGGTTCGGTAACGCCAGGCTCGGTGGCGAGGCCAGGCGTTCGAGGCCAGGCAACAGGCGCGTATCGGCCGGAGCCAGCACAGACGCGTTCGCCTTGGGACGCGGACCCTTGACCTGCGTGGCCAGCGGCAACACCTCAGGAGCCGGATCGCCGACCACGGGGCTGGCCGGGGGCGACGTCGGCTGACCGGCCTTGGCAGGGGAAGGCGTGGCCGCCACGGCGGCAGCAGGGGCGGCCTGAACGGATGGAACGCCTGACTGCAACGTGGCTGGCAGCAGCACGATCCCCGCGAGAGCGGCACGGGCGAGGAAAGAACGGCGCACAACCAGAGTCGAAGGTAGGCGGATTCTAAGGAACTCAGCCGTGTCTGCCCAGACAGGCCTCCACCAGATCGGCCGCATCCTGCAGCAACGTGATCGGCACCGGCAGCTGGGCCTCGAGCTGGGCCAGCGTGATGTCGTCCAGAAACACAGGCTCCCCCTGGCGCAGCATCACCGCCGGCAGCAGCAGACGCTCACCGAGATCGGCGCCTTCGAGACCCGCCAGCAGATCAGATCCGGTGAGCAGGCCGGTGACCACCTGGTCCTGCCCCCAGTAAGGACTGGGCAATCCATGCAGGATCAACGCCAGGCCCTCGATCCGATTGAGGCGATCGACCACCGGCTGCAAGGCCTCCGCCACCAGCGCGCCGCCCACCCAGCTGCAGCGGCGTGGAGGCTGGATCACCGGGGGCAACGCCTCGGTGGCCGCCTCCAGAGCTTCCAGGAAGGCGCGGATGCTGCCGACGCCATTTTCCTGCTGCGGAAGATCTTCATAGACATCCCGCGGGGGCAGGGGCCGTCCCGCCAGGAGGTACCACTCATCCGACAACCAGGCGAAGCGACGACCGAAACGCTGGCGGAAGTCCGCCTGCAACGCCTCGACCCGATCGATGACGGCGATGGCGCAGGGGCGATCCGCCGCCACCAGCCCATCGCCATCCGGCCGGAAGCGGGTCAGCCCCACGGGCACCACCGCCGCCGAGAGCACCGCCGGCCAGTCGCCATCGGCATGGGTGGCCAGGTCGCGAAGGGTCTGCTCCAGCGCCGGCCCATCGTTCAGGCCCGGACAGACCACCACCTGGGCATGGATCTGCAGATCGCGTTGCTCGAACCAGGCCAGCTGCTCCATCAGCAGACCGGCGCGGGGATTGACCAGCAACCGACTGCGCAGCTCGGGGTCGGTGGCATGCACCGACACATATAGAGGCGACAGGCGTTGTGCTTCGATCCGCTGCCAGTCGGCCGCCGTCAGATTGGTCAGGGTGAGATAGGAGCCGTAAAGGAAGCTCAGGCGGTAATCGTCATCCTTGAGGTACAGGCTGCTCCGCCGGCCGGGGGGCTGCTGATCGATGAAGCAGAACGGGCAATGGTTGTTGCACTGCTTCAAGCCATCGAACAGGGCCTCGGTGAACTCCAGCCCGAGTCCATCGTCAGCCTCCTTTTCAAGTTCGACCACATGGCGGGTGCCATCGGGATCCTCGACCTCAAGGACGAGGTCCTCCTCACAGCAGAGCATCTGCAGATCGATCAGATCGCGGGGCCGGATGCCGTTGATGCTGATCAGGCGGTCTCCGCACTGAAAGCCGAGCTCCTCACCGATCGATCCGGGCTCGATACGGGCCACCACCGCCGGATCAGGATGGCGCTCAGGACCTGGCAACGAAGCCGCCAGAGCAGCGGAGGGTTCCTTCCACACGGGACGTGATCGCTCAGACCAGGGCTGCCTCCACTGTGGCGCCTGATCAGGCGGCCCGGAACCACAGCAGGATCACCGCACCGAACAGGAGCCTGTAGACGACGAACAGCCAGGTGCCATGGCGTTGCAGGTAACGAAGCAGCCAGGCGATCGCCAGCCAGCTGACCACCGTCGCCGACAGCAGGCCGACAAGCATCGGAATCGGGCCGTGGTCACCACCCTGATGCAAGGCATCCTTGAGCTCCACGAGCCCGGCCAGGGTGATCGCCGGTAAACCGAGCAGGAAGGAGAACCTTGCCGCCGCCGCCCGCTCCCAACCGTCGAACAACGACGCCGTGAGGGTGCTGCCGGAACGGGAGACCCCCGGCACCAGCGCCAGGGCCTGGGCCAGACCCACCACCACCCCATCCCGGGGGCGCACATCCTCGAACGGACGACGACGGCCTCCCACCAGTTCAGCCAGAGCCAGCAGCAGGGCCATCACGATCGAGACGATGGCGATGCTGGTCATGCTCCGCAACGGCGAATGGTCGTAGTCGGGAAGCCAGCGCTTGATCGCCAGACCGGCGACGACGATCGGCAGGGTGCCGAGGGCCATCGCCAGCCCGAGCCGAGCGGACGGGTCCGCCCACTGGCCATGGCGCAGGGCCCGGGCGATTCCCTGACCCACCTGCTGCAGATCAGCCCGGAAATAGGCGAACACCGCGACGATGCTGCCCAGCTGAATCACGGCCGTGAACGACACGCCGGGATCTGCCCAGCCCAGCATCACGGGCACCACCTTCAGATGGGCGGAACTGCTGATCGGCAGGAACTCGGTCAGGCCCTGCACCACCCCCAGCACCAGGGCCCGCCAGCAGGCCACCAGCAGATTGAGGGCCGGAGCGGGATCAACACCCTGGTTGACGTTGTGGCCGACGGTCGCCAGCAGGGTCATCGTCGCGGCAGGGCTGCAGCACTGCACCTTATGGTCGACCCCGCGATGCATCGACAGGCGAAGCCGCGACGCAATGACGGACGAAGCCGTTTAAGGTTGCTCATCTTTCTTCACAGAGCCGTTGCCCGGGGCCACAACCACCCTCCCTCTGGTGCCTGCCCAGGGGCCGCTCCAGGGTCCGGAATCGCTCCGGATCAGCGAACGGTGGTCGTTGAAAGCTCTGGAGCGCTCCCAGAGCGGCCTCAGCGTTGATGGGTCTCTGTCCTGGCCACTGTCCTGGTTGGCAGCTCTTCTGGTGGCCCTGCCGGTGTTCGTGCAGGCGCCCTGGGTGCGCGAGGCTCCGGTGGCAGCCACCCTGTTCACGTTGCCGCTGCTGATCTCCGGTGTCCTGCTGCAGCAGCGGGGTCAGGGTCGCTGGAGTGCCCTCGGGGCCCTGCTGGTGGGTTTCAGCGGCAGCTGGCTGGGGGGATCGATCTTCTGGGGCTGGTTCCGCGATCAACCGTTCTGGCATCTGCCGATCGAAGCCTTCGCCCTGCCCCTCGCTCTCGGCGGCTGGCGCACCTCCTGGCGCCTGGCCTCCGGCTTCTACCTCGGGTCCCTGGCCGGCACGGCCTGCACCGATCTGGTGATGGCCCTCAGTGGGGTGATCCATCGCTGGCCGGCCGTGGTGAACGGCAGCATCGAAGAGGCCCCACGCCTGCTGCATGAAGCCGGCCTGAGCCTGCTGCATCCGATGCCGATCAGCCTGATCCTGACCGCCGCCCTGGCCCTGGGGCTCATCTGCCGGCGGCTCCAGCGCGGTGGCCAGACCCAGCGGATCGCTGCCGCCGCCCTGGCGACCACCCTGGCTGTCGATGGCCTGGTCCTGGCCGCGGCCATCGCGGCCCCGAAGCTCAGCGGTCTGATCTGAAACCCCGACAGGTGGCGGCCGTCGCAGCCCCCGTGCTGGAAGGGCTGCAATTGAAGAACTGCAAAAGCTGAACACCGATCGGTCAGGGATGCGGCTCTTCTCGGTAGGGTTGGCACCAATGGCAGCATTCTGTCTGCCCACCGAACCGAGACGGAGTTTGACGATGAAACGGCTGGTTGCCTGGCTCATGAGTGGCGTGGTGCTGGCCGGGCTGCTGCTCACCCTGGTGCTGGCGCCTGCCGCCCAGGCCGCAGATCGCCGCAATGAAGCGGATGACCTCATTGCTGCCCGCGCCGGCAAGATCGATCTCAACAACTGCTCCGTCAGACGCTTCCAGGAGTTTCCTGGCATGTATCCCACCCTGGCGGGCAAGATCGTCACCGGTGGCCCTTACAACAGCGTCGACGACCTGCTCAAGCTTGACCTCACCGCTCGTCAGAAGGAGCTCATCGAGCAGTACAAGGACAACTTCACCGTCACCCCCGCGTCGATTGCCCTGAACGAAGGTTTCGACCGCATCAACGACGGACAGTACCGCTGATCTCCAGCCCCGGAAGGGCTTAAATTCGCTCCAAGGTTGAAAGCCGTCGGGCCATCCCGTCGGCTTTTTTCGTAGTCTTTGTGGTTCATTCATGCTGGCAGCCCAGCCGTCTCCCCCCACCGGCATCCCCTGGGATGTGGTGGTGGTCGGTGGCGGTGCCGCCGGCCTGATGGCGGTGCTGGAGTTGCCCGGTGATCTGCGGGTGCTGCAGCTGCAGAAGGGGAGTGTGCCTCGCTCCGCCAGTCGCTGGGCCCAGGGGGGAATCGCGGCGGTGACGCGCCTGGATGACAGCTTCGCCAGTCACATCACCGACACCCTGCGCGCCGGGGCCGGCCTCTGCGATGCCGATGCCGTGGACCTGCTGGTGCATCAGGCTCCGGCCTGTGTCGAACGGCTGCTGCAGCTGGGCATGGCCTTTGACCGCGATGGCGATGCCCTGAGCACGACCCTGGAAGCCGCCCACAGCCATCGGCGGGTGCTCCATGCCCAGGACCGCACCGGCGGCGCCCTGGTGGAAGCCCTGGAACGCCAGGTGGACCAGCGGCCCAATCTTGAACGGCGCAGTGGTGTCCGGGCCCTGCAGCTCTGGGTCGAAGCCGGGCGCTGCGTCGGCGTCCAGGTTCTCGAAGGCCACCGGGGGCACTGGATCCGGGCCGGAGCCGTGGTGCTCGCCAGCGGCGGCGGTGGCCATCTGTTCGCCAACACCACCAACCCCTCCCAGGCCAGCGGCGATGGGGTGGCGATGGCCTGGAAAGCAGGCGCTGTGTTACGCGATCTGGAATTCGTCCAGTTCCACCCCACGGCCCTGATGCTGGAGGGGGCGCCCCATTTCCTGATCTCGGAAGCGGTCCGCGGGGAAGGGGCCAGGCTGATCGATGCCAGCGGCCGCAGTCCCGTCGCCGATCTGTCCGGCGGTGATCTTGCCCCCCGCGACCAGGTCAGCCGGGCCCTGGTGCGCTGCATGCGGGAGCAGGGGGTGAGCCGGCTCTGGCTCGACCTGCGCCCGATCGGCGCCGCCCTGGAACGTCGCTTCCCGACGATCCTGCAACGCTGTCGCACCTTCGGACTGGAGCCTGACCAGGCACCGATCCCGGTGGCTCCGGCGGCCCATTACTGGATGGGCGGCATCCAGACCGACCTGAAGGCGGCAACGACGCTGCCGGGCCTTTATGCCATCGGTGAAGTGGCCTCCACCGGCGTGCATGGCGCCAACCGCCTGGCCAGCAACTCGCTGATGGAATGCCTGGTCTTCGCCAGGCAGCTCCGGGACCTGCGCCCATCGTCCGCCGGCGAACCGCCGGTCACCCGGCGCTCCGGTCGGCCGGCGCAACTCCCGAGCGGGGCCACCCCGCCCGACAGCACCAGCGCCATCGACGGCCTGCGGCAGTGGATCTGGGATGTGGCCGGCGTGGAACGACGGCCGGATGCCCTGCGACACGGCCTGATCCGCCTGCGGCAGGAACAGGCGTCCCTGGAACGCCATCCCTGGCTGGAGACGGTCCAGGCCCTTGAGCCTGGGGAGCAGCTGCAGCTCGAAGCCGATCAGCTGCCCGCCTTCAAGGGCATGCAGGAACTGCACCACCGGCAGCTGCTGGCCGGTCTGCTGCTGGAGGCGGCCCTGTTCCGGAAGGAAAGCCGCGGCGGTCATTTCCGCACGGATGGACCGGCCAGCCAACCGTTCTGGGAGCGGCACACCCTCCAGGGAGGGGGAGCGCCGATCCGCACGGGGCCGGTGCATCGGCCGCAGTGAAGCGGCCGTCATCGGTGGACCGCCTCAGAACACCCGCGAACCGGTGTAGCCGCTGAGATCGGCGAGTGCCGTCAGGGGTTTGACACCGGAATCGAGCTTGCCGTTGATCTCCCAGGTGGGGAAGCCCTGGATCTTCTTGGTCTCGCAGAGGGCGGTCTGGCTGTTGCGGCCATCCGCGGCGCACTCCACGACCTTGAGCTTGGCTGCCGCCTGACGCCCGAAGAGTTCCTTCTGCTCGTGGCAGTGGGGGCACCACCAGGCGGTGTAGATCACGGCACCCTGGGCCGTGAGGTGGGCCGCCAGGGCCTCCTTGGCCGGCGAGCTCTCACTGAGCACCAGCGGCGCCGTCTTTCCGGTGGACTGGGCCGCCGGTGCCTGGCCCATCGAAGCGGCCCAGCCCAGACCGAGAACGGCGACGACCATGGCGGTGATCACCCCGAGGAAGATGGTCTGGGCCGGATCCTCCAGCTCCCCTGCGAGCAGGCTGAGCACAAACAACGACAGGCTGAGAACCGCCGAAAGGATGCAGAACGGGCAGCAGGCCTTCAGGGCCACGGCCATCACCCCGAGCAGCACCGCGCTGAACACCGCCATGGCCGTGCTGATCAGGAACAGTCCCCAGCCACTGATCCGGGCCAGCTGCAGCCGGGACTCGCCACCGAGAACGAGCGGACCGAGCGCCAGCACAAGCACCGCCGCATAGGCCAGCCAGCCGTAGAGCGCCAGGGGTTGCCCGAACAGCTGCCCCCAGGCACTGCTGAGCACCCGATCGCAACCGTTGCAGCCGAACAGACCGGTGTTGGCGCAGCTGAGAACCTTGAGCACCCCCCAGTGTTTGAGCACGATCGATCCGGTATCGATCAGGCCGATGGTGGCCAGCACCGCGATCACGATCCGCACCCAGCGGCGGCCGGTTTCCGGCCGCCGCCGCCCACTGGCCAGGCGTTCACTGAGACGACTGCTGGTCACCGGAGGACACCGAAGAGAGTGCACGGATTTTGGCAGCCGCAACCGCCGCTGTCGCAACCCCGGACCGGCCGCCGTCCTGGGAGAGGGCGATCGGACCCCTCGGTAGGGTGAAGGAAAGGGCGCCTCCCTCCCATGACGAGCTCCCAGGCCGGCCCCCGGGCCACCGTGGCCTTCGCCCACCTCGGCTGCGAGAAGAACCGGGTGGACACCGAGCACATGCTGGGCCTGCTGGCGGAAGCCGGGTATGGCGTCAGCGCTGATGAAAGCGAGGCCAGCGTGGTGGTGGTGAACACCTGCAGCTTCATCCAGGACGCCCGCGAGGAATCGGTGCGCACGCTGGTGGAACTGGCGGAGCAGGGCAAGGAACTGATCATCGCCGGCTGCCTGGCGCAGCACTTCCGAGAAGAGCTGCTCGAAAGCCTGCAGTAGGCGAAGGCGATCGTCGGCACCGGCGATTACCAGCACATCGTGAGCGTTCTGGAACGGGTGGAGGCCGGCGAGCGGGTCAACCAGGTGAGCGCCACCCCCACCTTCGTGGCCGATGAGCACCTGCCGCGCTATCGCACCACCAGCGAGGCCGTGGCCTACCTGAAAGTGGCCGAGGGCTGCGACTACCGCTGCGCCTTCTGCATCATTCCGCACCTGCGAGGCGACCAACGCTCCCGCAGCATCGATTCCATCGTGGCCGAGGCCAGGCAGCTGGCGGCCCAGGGGGTCCAGGAGCTGGTGCTGATCAGCCAGATCACCACCAATTACGGCCTCGATCTGGCTGGCAAGCCCCAGCTGGCGGAACTGCTCCGGGCCCTGGGAGACGTGGAGATCCCCTGGATCCGCGTGCATTACGCCTACCCGACCGGTCTGACGGAAGCGGTGCTGGCCGCCTACCGCGACGTGCCCAATGTGCTGCCCTACCTGGATCTGCCACTGCAGCACAGCCATCCCGAGGTGCTGCGGGCGATGAATCGCCCCTGGCAGGCGGAGGTGACCGGCGGCGTGCTTCGACGCATCCGCGAGCAGCTGCCCGATGCCGTCCTCCGCACCACCTTCATCGTCGGCTTCCCAGGCGAAACCGAGGAACACTTCCAGCACCTGCTCGATTTCGTGACCGAACAGCGCTTCGATCATGTGGGCGTGTTCACCTTCTCGCCGGAGGAGGGAACCCCCGCCGCCGCCCTGCCGGATCAGGTGCCGGCCGCCGTGGCCCAGGAACGCAAGGATCGCCTGATGGCCCTGCAACAACCGATCGCCGCCGAGCGCAACGCCGCCTGGGTGGGCCGGATCGTGGATGTGCTGATCGAACAGGAGAATCCCGCCAACGGCGAGATGCTCGGTCGCTGCGCGCGCTTCGCCCCGGAGGTGGATGGCGAGGTGCGGGTGACACCCGGCGAAGGGGGCCTCAGCGCCGCCCCGGGCACGCTGGTGCCGGTGCGGATCACCGCCGCCGACACCTACGACCTGATCGGTGAAGTGGTGGGCGCGAAGGCGATGGTGAGCGACGCGCTCGCCGCCCGCCGGCCGGGATCTTGAGCCCTTTCGATGGCAGGAACCGCCACTCCGGTCTCTGGCAGGGTCTGCGCCGGGCGCTCGGGCGGAGCCGACCGTTCTTCGGTGCACCCCTGCAGCTCCGCCGCGGCCTGGGCTCGCTGCGCCGCCGTCTGACCCGTCACCAACGCACCACCTTTCTGGTGGCTTCTGGCCTGAGCACCGCCGGTTCCTTCGCCGGCCTCACGGCCAAGGGCTGGCTGCTGATGGATGGCAGCCACAACGCCCTGATCCTGGCCCTGCACTTCGCCCTGCTCACCCTGCCCACCCTGGTGGTGAGCGGGCCCGCCGGGGTGCTGGCCGATCGCATCGGCAGTGAACGGCTGCTGATCCGCGCCCAGTGGGGCCTGTTCGCCGCCGCTGTGCTCGGGGCGATCGCCATCCCGATCAGCCAGGGCCACACCAGGGCTGTGCTGCTGCTGCTCAGCACCCTCTGCATCGGCGTGGCCAGCGCCTATGAACTCACCGCCCGCAACAAATACGTCGCCCTGCTGGTGGACACACCACAGCAGCTGGGGCCCTACCTGACCAGCTTCTCGGTGGTGTTCAACGTCGGCAAGCTCGTGGGGCCGCCCCTGGGTGGACTCCTGCTGGCCCTCACCGGTCCGACCCTGGCCCTCAGCCTCGATGCGGCGACCTATCTCCTGCCGATCGCCAGCCTGCTGTGGCTGATGGCTCCGGATCAGAGCCGTGAGCAACGCAGTGCTGCCGGACGGGCCGGCAGCCTCGGCACCGCCTGGCGGGACTGCGGCCCTGATCTGCGCCATGTGCTGCGCTTCACGGGCCTGGCCTGCCTGGTGGGATTCTTCCACCCCGGCCTGGCCCCACTGATGGCCAGCGCCCTTATCGGCCCCAGCCCCCTCGCCCTGGGGCTGTTCACGAGCGTGGTGGCCGCCGGCAGTATCACCGGCGGCATGATCCTGCAGCGCCGGGCCAGAGATCTGGCGCGACGGCCGGGATTGCTGCTGGGTGCCAGCACCGTGATCACCGGCCTGGCCCAGCTGGGACTGGTGGTGGGAGGCCTGCCGATCGGTGGCCTGCAGGTCTGGGGCCTGGGGATGGCCTTCCTGATCGGAGCCGGCACCGCCTGCCTGCTGGCCGGCACCAACCTGATCATCCAGGTGCAGGCCCCGCAGGTGCTGCGGGGACGGATGGCAGGCCTGGGCCAGATCGCCTTCCTCGGCGGCGGTGGCCTGAGCGGGCTTGGAGCCGCCCTGCTCAGTCAATGGATCGGTCTCTGGCCCTGCTTCGCCCTTCTCGGCAGCCTGGGACTCCTGATCGGAGCCCGGGAGCTGATGACCAGAGGCGGCCAGCACCTGGAACCAGGGCCGATCCACTGAGCCTGGCGGGAGGCCAGCCCAGATGGCGGGAGGCCAGAGCGGATCAGGCCGGACCGCCGGTGGTGGACCGGTGACAGGCTCAGATCAGCTTGACGCTGCGCAGAACGAAATTGATCGCGGCGGCGGCGACGAGCCCGGCAGCCACGAGAGCCAGATAGATGACGGGGCCCATGCGCTCAGAAAACAACTGCGGCCATTAGAGCAGAAGGACGGGCGTGATCGTCGGAACCGTCAATCCTGGATATAGGCCAGCCCCTGCTCGAGGGCCCACTGCGCCTTCTGCAGTTCGCGCCCGAGATAGAGCGCATGGTCGAGGCGGCTGATCGGATGCGGCCCCTCGCCTTCCGTCAGCGCCATCCCCAGCTCCTTGGCGCTGCGGCCGCGATAGGTGGTCAACGGCGTGCGCGGCCCTGCGTTGCGGCAGCTGATCACCTCGCCGGTCTCGGGGTCGGTGGCCAGGCCCCGCTCATCAAGGCCGTTGCCGTAATGCTCAGCGATCAGCTCACCCGTCTCACGATCGAGTCGGATCAAGAAATATCCCTCGGGATCGAGGGCGATGAAACGGTTGGAGAGCGCCTCGTCGAGGGCGGCGCGCTCTGCGGCAGTCACAGGCATGACGGCATCGTAGGAAGCCGCCGATCGGTCAATCGCCCGCCAGCGGTGGCAGCCCACCCCGGAACGGCAGCTCCGCATTGATCGCCTCGATCTCCTCCAGCATCTGCTCGTTGGCCTGAGGCAGCCAGCGCCGCACCAGGCCATCGAAGCGGGGGTCGTACCAGCGGTGCAGGCTGGCGTGCGGACGCGCCAGGAAGCCACGTCGACGCTTGTGGCTGCCGCCGGCCCCCGGATCGAAACGCCGCAGCCCGCGCTCGATCGCCCAGGCGATCGGGGCGTAATAACAGACCTCAAAGTGGAGGTTCTCCACCTCCTCATCACTGCCCCAGTAGCGGCCCCAGAGATCGGTGGCGTCATGGGCGCAGAGCGACATCGCCACCGGATCGGTGGGATCGCCCCGATGGGCACTGAACAGCACCAGATGGTCGGCCAGGGAATCGGCCGCCTCCGCGAAGAAGGCCTCAGTGAGATATTTGCTGCCCCAGGGGCCCCAGCGGGCGCAGTGCTGGGCATAGAAATCGTGCATTCTCAGCACCATCCCAGCCGGAATCTCAGCCCCCACCAGAGGGGTCACCTGCAGCCCGGATGCCGCCACCGACTGACGTTCCCGACGGATGTTGCGGCGCTGATTGGCGTTGAAATCGTTCAGATAATCCTCGAAACCGCCATAGCCGGGATTGGTCCAGAGGCTCTGATGGTGCAGCCAGGTGGCGCAACCGGCGGCCTCCGCCAGCGGCTGCCAGCTGGGATCGACGTAGAGGAAATTGCAGCTGAGGATCTGCTGCTGCCGGCAGAACTGATCAATCAGCTGCAGCATCAGAGCTGTGAGGGCACCGGCATCCTCCCCTTCCGCCACATGGAAGCGGTAACCGATCACCGGACTCAGGGGACTCATGCCCTCGCGCGTGGGGTAATCCGCCAGCTGCAGCTGCCCGGCCAGCTGGGCGAACGACTGATCAAAGACGAATTCGCCGTAGCTGTGGCCCTTGAGAGAGAGCGGAGCCACCGCCACCAGCTGCTCACCACGCCAGAGGGCCAGAGGCAACGATTGCCAGCCCTGGCGGGGCACGATGCTGCCGGAACGCTCCAGGGCCTCCAGCCAGGGCCAGCGGTAGAACGGCAGCGCGTGAGGGGCGATCAGCCGCTGCCACTGATCTTCGGGCAGTTCGGCCATGCCCTGATGCCAGCGGGCCACCAACTCAGCCATCGTTCCAGCGGTGAGGCCCAGCGCGCGCCAGCAACCTAACCAGGGCCGCGCCTGTACCGCAGCAGCAGCTCCCCCTCCCCCAGGTCCCGCTGCTCCAGGAGCTGCCAGTCGCCGCCCGGCAACGGGCCGCTTCCCGGCGGCACCCAGCTGTGGGCCCCACCCAGCAACCGCGGCACCAGGGTGAGCTGCAGCTCATCGACCAGGGCTTCCGCCAGCAGCTCCTGGGCCAGACACGCACCACCGAGCAGCACCAGCCGCTGCAGACCGGCCTGGGCCAGGGCCGTGATCGCCTCGGGCCAGGAGCGCAGGGGCAGGCAGCGCTCGAAGCCGGGAGCCTGGGGAGGGAGATCCCCGGAGGGGGACTGCCCCTGAAGCCACCAGCGCGGCAGGGGCTGGGTGAAAAAAGGCAGCTCCGTGGCCCAACGCCCCGTGCGGCTGACCACCACAGCCACGGGCTGGGGGCCGAGCCCACGGAGCCCCCGTCGCTCGAGCAGATCAGGATGACGAATCAGGCAGGTGCTGCCGTGGCGCCGCAGCGTTTCGGCGCCGATCAGGCAACCAGCGGCCCAGGCCAGGGCCTCCTCCAGCGCCCGGCGATCGCCACGTCCACCCAGCTGCGCCGCCCCACCGGCCGGCGGCGCCAGCCGGCCATCGAGGCTGACCGCAAGCACCAGATTCAGAAGCGGCGGACCAGCCGCCACCCCGCCGCCCTCGTGATCGATCCCCACCAGCCGGACCAGCCGCGCGCGGCCGGGGTCAGGCCGAGGCCAGGGCCGCGAAGGCAGCCGGCGCCATGCCGAGCTGAGCCGTCTCAGCGAAGACCTCCGCCGCATTGTTGGGGCTTTCCTGCAACCGCACCTTGTGCAGATGGGCGCCGGTGGCGGCGATCGGAGCGGTCAGCAGATCGGCGATGTGCAGGGCGATGTTCTCGGCCGTCGGCACGCACTGGGCGAAGTGTTCGATGTCCTTGTTCAGGAAGGTGTGATCAAAGGGCTCCACCACCAGCTCATCGACCAGCTTCTGCAGGGCGGCGAGATCGCAGACCATGCCGGTGCGGGGATCGATCGGGCCCCGCACCGTCACATCCAGCAGATAGTTGTGACCATGGCCATGGGGCCTGGCGCACTTGCCGTAGATCGCCTCATTGGCCTCCTGGGTGAGCTCCTGGCGAGCCAGTCGGTGGGCGGCGGCGAAATGGGTGCGGATCGAGAGAAAGGCTTCCATGGCAGGGCGTGACTGGGAGGGAACAGCGGCGGAACGGGGATCAGGACCGAGCACATCGACCCAGAGGGACTCCTGCTCATGCAGGCGCAATCCAAGCAGAGGCAGATGGGGGGACAGGCGATGCCAGATCGCCTGAGCCAGGGCTTCGGTGGTGGGCAGCTGCCCATCAGGGCGTTCGAGATCGAACTCCGGCCAGACGCCATTGAGATGACGGAAATCAAGCGGCGCTGTCACCTGCTCGCGGATGGCGTGCTTGACATCCGAAAGATTGAGCACCATGCCGTCGGCATCGAGGCCACCACCCATGACCACGAGGAGCTCGTAGTTGTGGCCATGGCCGGGAGCCAGGCTGCAGGCCCCGAAGCGGGCCAGGTTCTGCGCTTCATCGAGCTCAGGCAACCAGTAGCGATGGCTGGCACTGAAGGTGGCCCGGCGGGTGATCACGCAGGGCCGGCCGCGGCCGTGGGCTCCGATCCCCGGTTGTGGCGGCGCCGGCGGGGTCAACGTCATCCCGGGTGCCGTCATCTGAAAGGGGGCTGGGGCCATGCATCCTAGAGAGCGTGCTTTGGGGTTGAGGTCGATGGAGACGACGCTGGCCAGGCGCCTGCAGGGGCTCAATCTCTATCTGGTGGGGATGATGGGTGCGGGCAAGAGTGCCGTCGGGCGCCCGCTGGCCGAAGCCCTGGGCTATCGCTTTCTCGATGCCGACAAGGCCGTGGAAGAGGTGGCAGGCCGGCCGATCCCGGAACTGTTCGCGGCGGAGGGAGAAGAAGGCTTCCGCAACCTCGAGACCCAGGTGCTGACCGGCATCGCCAGCTGGCACTCCCTGGTGGTGGCCACCGGCGGCGGCGCGGTGCTGCGGCCCCAGAACTGGGGGGTGATGCGGCAGGGGATGGTGATCTGGCTCGATGCCCCGGAGCCGCTGCTGCTGGAGCGCCTGAGCGCCGATCCCACCCCCCGGCCGCTGCTGCAGACCTCCGATCCCGCCGCGCGACTGGCCGAGCTTCTGGCGCAGCGCCGACCGCTCTACCGCCAGGCCGATCTCGTGATCGAACAGGACGGCGGATCGCCGCAGCAGGTGGCGGCTCAGGTGCTCGCGGCGCTGCCCTCACTGCTCAAGGAAACACCGAAACCACCCCTGAGCCCGGTGCAGCTGGAGGATGCCGATGGCAACCCGGCGATGAGTCTCAACTGAGAGGTTTTCAGGCGTCGCCTCGCCCCGGGGGCTCCAGGCGGACGGCGAACCACTGGATCGTCTGACCAGGACTGAGCTCCAGTTCGCAGGCGGTCTCCAGCAGGCGCTCGGCCCGGGCGTGATCATCCACCAGGTCGCCGAGGTCCTCAGGAGGAGCTGGCAGGATCGCCAGCTGTCCCTCCAGCCAGGTCAGGGTGTCGGCAGCGGTGAGGATGCGTTCCGCCCCGCCCCCGCTCTCGAGCACCACATAGTGATCACATTCCCGGATCAACGGATCGGACATGGCGAGGCGGCACCCGAGGCTGGGATCAGCATGATCGGCCAGGACGTCCTCCGGAGCGTCCAGACAGCAGGATGCTCCGCCTGGATCGAGGGGAAGCGGAGGCCCCACCAAGGGCCCTGCCCGGCTGGACATCCGAGGGCCGGGCGGCCCTGGCTGACGCTTCAGGGCGCCCTGGTGGTTGCGGTGCTGGGATGGCTGCTGCTCGGTGCCGGCGCCTGGCCCGCCCAGGCCCTGCCGGCAACGGATCCCCTGGTCGTGCGTCTGGAGCAGTGGCCCACCTGGACCCTGCCGGCGCCCGTGCAGCGCCCCGGCCGCAGCGATCTGGCCCTGCCGGACTGGATGCTCGGCACCTGGGAGCTGCGGGAGGACGACCTGAGCGCCAGCGCCTCACCCCTGACGACCGCGATCGCCCCGCAGATCGCATCCGTGCCCGTGCCCACCGTCAATGTGCGCTTCCTCAGAAACAGCCGCGGCCAGGTGGTGGGTGATCGCGCCTTCAATGCCCTCAGCCTTGGCCGCAGCGTTCTCGGCGACACCCTGTTGCGCGTCGACAACGACCCGCAGAATCCGAATCGGCAGCTGGCGCGCCTGCGGGGGGACCGGCTGCTCGAATCCAGCGTCATCGGCCGGGCACGTCTGACAGGCGATGCCGGAACTTTTCTAGCCGACGAGCTGACCCTGCAGATCCTGCATGGACCAGGACAACCCCAGATCAGCCAGGTGGAGGTGCTGGCGCTCTACCGGCGCCAGGCCGACGGTGTGACGATCGAGCAGTGGCAGGCCAGCTACGGAGCCCCGGGGGAAGGGGCGGAAGGTCGACGCAGCAGCCACAGGTTGCTGCTGCTGCAACGCTCCGCCGAGGGGTGATCAGCCCGGAAGGAGGCCGGCGATCAGGCGATCACGCCAGGCGAACAGGGGCACCAGCTCGGGATGATCCGCCAGGCCGGGCACACCGCGACCCGCCAGAGGCTCACCGGCATGGGCCGGGAAGGACAGCAGGGAGAGCTGGGCCGCCACCGCCAGATCCGCCAGCGTGAGCTGATCACCCACCAGATACGGGCCGGCCTCCGCCAGCACCACCAGCTGACGGAGCGCCGCCTGGAGATCCTGACGGGATCCCTGGCCGAGGGTCTCGCCGACCCCCACCAGCGGAGCGGTGGGCAGGGCCGCGACCAGGCCCCGCAAGGGAGAGGGCAGGTCTTCGGGCAGCAGGGCCGTGCGCAACAACGGATCGGCCACGGCCGCCTGCAGCAGCGCCAGGCGGACACCGGACGCCAGGGTGGTGTCCGCCCAGTCCTCGAGGAGCAGCACGCGGGCCCGGAGCTGAGGATCCGCCGGCAGCAGCGGCGGCTGGGGATGGTGCGCCTCCAGATGGAGGGCGATCGCCGTCGAATCGGCGATCACGGTGGTGTCGTCCTCAAGCACCGGCACCTGGCGCTGACCGGAGAGACGGAACAGGGCGATCTGGCCAAGGCCAGGCGTGACCTCGACGGTGTCGTAGGGCAGGCCCTTGACCGCCAGGATCAGGCGCACCTTTTCACAGAAGGCCGAATGTCTGAACTGGTGCAACCGAAGCATCGTCAGATCGGGCCATTGGGCGGCAGAGTAGCCGCCAAGCCGTGATCACCGCCGCCCGGGGCCATGAGGGATTTCTTCGTCAACGTGACCCGCTACCCCCGCTACCTGATCGCCTTCGGGCTGGGGGTGATGGCTTCGGTGTTTGAACCACTGGCGGCCCGCGGTCGCAATCCGGTCACGGCCGTGGCGCTGATCGGAGCGCTGGTCAGCGGTCTGCTGAGCCTGAGCCTGGTGCTGCGTGCCATGGTGACTCCAGCACCGATGACTTGAGGCATGGCACACGGCCGCAGGGTGGAACGGGTGGCATCCCTGATCCGCCGCGAGATCAGTGAGTTGCTCGTCCATGGCATCAAGGACGAACGGGTGACGCTGGGGATGGTGAGCGTCACGGATGTGGTTGTGGCGGGTGATCTGCAGCACTGCAAGATCCACGTGAGCATCTACGGCAGCGAAGAGGACCGCCAGCAGGCCCTGGCCGGCCTGCGCTCGGCCGCCGGTTACATCAAGGGGGAACTGAGCCGGCGGCTGAACATGCGTCGCACCCCGGAGGTGGTGTTCCAGCTGGACCGCGGCATCGAGAAGGGCACGGCCGTGCTGAGCCTACTGAACCGCCTGGGCGAGGAGCGCCGCCAGCAGGAGGCATCGGCCTCAGACGCCGAAACGACAGAGACAGCGACGACAGACGAGACAAGCGAGGGAGACGAGACAGGCGAGGGAATCGGTGACGGGCCCGTCGCTGAGGACGGAGGTGCCTGAAGACGTCGTTGAGGAGGCAGGCCTTGAGCAGGAAAGCCTCGAGGAGGCAGGCCTTGCCGACCAGGGCACTGCCGACCAGGGCAGTGACGACCAGAGCACGAACACCAGAAGAAGCGAACGCCGCCGCCTGATCGCCTCACTGCTGGTGGTCCGGGCCAGCGGGCACCTGAGCGATGACCAGCGCCGCTATCCCCAGTGGGAAACAACGAACGCCGAACTGAAACGCCTCCTGGAGGCTGGCATCGGCGGCGTGATTCTGCTCGGGGCCGGAGCCCCGGAACTGCGCCTGCGCACCGATCAGCTGCGGCGCTGGGCCCACGGGCCTGTGCTGCTCTGCGCCGACGTGGAGGAGGGGGTGGGCCAGCGCTTTGAAGGGCTGAGCTGGCTGCTGCCCCCCCTGGCCCTCGGTCGCCTGCATGGCAAGGATCCGGCGCAGGCCGTCGCCCTGGCCGAGGCCTATGGCGGCTGCACGGGCCGGGAGGCGCGGCGCGTCGGCCTCAACGGGGTGCTGGCGCCGGTGTGTGATGTGAACAACAACCCAGCCAACCCGGTGATCAACGTGCGGGCCTGGGGGGAGGATCCGGCCACCGTCTCGGCCCTGGTGGCGGCCTTCAGCCGCGGCCTGCAGCGCCAGGGGGTGCTGGGCTGCGCCAAGCATTTCCCCGGCCATGGCGACACGGATGTGGATTCCCATCTGGCGCTGCCACGCCTGAACCACGGCCGGGAGCGCCTGGAGGCCGTGGAGTTTCCCCCGTTCCGGGCGGCGCTCGCGGCCGACATCGCGGCGGTGATGAGCGCCCATCTGCTGCTGGAGCCGCTCGATCCGCAGCGGCCGGCCACCCTTTCGCGGGCGGTGCTGCATGACCTGCTGCGTCGGGACCTGGGCTTTGAGGGGCTGGTGATCACCGATGCCCTGGTGATGGAGGCGATCAGTGCCCGCCATGGCGCCGGCGAGGCCGTGGTGCTGGCGCTGGAGGCCGGCGCCGATCTGGCGCTGATGCCCGCCGATCCCTGGGAGGCGATCACGGCCGTGGAGGCGGCCCTGGAGGGCGGTCGGCTGCAGGAAGCCGCGTTGCGACGCTCGGCCGCCCGGCGCCTGGAGGCCCTGGAGCGCTTTGCGGCACCGCCGATCGACCACCCGCAGCTGGAAGCCGGGCCGATCGCGGAGGATCGCCACCTGGCCGAAACCCTGGTGCGGCGCACCCTGGTGGGGCACGGCGAGGGCCGTGGCGTCCCGGCCGGCTCCGGGGCCGGCACTCCCGGGCTGAACCTGATCCGGATCGACCGCAGCCTGGCCTGCCCCTTTCTGAGCACCAACGCGCCGGCCCTGGTGATGCCGCAGCACCACGGCTTCCGCCCCTGCCTGCTTGCAGGGGATGGCGTCTCCCCCTGCCGCGCGCAACCCGAGGCCCCCCTGGATCTGGAACGGCTCGGAAACGGCCCGGTGCTGCTGCAGCTCTTTGTGCGCGGCAACCCCTTCCGTGGCGAGGCCGGCAGCGGGGAACCCTGGCCGGCGGCGGTGCGCCAGCTGCTGGACGCCGGACGCCTGGCGGGCCTGGCGGTGTTTGGCAGCCCCGACCTCTGGGACTCCCTGGAGCCGCTGCTGCCTCCGGATCTTCCCGCCGCCTACTCTCCCGGGCAGATGCCCCTGGCCCAGCAGCATCTGCTGGCCGCCCTCGGCCTGGGCACGCTCTCCGCCGCCGGCGACTTCACCGACTGATGACCCCACCTGAGCCACCCCCCTCCGGCCGGGGCCGCCTGAGCCTGTCGATGATCGTGCGCAACGAGGCCGAGCGGCTCGAAGCCTGCCTGCGCTCGGTGGCCGGCTTCGTGGACGAGATGGTGGTGGTGGACACCGGCTCCAGCGATGGGACGGTGGCGATCGCCGAACGCTGCGGCGCCAGCGTGCACCAGATCCCCTGGCCGGGGGATTTCGCTCCGGCCCGCAACCAGGCCCTGCAATGGCTGAGCGGGGACTGGGTGCTGGTGCTCGATGCCGATGAACAGCTGCTGCCGGCGGCACGGGAGCCGCTGCAGGCGCTGATGGCCCGGCCGGAGCTGCTGCTGATCAACCTGCTGCGCTTCGAGGCCGGAGCCAGCCAGTCGCCTTACTCCAGCGTCAGCCGCCTGTTCCGCCGCCATCCGGCGATTCACTGGAGCGGCACCTACCACTCGATGGTTGATGCGAGCATCAGCGCCCTGCTCGAGCGGGAACCCCACTGGCGGATCGCCGACTGCCCGGAACCGGCCCTGCACCACGACGGCTACCGGCCGGAGCTGCTCGCCAGCGGCGACAAGGCCGCCCGGCTGCGCCAGGCCATGGAGGCCGAACTGGCCCAGGCGCCGCACGATCCCTATGCCAGCGCCAAGCTCGGGGCCCTCGAGGTGGCGGAAGGGAACCGGGCCCGCGGACTCCGCCTCCTCGAAGACGGCCTGCGCCACTGTCCTGCGACCGCGCACCCGGAACGCTTCGAACTGCTGCAGGGGCTGGCCCTGGCGCTGAGCACCAGCGATCCAGGCCGGGCCGCTGGCCTCTATCAGGAGGCCCTGCAGCTGCCCCTGCCAGCGCGGATCACGCTGGCGGCGCGCATCAACCTGGCCGGACTGCTGCTGGAGCACGGTCAACCCGCCGCCGCGCACGAGCTGGCGCAGCAGGCCTGTGGCATCGCCCCGGAGCTGCCCCTCTGCTGGTATCAGCTCGGCCTGGTGGAACGGCAGCTGGGGCGGCTGCCGGCCGCCGCCGCGGCCTACGACAGGGCCCTGGACCAGGATCCACGGCATGCCGCCAGCACGCGCAACCGCGCCCTGGTCGCCCTGCTGCTCGGCGACATCCCCGGCGCCCGCAGCGGCTTCCTGCGGGCCATCACCCTGCTCGAAAGCCAGGGACAGGCTGACGAGGCCGCCGATCTGCGCCGCCAGGCCGGCGGGCTGGTGAGACTGGATCCCTGAGCCTCCCCCGTGCCGATCCCCTGCCGATGAGCCCCACCCCGACGACCGCCACACCAGAGCAGGCCCCGCTGCTGGGGCGAACCGTGGTTGTGACCCGGGCGGAGGGTCCGCTGGGGCAGGCGCGTCAGCTGTTCGAACGCGAAGGAGCGACGGGACTGGACCTGCCGGCGCTGGTGATCGGCCCGCCGGACCACTTCGGCCCGCTTGATGACGCCCTGGCGGAGCTGGAGAGCTTCCACTGGCTGATCGTGTCGAGCAGCAATGGCGTGGAGGCGGTGGAGGAGCGGCTCCGGCTTCAGGGTCGCCGCCTGGCGGATCGCCCCAGGAGCCTGAAGATCGCGGCCGTGGGCCAACGCACGGCCGAACGGCTGGAGGCCCTCGGCGCCCCGGCGGATTTCGTGCCGCCTGATTTTGTGGCCGACAGCCTGCTCGAGCATTTTCCTGTGTCGGGCTGGGGGCTGCGGCTGCTGCTGCCGCGGGTGCAGAGCGGTGGGCGCACGGTGCTGGCCGAGGCCTTCGGGGAAGCCGGCGCCCGGGTGGTGGAGGTGGCGGCCTATGAGAGTCGCTGCCCCGAAAACCTGCCGCCAACCACCATCGAGGCCCTGGAACGGGGGGAGGTGGCGGCGATCACCTTCAGCAGTGGCAAGACGGTGAGCCACACCGTTCAGTTGCTGGAGACGCACTTCGGATCCGGCTGGCCGTCGGTGCTGGACTCCGTGGTCGTGATCTCGATCGGCCCCCAGACCAGCCGTCGCTGCCGTTCCCTGCTCGCTCGGGTGGATGGCGAGGCGGATCCCCACGACCTGACGGGCCTGGTGGCCGCCACGGTGCGAGCCCTGAGTCAGGAGGACTGAAGGCAGTGGCGCGTCCGCTGACCGGAAGCCACCACGAGGATGCAGCCGATCTGCGGCTGAATGGCGACGACGGTGATGCCTTTCGGCAGCAGGGGCTCCGAATCGGCGGCACAACGGCCCTGCGGGCCGAGGCAGATCACCCCGGAACCGGTGGCACTCTGGACAAACGCCTGATCACGCCCCGCCACCCGCAGCAACCCCCGCAGACGGAAACCGACGGGCAGGCTGATCACGGGAGCCGCCGGCTGGGACGGGGGCTGGGGCTGGGAACCCTGCAAGGGCGCGAAGGGATCGCTGCGTCCGAGGGGCACACGATTCAGCACCGTCTCAGGACTGGGCAGGGGGATCAGGTCCGCCGCTGGCGGCGTTCCGCCGAGGGGCGCCTCCCGGGCCGGTCCCCGGGGCCGCAGGCTGGGGGCAGGGGCGCCGGCCAGGGAAGACGCGTCCGGCGGGGAAGGACTGCAGGCCGCCAGGCCGGCCAGGGCCAGCAGAGCCAGCGGACGGCAGAGCATGACCGGACGCCAGAGCATGACCGGGCGCCGGGCGCGGGCCAGGCAGGCGGATGGCGTCAGACGGGCAGGCATGGTCAGGCGGATGGGGACCGTCAGGCGGTGGGGTCGTAGCCGCTCTGCACCAGATCGCGGAAACGATCAAGGTTGGCCTGCAGCTCCCGGGTGACCATCCCACCGAGAACGCTGGGCTCCATCAGGGGGGCGAGGGCAGCCGGCAGTTCGTAGCTGACCGTGAGTTTGACGGCGGTGCGATCGGCTTCCAGGGGATAGAAACGCACCGCGCCCCGGGTGGGCAGCCCCCCCACCGATTCCCAGTGCAGCTGCTGGGCTTCAACCCGCTGGGTGATGCGCGCCTTCCAGTGGAAACGGAAGCCCTGGGCCGCCAGGGTCCAGTCGGTGAGATCAGGATCCTCAAGCGTGGTGACCGACTCAATCCAACGCATCCAGCGCGGCATCGCCTCGAGATCGCTCCAGACGGACCAGACCCGGGCCACCGGCGCCGTGATCTCGGTGGTGACACTGTGTTCCAGCCAGCGGCCCATGGCGAATCTCCTTACGCCACGGCGGCGTTGGACGCCAGCCTGATGGGTTGGCCGAGGATTTCGGCGGCGGCCAGGCGGCCACTCATCGTGGCACCTTCCATCGAATCGATGTAGTCCTGGCGGGTGTAGCTGCCGGCCAGGAAGAAATTGCTGACCGGCGTGCGCTGGGCGGGTCGGAACGGTTCCATGCCGGGAGCCTCGCGATAGAGGGACTGGGCCAGTTTGACGACGTTGCTCCAGACCAGCTGCAGACCGGCCGCCGACGGGAACAGGGCCCGCACCTGGGCATCGGTGGCGGCGACGATGTCCTCGGTGGACCGGGCGATCCAGGGGTCACCGGGGGTGAGCACACATTGCAGCAGGGAGCCGAGGCCCTCCTTGCGGTAATCCTCAGGACTGGCGAGGGCCAGATCGGCGAAGCAGCTGAAGTCAGCGTCGGCCGTGTAGAGCAGGTTGTCGAGACCGGCGGGATGCTGCGGATCGCATCGGCGCTGGTCGGCGGCGTTGCCTTCGCCGAGTTCCGTCACCCAGCCGTCGTAACGCAGCTGCACGGTGGCCACGGGCACCGCCTCCAGGCGATGGATGTTGTCGAAGAGGGGATGGCGACGCCAGGCCTCGGGGATCAGGCGCTGGATGCCGGGCACATCACAGGCCGCCAGATAGACATCGGCCTGGACCTGTCTGTCGCCATCGGGGGTTCCGAGGGTGAGACCGGTGACCCGCGTCTGGGTGCCAGTGCCGTTGCCTGATTCCACCTCCTCATGATGGACCGAGGTGACGCGATGGCGCAGATGCAGGCGGGCTCCGCGCTGCTGGATGTACTCAAGGATCGGGCCGGTGAGCCAGCGATGGGGCGACCCCTTGAGCAGGTTCAGCTTCGAGGCCTCGGTCCTGGCGGCGAACATCAGGAAGATGGTGAGCATGCAGCGCGCCGAAATCGCCTCGCAATCGATGAAGCCGAGGGCGTAGGCGATCGGATTCCACATCCGCTCGATGCTGCGGAGGCTGCCGCCATGGCCCACGAACCAGTCCTGGAAGCTGATCCGATCCAGATCGCGGATCACCCGCATCGCCCCCTCGTAATCGACCAGACCGCGCACGATCGGACTGGTGCCGAGGGCGAGGGCGTTGCGGAGCTTGTCGATCCAGGTGAGCTGGGGTGTGGTGAAGAAGGCCTTCAGACCGTTGAAGGGAGCCCCGATCGGAAAGCGGAAATCGAGCTCGCGCAGATCACCCCCGGTATTGACGAACAGGTGGGTGTGATCCTTGGGCAGCAGATTGTCGATCGCCCCCACCTTGCGCATCAGGGCGAAGAGATTGGCGTAGTTGAAGAAGAAGACATGCAGCCCCATCTCGATGTGGTTGCCCCCGGCATCCACCCAGCTGCCGACCTTGCCGCCGAAGAACGGCCGGGCCTCGTAGAGATCCACCTGGTGCCCGGCCTCGACCAGATCCACCGCTGCAGCCAGACCGGCCAATCCCGCACCGACAATGGCGACCTGCACCCGTTCTCTCCCTGATTGGCAACGACTCTATGGAGAGGCCGCGACCGGCGGGTGGGGGGAACCGGCCGGCGATCGGATCGGCGCAGGCTCCGGGTTCTCCATAGAATGGGAGGACTGTGGCCTGGGTTGATCGTCAGGCCACCGCGCGAGGGTTCATGGCCAGCACCAGCAGCACCGCCACCAGCTCCCCGGAGACGGCCGTCACCGCCGTCACCGCGGTCGACTCCGCACCCGCCCACACCGCCCGGGACGGCAAGGGGATCCTGATCACGGCGCCGGCGATGACCCAGCTGGCGGCCCTGATGCAGCAGCAGAACGGTCAGGTGCTGCGGGTGGGGGTGCGCTCCGGCGGCTGCAGCGGCATGAGCTACACGATGGACTTCATCACCGCTGACGCGATCCGCAGCGATGACGCCCGCTACACCTACGAACCGGCCGGGGCTCCGAGCTTCGATGTGGTCTGCGATCCCAAGAGCCTGCTTTACATCTACGGGATGCAGCTGGATTTCTCCAGCGCCCTGATCGGCGGCGGTTTCAATTTCACCAATCCCAATGCCACCCAGACCTGCGGCTGCGGCAGCTCCTTCGCCGTCTGAGCGGGCCCGAGGAGGGCGATGCCGGTCCGGGTGGCAATCTGAAGGGAACGCCCGCCCTTTTTGATCGATGACGGCTTCGAGCACCACCGCTCCCTCGGCCGCGGCCAGCAGCACAGCCTCCCTTGAGGCCGGCAGCACCGACCAGGGCGAGAACCAGGCCAGCATCACCGCTTACATTGAGGCCGGCAGCTACGAACATCTGTTCAATCACGCCCTGGGCCGCTACCAGCAGGGGCTGCCGGCTTCCGAGCTGGTGCCGGATTTCGAAGCGCTGACCCAGATGTCGCCGCGCCATTCCGCCGGCTGGACGTGCCTGGCCTGGTTGCAGCTGCTGAACGATCAACCGATCGCCGCCCTGCGCTCCGCCAAGCAGGCGGTGCGCCTCAATCCTCAGGATCCCCAGGCGCGGATCAACCTGAGCGTGGCGATGCTGGAAACCGGCGCCAAGGGCGTGCGCGAGCACATCGATCTGGTGAAGCGGGTCAGGGTGCTGGCGCCGGAGCTGGCCAGCGAGCTTGACGACGCCATCCACGACGGCCTCAACCGCCGCCCGGGCTGGACCGCCCTGCAGAAGGTGAAGGCCTGGCTGGAGGGCTGACGGCGATCAGGGCCGCCGGGCCTCCAGCACCGCTCGGGCGATGCCGCGGGAGCCACCGGCCGGCCCGACCCGCTCCAGACCGATGGCCGCGCAACGGGCCGGCAGCTCCGGATCGGCCAGCAACCGACCGATCAAGGTGGCGGCTTCCTCCAGTTCAGCCCGACCGGCCGGCCCCTGGCCGACGGTGAACACGGCCGGCCCCAGCAGCCGCATCTGGGCTTCGGCGAAGGCATAGCTGAACTGGGGCCCGCGACCGGGGATCTGCACCACCGGCTTGCCGAGGCCGACAGCCTGCTCGACGGCCGTGCCGGCCATCCCCAGCACCAGGACACTGCTGCGCAGGATCGGCGCAAAGGCATCGCTGCGCAGGATCACCTGAACGCGACCATCGCTGGAGATCAGGCGACCGGCCTCGAGGGTCCAGCCGACAGCCGCCGCCAGCGCCGCCAGCTCCTTTCCTTCGGTGCCGCGCAGCACGGCGGCATGGAAGCACCAGCGGCGCCCAGAATCCTGCTGCACCAGCACGGCGCAGAGCTTCGTGAGCAGCAGCAGATTGTGGAGGCATTCCGGGAAGCGACTGCCGGGCAGCAGGGCGATCGGCGTGCTGCCCGCTGGAATGGCGAGGGGAACGGTCGCCTGATCACCGGCCGCCGGCGCCAGATCCATGATCGGGTAGCCACAGAACCGGGCCCGCCCCAGACCCTGGCTCTGCAGATCGCGGGCGGTGAAGACATCGCGGGTGAGCACGGCCCGCACCGCCGGGCGCCGGCAGAACAGACGGCTGAAGCCGGGCAGCCGCAGCCGACCCTCGTACTGGCTGGAGGTGGAGACCAGAAAGACGACCGCCGGCCGACCGGTGAGCCAGGCGAAGGCCATCGGCACGTGATCGCCGATGCAGAGCACCAGATCCGCCTCCCGGCCGTGCCGCCAGGCAGCCCAGAACTGCTGCAGGGTCTGCTGCACCAGACCGGCCGCCAGATCGCGCCAGAGGTTGAGGCCCTGGTAGACCATGCCGCCGGAAGGCAGGGGCGCCCCCTGATGCAGCAGGGGGATGCCGCGGCGGCGGTAGGCCTGGCCGTCGCCGACGATCGGCAGGGCCTGCAGCTCCAGATCGGGGCGCAACGCAAGGAGTTGATCGGCGATCAGGCCCCCGTTGAGGTCCTCGCCGTGGCCGTTGCTGATCAGGAGAATCCGTGACGGGCGGGGCTGGGGCACGGTGCTGTTCCACTGCTTCAACCTTAAGTTTGGGCTCCGCCTCGCCCTGCCGGCCTTGTCCGCAGGCCTGCCGAGGTCTCCGCCAACCAACCAGCCTCGATGCCCCTCCCCGCCAAGACGTCCCCGCCACGCGGGACAAGCGCCCAGCACCCGAGCCAGGACCCCGCTCCAGGGAAGGCGGCTGAGCCCAGCCTGGGCCGCCGCCTGAAGAACCTGATCGACACCCTGCTGGTGATCGATGTGTTCGTGGTGATCGCCGGCGCCGTGTGGTTCGGCGTGGCGGTGGTGCTGCACAGCCGGGAGGTGGAGGCCCCCCTGACCCTGTTTCAGACCCTCTGGGAGCCGCTGTTCACCCCGGCGATCGGCCTGCTGATGGGAGCGGCGATCCTCAGCGGGATCCTGGGCTGGTGGCAGCGGCGAGGGCAGCGCTGAGCTCGGGGTAGCGGAAGGAGAAGCCCTGCTGCTGCAGGTGCTCCGGCAGCACCCGCTGCCCCTTGAGCACCACCTGGGCGCCATCGCCGAGCAGCAGCTGCAGGAGCGGCCCGGGCACCGGCAACAGGCTCGGCCGCCCCAGGGTGCGTCCGAGGGCGGCGCAGAACTGAGCCATGGTGGCCGGAGCCGGCGCCACGGCGTTGTAGACGCCACGGAAGGCGGGATCCTCGAGGGCCGCGACCACGATCGCCACCAGATCATCGCGATGGATCCAGCTCATCCACTGGCGACCGTTGCCGATCGGGCCACCGAAACCGGCGCGGAAGATCGGCAGCATCTTGCCGAGGGCGCCACCATCGGCCGCAAGCACGATGCCGGTGCGCAGCCTGACGACGCGGGTGGCGGCCGGCGCCTGATCGGCGGCAGCCTCCCAGGCCAGGCAGAGAGCGCCGAGCACGTCCTCCCCGGCGGGGCTGGCCTCGACGAACGAGTCGTCCTCGCTGGTGCCATAGACGCCGATGGCGGAGCCATTGACGAGCACCGATGGCGGCGTGGGCAGGGCCTGCAGGGCGGCCACCAGGAGCGCGGTGCTGCGCACCCGGCTGTCATGGAGACGACGACGATGCTCCGGGGTCCAGCGCTGTTCAGCGATCGGTTCGCCGGCGAGGTTGACGACGCCATCGGCGGCGGCGAGGGCGGCGAGCAGGGCTGGATCCTGCCAGGTGGCGGCCTGGGCTGGATCGCCCTGAAGCAGCGTCAGGCCGGGGGCGCCCGCCAGGGCGGGCAGGGGACTGGACCGGCGGCTGAGCAGGGTGAGGGTGTGGCCCCGCTGCAGCAGGTGCGGCACCAGGGCCCGGCCGACGAAGCCGGTGCAGCCGATCAGCAGCAGTTGCATGGCCGTCGTGTGCAAGGGCCATGAAGACTAACCAGATCTGCGGCGACGACCCGGCCAGGCCCGACCGAAGAACGGGGCCAGGGCCATAGCCTGCTGGCACCTGATCCAGCTCCATGGCTGAAACGCCCGGTCCGGCCGCCAGCACCACCAAGGCTGCGCCTGCCGAGAAGCCTCCGGCCGCCGAACCACCCGCTCTACGCAAGGGCGCCCTGGTGCGCCTCAACCTGGCGCGCTACCAGGGCAGCCTCGAAGCCAGCGCCAGCGATCCGACCCCGCCGGACTACCTGCTGGAAGGGCCGGCCGAGATCCTGGCCCTGAAGGGCGAGTACGCCCAGCTGCGCCTGCGCCGGCCGGTGCCCGATGTCTGGCTCAGGCTCGACCAGCTCGAGCCCTATCCGGCCTGATCAGGCCAGCTCCAGCTGCCGACGTTGCGCGTGAAGATCACTGCGCAGGCGTTTGGCTTCGCGCAGCATCTCGCGACCGTCGCGCAGGTAGGAATCGACGTAGCCCATCGTGTAGCGCTCAAGGTCCGAGACGGCGTCCTGGACCTGGCGGAAGCAGTGATAGAGGCTGAGGCTGAAGCCGCTGATCGATGCCGGGCAGGCCTGGGAGCGATAGAGCGTTTCTGCGCTGTCGAGCTTGCGGCGACTCTGCTCAAGAAACGCGCAGAAGACCTCCATCAGCTGATCGTCGTAGGGATCGGCCGAGAGCTCGCGCAGCTGGGCCGGAAAGGGATTGATCACCTGGGCCAGCAGGCGATCGATCGGGTTGTACACCTGCTGGAGCCACTGCAGCAGCTGGGCATCGCGCTCAGCGGCGGCGGGGCGCTGGCGGGATCCCGCGTCGCGGGCGACTGAGCCGTGGCCTCTGGCCTCCCCCTCCCCCCGCGCGCGATCGTGACGCCGGCGCGCCTCCTGATCGCCGAGCACCTCCCAGGCGGCATTGAGGGCCAGGATCGTGGTGGCGTCACCGCCGGCATCCGGGTGGTGCTGCTTCACCAGAGCCCGGTAGGCGGCCTTGATCTCGTCGCCGCTGGCCCGGGGGCTGACGCCGAGCACGGCATAGGGATCGCTGGATCCTCGGGGCACAGCCGGAACGACGACAGACAACCAACGCCATCATCAGCGATGCGGAGACCGCGGTCAGCGCAGGCGCATTCGGCCACCTGAGTGGCGAATGAGCGGGAGGTGAGTGTGACGAAGCGGCGCCACCCTGGCCGCGCTCCGGCCATAAAAAAGCCCCCCGTGTCCGGGAGGCTGATGACTGTGTGTGTGGGAGGCGACGAGGCGTGTGAGGAGGGCTCGCCGCTGAGGGCTCTGGAACCGATCAGGGGGCCGGCCGAAGCCGGCCCAGCCGATCAGAACTTGAAGCGGGTCTGGATCAGGGCGCCGAAGACGCTGGAGGTGTCGCCAGCATTCACAGGGGGGGTTCCATTAGTGAGTGTTCCGGTGATGTTCTGGCCGCCGGGGTTGCTCAGGTAGTAGATCGCGGGGGTGACGCTGATCTTGTCGGTGACCTGGAAGCGATACCACCACTCAAAGGCGTAGCCGGCGTCGTTGGGGGTGGCGCCGTTGACGAGAGCGGTGGCGAAGGAGGGCTGACCGAAGGCGAAGCCGGCGGCATTGCCCTTCACGAAGGCATCAGTCCATTGGAGGGCGATGGTCCAGGACTGGCTTTCGCTGACGTTGGAGGTGGTGTTGGGGATGATGGCGGTCGCAGGGCTATTGGTGATGGAGCTGTAGCCCCAGCCAGCGCTCACCGAAGGAATCCAGGTGCCACCCTTGGCCGGCTGCCAGGCGGCCGTCAGGGCGACGTTGCTGGAGCTGGCGGCGTTGGAGAACTGCTGGCTCAGAGGAGCGACGCAGGACAGGGAACCGGAGGCCATGGTGGTGCCGTTGCGGGATTCCGCCTGGCCGCAGCTGCCGTAGCGGTAGGCCACCGCCAGGGCCCACTGGGGTGCAGCCACACCGAACTGGGCTGTGAGGTTGGCCTGGCTGTAGTCGCCGAACAGGCCGCCGCCCGTGTTGGCAGCGTTGACCGGCCCGGGGTTGCCGTTAGCTCCGTTGACCGCCACGTAGTTCAGAGCAGCGCCGAAGTAGGGCTGGCCTTTCTTGACGGTCTGCTTCCAGATCGCACCGACGGTGGCACCGGTGGCCTTGTTGTAGGTGCCGGGGGCGCCGTGGGTGGTGAAGGCGTCGAGGATGCCGGCGTTGTAGTAGCTGGGCTGGATCGCCAGGAATTCGGTGTTCCGGGCTTTAGCACCGAGAAACGCCGTGAACTCGCTGTTCAGCGGGAAGCGGTAGTAGAGACGATCAATGAAGACCAGATCGTTGTTGTTAACGTTGCTGGTCCCGTTCGAAACGCTGGCGCTAGAAGCCGTATCGAGGCGCTGCAGGTTGAAGCTGCTCGAGCCGTTGAAGGCGTTGTTGGCGAAGTTGCCGGCCCGCAGACGTGTGTAGAGCAGATCCTTGCCGGTGAAGCTGGTGCTCAGGTTGAGGCGGACGTCGTAGTTAAGCGTCGTTGCACCGAAGCCACCATTGGTGTACTTGGCTTCGGGCTTGGTGCCGCTGTAGTTGAAGCTGCTACCGCCGAGCACGAAGGTGGCTTCACCCTGGAGCTTGGTGGTGGTGGAGAACTGGGCAGCTTCGAGCTTGCCAACCTTGGCCTCCAGGCCATCCACACGGCCCTTGAGCACGGCCAGCTCCTGCTCGAATTCCTTCTGCAGGCGACGCAGCTCATCGGTCACTTCGGTGACGCGATCGAGGCAGGCGTTCAGCAGGGCGGCGGCTTCATAGCGACTCAGGGCCTGACCGCCCTTGAAGGTGCCGTTGGGGTAGCCGGCGACGCAGCCGTACTTCTCCACCAGGGCGCTCAGGGCCTGGTAAGCCCAGTCGGTGGGGCGCACATCGGAGAACTGGGTGACGCTGGTCACCTGGTTCT
>JBJTBH010000206.1:0-3022 GCA_046091285.1 Cyanobacteriota bacterium | reverse complement strand
TGCGGCGTCTACGAGTCTGCTGGCGCCGGGACGGGGCCGGCGTTGCGCTGGCCGTCGCTTGAGTTGGACTCCGTCTGGTCCGGCAACGGTTTTGCATCGGGCAGCACACTGCCGTTGATCAGCCAGGCCATGTATTGCGCTGATTCGATCAGTTCCTGATCCGCCCACACCCGCTCGCGGCGGTTGCCGGCCACCGGCCGATCCAGGATGCGCGGGCTGTGGGCGATGGCGCCTGGAGAGCGAGGTTGCCCGGGATCGGCACTGCCGAGGTCGACACCGAACAGGTGAATCGTGCGGTAGCCGAGCAGCACGGCGAACTGCAGGGCCATGTTGGCCACCTGGGGGCCCTCGCCGCTGATGCAGGCCTGCCGGTTGGGGGCCAGGAGCGCCGACGCGCAGGAGGCACTGCGGAAGAAGGCCACGACATCGCCATAGAGCTGGTTCATCCTCGGGTCGTTGTTGGCGCTGCACAACAGCAGCGTCTCGGCCACGACGTCGGCGATGGGCGGCTGCTGGAGCAGGGGGACGTCGCAGTAATGCCGTTCCTGATTGCAGTGGTAGTCGGGCTTCAGTCCCGCCTGCAGCAGGGTGCCGATCGTGCTGAAGCAGCTGAACAGATCGAACTGGGCTCTGTGGTGTGTCAACAGCGTCAGCTGGGCGTCCAGGGATGGTCCGCTGGCGCAGATCACGGCGTGGCGCTCGTGGGCCGGCAGCTGGCCGTGCTGGATGGTTCTCGGCGGCGCCTGGGTGAAGGTGATGCTGGCATTGAGCATCATGTGCAGCTCATCAGTGAAGAAACCCTGGTAGCGCAGATCCCGCAGCATGCTGTCGCCGTTGCCGAAGCGATGATCGAGTTCGCTGAAGAGCTCCAGCGGCCTGAACTGAAATCGGAAGATCTTTTCCTGGCAGAACAGATTGATGCTTTCAAGGGCTGCTTTGGCCTTCAGGTGGGCGAGGTCGGCCTCCTGATCTGTCACCAGAAGGATGTCAACCGCGCGGTCTCCCATCGCCTGCAGCAGCTGCTCGCAGCTCTCCTGATTCACGCGATGCCGCAGCAGTTCCAGATCGGGTTCAAAGATCACCACGATCCTCGGCTTCAGACGTGCGATGCTCTCGGCAATCAGCGGGCTGTGACCGATGCCGTAGATCAGCAACAGGCCGTCATCATGGTTGTTGATGGATGCCGACAGCTGCAGCTGTTCATCCTCCAGATACCGGACAAGTTCCTGGCAGGCCCATTGCGCCTGATAGTCCTGAGCGCTGTCGTGAATGGTCGCCAGAGTGAGATCGCTCAGGTGCCGGAAGCCGGAAGCCTGGAACTTCTGTGCCTCATCGTGCAGGACCTTCAGCAGCAGGCCCGTGTTCGCGGACTGCAGGCAATCGGGTTGCTTCAGCCAGGCGCGGACCTGTTCTTCTTCGTGGGCCCAGTCGCTCTGATCGCTGTCCGGGTAGAGATAGGTTTCGGTCTCGGTATTGAAAAGCCGCCCGTGATGCTGCTGCCATCGCTCCGGCCCCTGCCCGTTTGCTTTGAGTGTGCTGGCCAGCCCCGGGAACAGCTCCTCCATGGCACTGGGCTGTTGCAGCGGGCTGGTGGCCATGGGGATCGTGCTGCGGTCGTAGGGTGTCGACCATGCAACCGTAGCGGCTTCCCCTGGCGCGTCATAGGCTGAGATCGCTGGGGTTGCTCTGACGCCTGGCGCGTGCGTTGTTGTTCGTCCCGCCGGCTCCGCCTGATGTCCGTGGATCAAGTCGAAAGCCTGTTGATCACGGGGGGGACCGGTAGTTTCGGCAGAGCCTTCATCGCCGATGCCTTACGGCGCTATCCGACCATCAGGCGGCTGGTGATCTACAGCCGCGATGAACTGAAGCAGTGGGAGCTGCAGCAACGCTATTCAGAGAAGGATTACCCTCAGCTGCGCTGGTTTCTGGGGGATGTGCGCGATCGGGACCGCCTGAAGCGAGCGCTGGAAGGCATCGACATCGTCATCCATGCTGCGGCCTTGAAGCAGGTGCCGGCGGCTGAATATAACCCGATCGAGTTCATCAACACCAATGTCCTTGGGGCTGAAAATGTGGTGCAGGCCTGCCTGGATTGTGAGGTCAGGCGTGTGGTGGCTCTCAGTACCGACAAGGCTGCAGCACCGATCAATCTCTACGGTGCCACCAAGCTCTGCTCTGACAAGCTTTTCGTCGCCGCCAACAACATCAAGGGAAAACGTGATCTGCGCTTCTCGGTGGTGCGCTATGGCAATGTGATGGGATCGCGGGGATCGGTGATCCCTTTCTTTCTGGAGAAGGTGAAAACCGGTGAGCTGCCGATCACCGATCCGGCGATGACGCGTTTCAATATTTCGCTCAGCGAGGGTGTGGCGATGGTGTTATGGGCGCTGGAGCATGCCCTCGGTGGTGAGCTGTTGGTGCCCAAGATCCCCAGCTACCGCATCACCGATGTCGCCGAGGCGATCGGGCCGTCCTGTGAGAAGCCGATCATCGGTATCCGGCCTGGCGAAAAGATTCACGAGGAGATGATCACCGCCTCCGACAGCTTCACAACCATCGACCTGGGCCCCTATTACGCGATTCTTCCCAGCGATGGTCGCCTGCTGCAGCGCTATCAGGAGGCGGGGATCGCGTTTGATGGCGTACCCCCGGGGTTTGCCTACAACTCCGGTACCAATCCCGAGTTTCTCTCGGTGCATCAATTGCGCGCACTGATCCGCGAGCATGTGGATCCGGCTTTCCAGCCCCTATGAGCCGAGAGTCACTGCCGTTCCTTCCCTACGGCCGACAGACCATCACCGACGCAGATATCGCCGCCGTGGTGGAGGTGTTGCGCGGTCCCTTTCTCACCCAGGGGCCGGCGGTGCCGGCCTTCGAGCAGGCGGTGGCGGCCCGGGTGGCGGCGCGCCATGGGGTGGCCGTGAACAGCGCCACCAGTTCGTTGCACCTCGCCTGTCTGGCCCTGGGACTCGGGGCCGAAGACCGGCTCTGGACCTCGCCGATCACCTTCGTCGCCTCGGCC
>JBJTBH010000205.1:0-2129 GCA_046091285.1 Cyanobacteriota bacterium | reverse complement strand
CGGCTGCTGAGGGCCGTGGAAAACGGCGAGCAGTTCACGATCACCGTGCGCGGTCGCCCGGTTGCCGACCTGGTGCCCCACCGGGGCCATTCCGCTCAGGGTCTTGAGGCTGCTGTTCAAGCCCTGCAGGCGTTTCCGCGGATTCAGGGCGTCGCTGATGCCGATGTCGCCAGCTTCGTGAGCGAGGGGCGGCGCTGAGCGGATGCGGGTGATCGATGCCTCCATGGCCCAGGCCTGGGTGTTCGAGCGACAACAGGCCGCAGACGCGCAGCGGGCCGCTGATCTGCTGAGCAGCTGCGGCGCTCAACCCTGGTGGGTGCCGTCCCTGTGGCATCTGGAGGTGGCCAATGCCCTGCTGGTGGCGGAGCGACGCCGTGTGATCGCCAGCAGCGCCAGCGATCTGTTCCGGGCGCGACTCCAGGCCCTGCCGATCGAAACCGACGCGACACCCCTGCAGGACAGCGAGCCGAGGATCCTGGCGATCGCCAGGGAGCAGGGGCTGTCCAGCTACGACGCCAGCTACCTGGAGCTGGCCCAACGGCTTGGCGCCAGCCTGGCCAGTTTCGATCGCAGGCTCAATGAAGCGGCACAACGGCTGCAGCTGGCTCTGGCGCCTTGACCGAGAAAGGACTGGGCTTCGTTGTTCGCACAAGCCTCGAACCGTGAATGGGTCAGCGGCGAGAGGATGGCTCCGCGTCCGGCCCCCAGTCGCCATCCACCAGCCGCGCTTTCCAAGCGTTCCCCACCGATGCCGAGTTCTCAGACCAGTTCCCTGCCCCGCATCCCCCCCAGCGACCGCTACGACCAGGCGCTGCTCTGGGCGGCGCAGCTGCACCGGGAGCAGTTCCGCAAGGGCAAAGCGGTGCCCTACATCTCGCACCTGATCAGCGTCAGCGCCCTGGTGTGGGAAGACGAAGGGTCCGAAGACCAGGCGATCGCCGGCCTGCTGCATGACGCCATCGAGGACGCCGGCCAGGACCACGGCTCGATCGCCGAGCGCTTCGGCACAGGTGTGGCCGGCATCGTCGTGGCCTGCACCGACACCTCAGGCCCGGTGAAGCCGGGGGCGGCCAAGGAGCACTGGCTGCTGCGCAAGACCCGCACCATCCAGTCGCTGGCCCACAAACCTGAGGCTGCCTGGCTGGTGATCGCCGCCGACAAGGCCCACAACGCCCGCGATCTGATGATCGACGCGAGGCGGGATCCCACCAGCTGGGATCGCTTCACGCCCAAGCTCGATGGCTCCTGCTGGTACCTGTGGAGCCTGCATCAGCAGCTGAAGGAGCTGCTGCCATCCAGCCGCTCGGTGGGGATACTGGGCTCCTGCGTCGAGGCGATCCTTGCCACACCGGAGGTTCAGGCGCAGCTGCAGGCGGGGCAGAGCGCGCAGGAGTGGGTGGCGGGATACCTGAACAGGCCCGAGACGCATCCGAAGGGGTGAGCGGTGACCACCTCTGGCCCCAGCGGCCTGGCATGGGATCGGGCAGACCCTCAGGAGGTGGCCTGCTGAAGCGTCTGCGCCAGCTCCGGAAAGGCCGCCAGGATGGCGCGATCTTCCGTGATCAACAGCACACCCAGTTGTTGCGCGGCGGCGACGAATTCACAGTCGTAGGAACTGCAGCGACTGCTGCTGACTAGTTGCAGCACGTGCTCGGAGCTGACCCTTTGCTCAAGGGCCGAGAGGATCATCTCCGCTTCCTCCATCAATGCCACAGCCTGGGAGAGTTGCAGAAGCTCACGCCGGATATATCCCGTGAGAACGTTGCGAAACTCACTACGCCAGAGCGGTGGAGCCGTCCACCGCCTCTCATGCTGACGCAGGATCTCTGCCTGCTCATTCTTTGGACCTGGCAACAGGAGGTAAGTCAGCACATTGGTGTCAATGACGATCAAGGCCGGCCTTCCCGCTTGTCAGGCGACAGCGAAAACTGGTCCGGAGGCGACACGAAAACTGGTCCACCCCGTGGAGCACAACAGCAGGGCGAGCAGGACGAGGCGGGGCGCCACCTCTGGAGCCGATGGTTCTGGAGACAGCGGTGCAGACCCCTCAGGACGTGGAGGCGATGCGACGGCTATCGGCAGCAGGCTGGGGCCGGCGGCGAATCGCCAGGGAACTGGGCTGCTCGCCT
>JBJTBH010000204.1:0-4397 GCA_046091285.1 Cyanobacteriota bacterium | reverse complement strand
GGGGCCCACCTACTGTTCGGGAGATCGCTGGTTCGGCATGCGTCGCACAGTCCTGGCCCTCGGGGCCGTTCTCGCCCTCTCCCTGGCCGCCTGCCAGAAGCAGGACACGGCCCAGATGGAGCAGAAGACCGAGTCCCAGATCTGCACCGAGCTGGCGGCCGTGGGCGCCGCCCTGGAGAAGACCGCGGCCCTCACCCCCCAGTCCACCGTGGGGCAGGCGGAGGCCGCCAACAAGGAGCTGGGCAACAGCCTCAAGGCCCTCGCCGAGGCGGAGAAGAAGCTGCAGGAACTGCGCCTGCAGGACTTCCGCAAGCAGGTGAAGGCCTTCCGCAAGGAGGTGTCCACCGTGGCCAAGAGCAAGAAGCTGACCCTCGAGGAGGCGGCAGCCCAGCTCAAGGGCAAGGCCCAGCCCCTGATCGCGGCCCACAAGCAGCTCAGCAGCCAGGTGAACTGCACACCAGCCACCAAGCCCTGAGGCCGGCGTCGGGGCCCGCTGGGCCCCGGCTTGCTAAGATGTGAAACATGCGGGTGTAATTCAGTGGTAGAATGTCAGCTTCCCAAGCTGAACGTCGCCGGTTCGAGTCCGGTCACCCGCTTCTAGTCCAGGACTGCGAAATTCCCTTAAAAGCCAGTCCTGCACTGGCTTTAGGATTGCCAGCGGGTGACCGCACCTGACAGGCCGTGCCAGGCTGTAGGGCCAAACATCTCACCAAACGTCTCACATGGCGCCGACCCGTGACTGGGAGGGGACGATCCGAACCGTGGTGTCTCACGCCCTGTCTCAGCGGGGTTGCCGGAGAGGTTGGACCGTTCTGAATCATCGGGGGAACGTCCGGTTGAACATCGCCGCAGGTGCGGCCGGAGGGAAAAGACGGCAGGTATTGCTTCCAATTCCATGGCAATGCGATCAAGTCGATGAAATTCGGGATGCAGTCGTCTATGTGTTTGATGAATTTCATAAGGGCGTTGATCCAGATCTATGCGTAGCTCGCATCCTCCGGCCGCACCATGCCGCATCCGGTGCGGGATCAGCTGCAGAAGCTCCAGGCTTGCCCACCATCTCGGTTGGCGGCTCACAGCTCAGCGCTCCTGCCGCACCCCTCTCGATCGAGGACTGGTCCGAGCTGATCGAAGCCTTTCGTGACTACAAGCTGCTCAGCGGCGAGATCAAGGGCTCGACCTGGGAACGGGTCTATCGGCACCACATGAAGCACGTGCTGGGAGCCATGGTGATGCCTGCTCCACCGCAGAACGCCAAGCAGTTGCTCGAGGGCCTGGCAAAGATCTGGGCAGACAAACCGGGAGGACGCACCCGCCAGATCCAGATGCAATGCACCACTGCCCTGCTGCGCTGGGCCCGTGAGGAGCAGCGGCTGGGCGAGGAATGGGATCCCCCGCAGAATCTTGCGACCTATGTGGGGCGCTCCAGGACCCCACAAGCCATCACCACACCCCTGCAGGTGGCGGACATCCTGGCTCTGGTGGATGCACTGCCTGATCCTCGCTGGCGCTTTGGCTTCCAGTTGATGGCGGCCTACGGATTGCGCCCTGAGGAACTGCACCACCTTCAGCTCCGTGATGGCCGCCTCTGGTGCACCTATGAAAAGGTGGCCTCACGCGGCAAGACCAAGCCCCGCACCCTGAGGCTGCTGCCCTGTGATGACTGGGCCGCCCAGTGGCAACTCGCCGAGCAGTACGCCCCCGACCGGCTCCCACCCATGCGAGTGGGCTTCGCAGGAAACGACATCAGGCAGTATCTGCACCGACGCCCTCTCTGGAACAAGCTCCGGCAGGACTACGAGGCCAAGGGAGAGAAACTCGTTCCCTACTCCTGCCGTCACGGCTACGCCCACCGGGCCCACGTGATCTGCGACCTGCCGCCCAAGGTGGTGGCCGCGGCAATGGGCCACAGCGTGCAGACCCACCTGGCGGCCTACAGCCGTTGGTGCGGAGATGACGTGGTCGATGACGCCTTCGCCAAGGCGGAGCAGCGTTTTCTGGCGGCATGAGGATCACCGCCTCCGCCTTCTCGAACACCTGGGCCCAGTCCGGCCCAGCCCTGAGGGTTGCTCAGGGCCCTATACCGCGATTCAGACTGGACCGAAGAGCTGGGCTGGGTTGTCCATGGCGCATCGCGTGTTGACCGAGATCGTCGTGAGCATCTCGGAGCACAAGAAGAACCCCATGGCCACCGTGGCAGCGGGAGATGGGATGGCCGTGGCTGTGCTCAACCGCAACGAGCCGGCGTTCTATTGCGTGCCGGCCAAGGCCTACGAGGAATTGATGGACCTGGTGGAAGACCTGCAGCTGGGTCAGCTTGCTGATGTCCGACTGGCAGACGGACAGGAGCCGTTGCGGATCAGCCTTGCTGCCCTCTGAGTTCGGCTTTCCTCTGCAGGCCCGCTTCGGATTGTTGGCTTACTCCAGTGCTGGCCTCATTCCGAGGGCAGCCGCGGCTTGCTGCATCCGGCCATCGAAACTGGCCAGATGAGTGCAGCGGCTGTGCAGCGCCACCGCCAGATGCAAGGCGTCACCCGCGCGCAGCCCGAGGCCCGGACCCTGGAGCAGCTCGGCCGCCTGGCGAAAGCGTTCGCGATCGAGCGAGCGCAGTTCCACTCCGCCCTGCAGCAGGCGCTCGAACTGCTCCCCAGCCACCTGGCGTGCTGCTGAACTGAGGCCGTGATGGCGCTGCTTGATCCCCAGGGCGCTGTGGGTCTCGGTGATCAGCCAGTCGCTGCTGATCAGGTGTTCGCAAGATTGCCCAAACCAGTCGAGCGCTTGGGTACTGCGTTCTTCTGGGGTCAGCAGAGCCACCACCACGCTGGTGTCGAGGTAGATCATCGAGGGCTCAGCGTCACCAGCGTTCACCGCCGCGGCACTCCTCGATCACCGAAGGAGTGAGAGGCATGGTGGCCTGAAGCTGGCGCAGATCAGCGGCCAGGGCAGAGCGATCCAGCTTGCGCAGAGGCTCCAGGCTGATGCGGCCATCAGGGCCAACGACGATGTCGATCTGATCGCCTTCCTGCAGACCGGCCCGACGCAGGCAATCGGCCGGGAGCCTGACCGCCAGGCTGTTCCCCCAGCGGCGGATCGCCTGCGGGAAGTGCTGGCCGGCATCAGCTGAGCGATCCTGAGGCCTGGACTGTGTCACGGAACGCCTTCGGCCGTTCAGCCACCTGTAGAGACATGACTCTACGTCCGGTTTGCGGCTTTCAGTGCTGTAGATGCTTTTTGCTCCATCCCGTGATCGTGGCCTCCACGTTCTCGAGATGCCACTGCAAGGGGCCCCGGCCCTGGGTGCAGCCCCAGCGGCGGTAGTGCTTACCGGGGGTGAGCACCCCCCGCAGCCGTAGCTGGCGGAGGGTTTCGCGGCTCATGCCCAGGGCAGCGCAGGCCTCGGCGGTCGTCACCCAGACCCGGTGACGACCAGACGGGGGTGGCGTCGTCTGGTTCTCCATCAGCCCAGCTCCCGCACCACGTCGACAACGGCCGGGTTCCAGAGGATCTGGTAGCCGCTATGGCCGCCGCGGCAATAGGGCAGAGCCTCGGCCCACTGCAGTCCGGCCTTGGTGAGCTCCCCTTCCCCCCGCGAGTTGCGGATCTGCAGCCCACAGGCCGCGAGGTGCTGGTTCGTGTCCTTGGCCTTCATGCCCAGCAACTGGCCGAGACCCGTGGCGTTGAGCGAGCAGATCGGATCCGCCGTTGCCGGCAGGGCACGCCGCAGGGTGTCAGTCGCCAGGCCGGTGTTCTCCTGAATGCAGGTGAGCGTGGCGGCCATGGCGATGCCGGGTTTGACGCCAGGCACTTGGGCGACGGCCTGGCCAATCAGCAACAGGGCGTCGACGCTGTCCTGCTTGTCAGAAGGCAAGGCTGCCGGAGCGATTCCGAGGCCAGGCACGGCGTAGCTCCCTGCCCGGCGGATGGCCGGCAGCACCTCATGCATGACCCAGCGCTTGAACCGCTTGGCCTCCGGCTTGCGGCTGCCGAGCACCAAGGTGTAGAGCCCAGGTTCGTTGATCAGATTCAGGCTCTGGGGCCCGCCTGCTGGGGCACCCTCATTTGAAATGAGGGTCTTCTCGTCCGCATCCAGACGGCTGAGCGCCTGGCTGACATTGCCGATGCCGAGGGTGGAGCAGACATCGGCCGCGACAAACCAGGGTTCACCCTGCTCGTCGGTGAAGACCCGGATCTGGCGACCCTCGAACTCGAAGGGCACCAGGGAAGAGGTGGAAGCGAGCGTGTTCATCGGTCTGAAAGCGCAGTGACGGTTGGAACCTCACCGGCGTCCGTGCCGGAATCGGAGTGGAAGACGGTGTTGGTGCTGGCTGCCGGCCGCGGCGGCACGGGGCCAGCGAGGATCAGGAGCAGGGTGCTGAGCTGGAGAGCAACTCCCAGCA
>JBJTBH010000203.1:0-24316 GCA_046091285.1 Cyanobacteriota bacterium | reverse complement strand
AGCGCTGACGTCGCTCACCATGGACAGGGCGTGTGATGGCAGGCATTCTCTCCCGTCACTGACCTCGGGTGTTCGTCCGTCAGCGGCGGCTGCGCTGGCGCCAGCGTTCCAGCAGCAGTGGGGCCGCCGCCACGGCCACATTCAGGGATTCGACACCCGGGGCATGGGGGATCGTGATCCGCTCGGAGGCGAGATCCTGCAGGGTTGAATCCAGGCCCGCCCCCTCGTTGCCCAGCATCAGGGCGGTGGGACGGCACCAGTCCAGGTCCCAGTAGGGACGAGCTTGGTCGCTGCCGCTCTGCGGCACCACCGTCGCCACGAGTTGCAGCCCCGTCGATCGCGCCTGATCCAGCGCCTCCCGCAGCGCCTCCCGATCGGCGAACCGCCGGCAGGGCAGGGCCAGGGCCGCTCCGGCCGAGGCCCGCAGCACCTTCGGTTGAAACGGATCGGCACTGCCTTCCAGCCATACCGCTGCGATGCCGGCGGCGAGGGCGGTGCGCAGCAGTGTGCCCAGATTGCCCGGATCCTGCAGTCGGTCGAGCACCAGCAGAAAATCCGCCGGGCTTTCGGCCGCCGGGGTGGGTGTCGGCAGGGTCAGCACGACGCCATCCGGGTGGTCGGTGGTCGCCACCGCCTCGAGTACCGCCGGTGCCACGGCCACCTGGCGCAGTCCGGCGGGGCAGCGTGCCAGCAGGGATCCATGGCGCTCGATCCAGGCCGGTGTCGCCAGCAGCAGATCCGGCGTCAGACCCAGTCGGATGGTTTCCTGCAGCAGGTGGGTGCCCTCCAGCAGCAGACGGTCCTGCTCGCGCCGGCCCCTGGCCTGATGCAGGGCCCGCAGCCGGCCCACCAGCGGATTGCGGCGGCTTGTGATCAGCTCCACGGTGCGGCGGGCTTCAGAAGGAATGGTGACGGCGGACGTGCAACCGATCCTGGATCAGCAGATCCTCCTTCTGCAGATCAAGACCCCGCACCGCAGCCACCTCGCCATGCAGCCCCTCGGCGGCCAGGTTCTCGATCAGCTTCTTGATCAGCACATCCTCGATCGTGTCCCGATCCAGGGATTCGGGGGTGAGGCTGGCCAGGAACTTGCCCAGCTTGGCGCTCACCACCTCCTGGGCATTGGTGATCTTCAGAACGAGCATCGGCAGAGACGCAACCTGCCGTCACCCTGGCAGTCCTGGTGGCGGCGTCAATCGTTCCCGGCTCTCTGGTCCCTGCGCCGCACCCGGTCGATCCCGGCGGGCTGGCGATCGCCAATAAAAAAGCTCGGCGTGTGCCGAGCTCTGGAAGTGCGGATGGGGAGACTTGAACTCCCACGACATTGCTGCCACTAGTACCTGAAACTAGCGCGTCTACCAATTCCGCCACATCCGCATGTGGTGAATCTCTCAGTCTCTGGCGGGAGACCGGGAGCTCGTCGGGATCAGCCCGACCCCGTGATCTTAAAACATCGACCGGCCGGTTTCGCCAGGGGGTTTCCCGGAAGACAGTTCAAAGGCCGGACGTCTAGACGGTCTCACGAATTCTTGTCAAGATTCGCCAATCTTGCGGGACCTACCAAGCCATGACAGTCACGGTTGTCCCGTCTCAGACCGTCTCCAGTCCTCAGCTTGAGATTGCTGGGGGTCGCCGCCTGGCAGGCGAGGTGCGCGTCAGTGGCGCCAAGAATTCCGCCCTTGTCCTGATGGCGGCCTGTTTGCTCACCGATGACGGCCTGCGCCTGCGCAACGTTCCGCCCCTGACGGACATCACCGCCATGGGCGAGATCCTCGCCGCCCTCGGGGTGACGGTGCGTCGCGGTGACGACAGCGTCGAGCTCCAGGCCGATCGTCTCAACCAGTCATCGGCTCCCTACGACCTGGTCAACAGCCTGCGGGCCAGCTTCTTCTGCATCGGCCCCCTCCTGGCCCGCACCGGCATCGCCCGGGTGCCCCTGCCCGGCGGCTGTCAGATCGGCAGCCGACCTGTTGTTGAACATGTCAAGGGTCTCAAGGCCCTCGGTGCCCAGGTGACGATCGAGCACGGGGTCGTCTCCGCCGTGGTGCCTGGCCGAGGCCATCGCCTTCGCGGCGGCCACATCCATCTCGACTGTCCCAGCGTCGGTGCCACCGAGACCCTGATGATGGCGGCCGCCCTGGCTGAGGGCGAAACCGTGATCACGAATGCCGCCCAGGAGCCGGAGGTCACTGATCTGGCCCGGCTGCTGATCGCCATGGGAGCCCGGATCCGCGGTGCCGGCACCCCAAGCATCACGATCGTCGGCGTGTCCCGCCTCCATGGCGCCGATTACGCCGTCATTCCCGATCGGATCGAAGCCGGAACCTTCCTGCTCGCCGCCGCCATCACCCGTTCCACCCTGCGCGTCGCCCCGGTGATTCCGGAGCATCTCGGGGCGGTGCTCACCAAGCTTGAGCAGGCCGGCTGCCGCCTCGAAAGCGACGGCGTCGCGATGACGATCAGCGCCGAGGCGATCCAGGCCGTGGATCTGCGCACCCAGCCCTTCCCCGGGTTCCCCACCGATCTTCAGGCGCCGTTCATGAGCCTGTTGGCCACTGCCCAGGGCAATTCGGTGATCACCGAGAACATCTTCGAGAACCGTCTGCAGCATGTCGCTGAGCTGCAGCGCATGGGCGCCTCGATCCGGATGCAGGGCAACATCGCCTTCATCGAAGGGGTGCATCGCCTCAGCGGAGCTCCCGTTCAGGGCAGTGATCTGCGGGCGTCGGCGGCCATGGTCGTGGCCGGCCTGGCGGCGGATGGCATCACCACCGTCAAAGGCCTCTCCTATCTCGATCGCGGCTACGCCGATTTCGAAGGCAAGCTCAACAGTGTCGGAGCGTCCATCCGGCGGATCAGCTGCTGATCGCCGCCTTACAGTGGGGAGCGAGGGAGCGTGCCGGAATTGGTAGACGGACTCGACTCAAAATCGAGCGCCTTCGGGCATGTGGGTTCGAGTCCCACCGCTCCCATCTCCCCTCTGCCGCCGCGGTGCCGATGAAGCCGCCGATCTCCGCCAGCGCCATCGCGTCCAGCAGCAGCGCCACGGGCTCTGCGGTGATGGACACCTATGCCCGCTTTCCGATCGCGCTGGTCCGCGGTCGGGGGGTCTGGGTCTGGGACAGCCAGGGCAAGCGCTACCTCGACTGCGTCGCCGGCATTGCCGTCTGCACCCTCGGCCACAGCAGCGTCCCCATGCGCCGGGTGCTCTCGCGTCAGCTCGGGCGCCTGCAGCACGTCTCCAACCTTTACCGGATCCCGGAACAGGAGGACCTCGCGACCTGGATCACGGCGCACAGCTGCACCGACAGGGTCTTCTTCTGCAATTCCGGTGCCGAAGCCAATGAAGCGGCGATCAAGCTCGCTCGCAAGCACGGCCATCTGGTGCGTGGCATCGATGAGCCGGTGATCCTCACGGCCCAGGCCAGCTTCCATGGCCGCACCCTCGCTGCCGTCACCGCCACCGGCCAGCCGAAATATCACCAGGGCTTCGAGCCGATGGTGCAGGGGTTTCGCTACTGCCCCTACAACGACATCGATGCCTTTGAGGCCCTGCTCGAACGCTGTGAGGCCGATGGACCGCGCGTGGCGGCCGTGCTGCTCGAACCCCTTCAGGGCGAAGGTGGCGTCAATCCCGGTGATCCGGCGGTCTTCCGTCGGATCCGTGAGCATTGCGATGCCCGCAACATCCTGCTGATCTTTGATGAGGTGCAGGTCGGTGTGGGGCGGACCGGTCGGTTATGGGGCTACGAACACCTCGGTGTCGAGCCCGATGCCCTCACCCTGGCCAAGGGTCTCGGCGGCGGGTTCCCGATCGGAGCCCTGGCGGTCAAGGCTGCGGTCGATCATTTCCGTCCTGGCGACCATGCCAGCACCTTCGGCGGCAATCCCCTCGCCTGTCGGGCCGGTCTGACGGTGGTGGAGCAGCTGGAGCGTCAGGGGCTGCTGGCCCATGCCGCCACCATGGGGCAGCAGCTTCAGGCGCTGCTGGCCGACCTGGTGGCCCGTCATCCACGGCATCTCGAGGGCGTTCGTGGCTGGGGCCTGCTGCAGGGACTGGTGCTGCGCAGCGATGGTCCGGCGGCGGCTGATCTCGTCCGAGCCGCCATGGCCGAGGGACTGCTGCTGGTGCCCGCCGGTCCCCAGGTGGTCCGTTTCGTGCCCCCCCTGGTGATTCAACGCCGCCATCTCCATCGGGCGGTGGCCCTGCTGGAGCGTGCTCTTCACAATCTGCTCGCCTGAGGCCCCGAGGCATGGACGATCGTCCGACCGGATCCGCCGCCGGACCTGCGGTCGGCGCCCCTGAGGGCGATGGCGCTGCGATCCGCGATTCCTTCGAGGATCTGATCCAGCCGTTTCAGCACCGCGGCATCGACCTGAAGCTCGGTCGACTTGAGCAGGCCCTGGCTGAGCTGGGCCATCCGGAGGCCAGCTTTCCGGCCGTGCAGGTGGCCGGGACCAACGGCAAGGGATCCATCTGCACCCTTGTGGCTTCAGCCCTCACATCCGCTGGACTGCGCACCGGCCTCTACACCTCGCCGCACCTGCTGAGCTGGTCTGAGCGGTTGCGGATCAATGGTGCCGCGATCGCGGACACGCAGCTGCGTCACCTGCTGGAGCGTCTCCAACCCTGCGGGCAGCGGCACCAGCTCACGCCCTTCGAATGGATCACCGCCGCTGCCTTCGTTCATTTCGCGGCAGCCGGCGTTGATCTGGCGGTGCTTGAGGTCGGGCTCGGTGGCCGGCTCGATGCCACCACGGTGCATCCGCAGCGGCCCGTGATCGGTTTCGCCAGCATCGGTCTCGACCATCGTGAGGTGCTTGGTCCCGATCTGGCTTCCATCGCCGTTGAAAAGGCCGGTGTGCTTTCTCCCGGGGCTGTCGCGGTCAGCGGCCCGCAATCCCCTGAGGTGGAGGGTGTGCTCACGGCTGCCGCCCGCAGGGTCGGCGCCGAGCTGCGCTGGGTCGATCCGGCTCGCCTCGAGCTCGATGGATCGCTTGCCGCCGATGGCCTGATCTGGAGACCGGCGCTGGCCGGCGCCGTGCAACGGACGAACAGCGCCGTGGCCCTCGGTCTGTTGCGGGCCCTGCAGGAGCGGGGCTGGGCCATCGCTGATCAGGCGATCGCGGTCGGTTTCGCTCAGGCCCACTGGCCCGGTCGTCTTCAGACCGCCCGCTGGGCGGGATCGCCTGTGCTTCTCGATGGAGCGCACAATCCCCCGGCGGCCATCGCCCTGCGCGCGGAACTCGATCACCGCTCCGCGGTCCTGTCGGCTGACGATGAAGGGCGTTGCTTCGTGCTCGGGATGCTGGCCAACAAGCAGGCGCCGCGCATGCTCGAGGTCCTGCTTCGTCCACAGGATCATGCCTGGATCGTGCCGGTGGTCGGCCATGCCTGCTGGGATGTTGACGGTTTGCGTCAGGCCTGTCCGCCGCTGGCCGCCCGGTTGCGGGCCGCCGAAAGCACGGCGGCGGCCCTGGATCAGATCCTCAGCGGCTCAGCCACTTCCCAGCCGCCGCCGCCGTCAATCGTTGTGGCCGGTTCGCTGTATCTGCTGGCCGATCTGCTGCGTCATCCCAGGCTGGAGGCGCGGGCGCCACACTGAACACAGTTGTCCTCCATCGATGCGAGCACTCTCCTGGCCTGCGCGATGCCTGCTGATTCCCCTGCTGATGGTGGTGTTCGGCTGGGCGGGAACCGTCCAGGCTCTCGATACCAGTGCCGGCGTCGGTCTCCAGGATCGGGCCCTGTTCCTGGACACCGTCGATTTCACCCGCACCAATCAGAGCCATCAGGATTTCCACGGCCAGAACCTGGCCAATGCCTCCTTCGCCGGTGCTGTCGGTCGGGGGGCGGATTTCTCCGGGGCCAAGCTTCACGGCGCGATCCTCACCCAGGGGGCCTTCGCTGACGCGGATTTCCATGGCGCCGATCTTTCCGATGCCCTGCTGGATCGGGTCGACATGAGTGGTACCGACCTCCGTGGTGCGGTGCTGGCCGGGGTGATCGCCACCGGCAGCAGCTTCTATGGCGCCCAGGTCGAAAACGCTGATTTCACGGATGCGCTGATCGATCGCGCCGATCAGCGTCAGCTCTGTCAGTACGCCAGCGGCACCAATCCGTCCACCGGGGTGAACACCCGCGCCAGTCTCGGATGCTGATCGGCGCACGCCCCCAGGGCGTCGGGTTCACCCCCGCGCCCACCATCCCCGTAACTTGCCTGGATTGAGCAGCCCGGCCGGATCATTGGCTGCTTTGGCGCTCACCTGGTCGGCATCGATCACCCCCAGGCCGCCATCTTCTACCGTGAGCACATGGGGGTTGAAGCAGACTCCCCCCAGAGCGATCACCTGATCGATCAGCCGCTCCAGGGCCTCCGCTCCCCGCCAGCGCACCAGAGGAAGGGCCGCCAGGCGCTGCGCCCCCTGGGAGCGCACCGCCTCAAGATGCCAAAGCACGTCATCCCCCCAGCTCTGTTTCAGGGCCTGCAGACAGGCCAGCTCTGGCTGCGGCAGCAGCAGCTGCAGATAGGTCCAGCCCGACTGGCGCCGGCACCAGTGCAGGGTGGTGTGGTTCCAGGTCAGTTCCGCCAGGGGCAGGCCCTGGCCGCTTCCGGCCGGCCGCTGCCAGAGCAGCATCCCACCGAGGTCCGGTAACCAGCTCAGCAGGGGCGGCAGGGCATCGGGTGCCACCTGGAGCAACAGGCGATGATCCGTCCGTGGGCCGGTCTCTCCTCCGGGCCATGGCATGGCGCCACAGAGCGGCGCCTCCAGCAGGCACACCGATTGCAACAGCAGGCTCGATTCGCTGATCACCCTGGCGGCCGTCAGGGCCTGTGGCCAGTCGCTGAAGCCGATCACCAGGTCCTGCCAGGGCACGGCCTCCGTGCTGGCCATCGTCAGAGCCGTGATGATGCCGTTGCAGCCGTAGGCATGGTTGAGGGGTCTGCTCGCCCGGGCATCGAGCTGCAGCCGCTTCGGTTCCGGCTCCACCGTGATCACCTCCAGGCCGAGCAGATGCCCTGGATCGCGCAGGAAGCCCCAGCGAACGGATCCGAGGCCCCCCGATCCGCCGGCGATGAAGCCCCCGAGACTGGCACTGCGGGCGGTGCTCGGCTGCAGCCGCAGGGCCCGGCCCCTGGCCCGCAGGCGGCCAACGAGATCCGCCAGGCCGATGCCGGCCTCCGCGGTGAACACCCCCGTCGCCGGGTCCAGCTGCCTGAGCGCGTTCAGTCCCGTCAGATCGAGCACCACGCCTCCGGCCAGGGGCACGCACTGCCCGTAGTTGCCGGTGCCGGACCCCCGCAGGGTCAGGGGGACGCCATGACGGGCGCAGGCTGCCGCCACCCGTTGCACCGCCTCGACGCTGACCGCCTGGACGCCGAGCTGCGCCACCCGATCCTTCAGCAGGGGCGTCAGCACCGGTGAATCGTCGTGAAAATCCCGGGAGAGTCGCGCCAGGTCCGCCGGCGATCGCAGCAGAGGCAGCCCCTCCAGCTCCAGGCTCAGTGCCTCGATCCGATCGCTGGAGGGAGGGGGCGGCAGCGGCGGCAGCCCGTCCGGGAGATGGTGCATCGGCTCAGCTCAGGGATGGAATGGTTCCTGTCAGCGATGGTGCCGGTCGCTGGCCGCTGGGTGCCGGCAGCCAGGATCCGGCCCGCAGCACCCGTCGCTGGGGGGAGCGCACCAGCAGTTCCGACCAGTTGCCGGCGTCGATCACGATCAGATCCGCCACGCCGCCCAGGCGGATCACCCCATCCCATTCCAGTCGCAGCAAACGGGCCGCAGCCGTGGTGAACGGAGCCAGCCCGCAGTGCTGCCAGGGGAGCAGATGGGTCATCGGCAGGGCCTCCCGCAGCAGGGCCAGCGGATCGAAATCACCGCCGGGAAACCAGGGGTCCTGCACATTGTCACCACCGACGGCGACGGTGACACCGGCGGCCTGCAGCTGGCGGATCGGCGCCAGGGGGCGTTGCAGCGGGGTGCATCCCTCCTGCCGGGCCAGCAGGTAGTGATTGGTGCGGGGCAGGGCCACCACCGTCAGCTCCAGGTTCGCCATCCGTTCCAGCAGCCGCTCCTGAGGCGTCCTGGGCAGCAGGGCCATGCTGGCGGCATGGCTGCAGCAGATCGGCAGCTGCCGGTTCTGTTGCTCCAGCAGCCTGCAGATCAGGGTCACCCCGGCTCCAGGCTGGCTCGCGCTTTCATCCACGTGCAGATCGATGCCGCAACCATGCCGCTCTGCCAGGCGCAGCAGGGCCTCCAGCCCCCGCTCATCCTCCGGACCGCGTCGGAACGGTGGTCCGAGCACACCACCGAGCAGTCCGTTCTGGGCCGCCACCTCGGCGGCCAGGGCTTCACCGGCAGCTGTGGCCCAGTGGCTGATCGGCACCATCGCCACCAGTTGCAGGGTCACCCGATTCCGCCAGTTCCTGGCGAGTTCCGGCAGCACCTCCCAGGCGGGCGCTGCTCCGGGTCCGAGGCTGTCGACATGGCTGCGGATCGCTCTCAGCCCCAGCTGCCAGGCCTCCTGCAGGGCCCGTTCCGCCCGCTCGGCCACGCGCCCGGCCTGACGGAGGCTGTGTTCCCTCCGGTTGGCGCTCAGGGCCTCATCCATCCAGCCGGAACGGTTCGGCGCCTCCGCCCAGCTGTACACCTTGTCGAGATGGGCATGGGCTTCGACCAGGGGCGGCAGGGCCATCAGAGCCGGCGCCTCCTGGCGGGCGGCCGGTTTCAGGCTCACCCAGCGGCCGTCGCGGTGCTCCAGCACCACCGCGATCAGGCCATCGTCATCAGGGGCGGGCCAGCCGCTGCCGGTCGCCTCCACCAACGCCCTCGGGAGCCGCAGCGGCGGCAGCACCGTCATCGGCGCTCCCCGGCGGAGCTGTCCTGCACTGAGGTCTGCAGCACGTAGAACTGCCCCGCGGCCGCCAGGGTGATCACGGAGTAGGAGGGCAGCGACCACTGACGGAAAAGCCGCTGACCCCCGAGGCTGGTGCGGTAGACACTCAACAGTCCGAGATTCAGCCGCTCGCTCCGGGCCCGGGCCAGGGAGGCCAGGGCCGGTTGCTGGGTCCGCAGCAAGGTTGGACAGTCGCTGGAGAGAACGCTGAGCAGCAGCGGAACCGCGGATCCATGGCAGACCTCATGGGTCAGGAGGTCGCTGAGATGGTCTCCCGCGAATCCGGCGAAATCACCGGGCCCGGGATTGCTCCAGGCCAGGGCGGCGGCGGCGGCGAGGAGCATCGGGGTGAGCGGCATCAGCCGTCGTCCGCCGGTGATCCAGGCCTTGCGGCCGACCTGAGGGGTCGATCGAGCGGACGCGACACCACCTGAGGAGGTTGGTAACTCGGGCGACACGCAGAGGCGCTGAAACGTTGGCCGGATTCTGGCCGGGGTTCCGGCTTCTGTCGGTCGGCCTGGAGCGATTACGTCATTTTTGACGCAGGATGTCTGCGATGGGCCGTCGTGACGAGGCCGGTGGCGGTCGCTCCCGGTCTGCACCGCCTCCCGAGCTCCGGCCCTTGCCTTCGGCGATTGGCTTGGCCGCTGGGCAGAGGGCTGATGTATCCTTTCGAGACCGCGGCGGGCGTAGCCAAGCGGTTAAGGCAGCGGATTGTGATTCCGCCATACGGGGGTTCGATTCCCCTCGCTCGCCCTTCTCCAAGGGATCATCTCCAGGGATCCGTTGATCCGATTGTGTTCCGATCCTCTCCGGGATAGAATTTTTTCATGTGATCCGGTGGATCGCAGGGATGGGGCTCCGGGATGCGGTCGGACTGTTCCGGGCCCGTCCCCGACGCCTGTGTTCCCCTCGGCGGCCGCGATGACCGACACTGGGACGATGACGGCCACCCACCCCAACGCTCAGGCCAGCAGCCCCCGGGGCTCCTCCCTGAACATTCCCCCCGGAAGCAGTCCGGAGAACGACACGGCAGCCTTGGATCCGGGCGGTGGCCGCGGCAGCTACTGGATCACCACCTTCGGCTGTCAGATGAACAAGGCCGATTCCGAGCGGATGGCCGGCATCCTCGAATCGATGGGGTTTCGCCCCGGGAGCGATGAGCACAGCGCTGATCTGGTCCTTTACAACACCTGCACGATCCGCGATAACGCCGAACAGAAGGTCTACAGCTATCTCGGGCGCCAGGCGCAGCGCAAACGCCTCAATCCGAGCCTCACCCTCGTCGTCGCCGGTTGCGTGGCCCAGCAGGAGGGGGCTTCCCTGCTGCGGCGGGTCCCGGAACTCGACCTGGTGATGGGCCCCCAGCATGCCAATCGCCTGGAGGCCCTGCTGACCGCTTTCGACCTGGGTCAGCAGGTGGTGGCCACCGACGAGCACCACATCCTTGAGGACATCACGACAGCGCGCCGCGACAGCACGGTCTGCGGCTGGGTCAATGTCATCTACGGCTGCAACGAGCGTTGCACCTACTGCGTCGTGCCCTCGGTGCGCGGCCGTGAACAGTCCCGGCGTCCCGGTGCGATCCGACTGGAGATGGAGGGCCTGGCGGCCCGCGGCTTCAAGGAGATCACCCTGCTCGGTCAGAACATCGATGCCTATGGCCGTGACCTGCCAGGGATCACCGCCGAGGGGAGACGCCAGCACACCCTCACCGACCTGCTGCATCACGTCCATGACGTGGAGGGGATCGAGCGGATCCGCTTCGCCACCAGCCATCCGCGTTATTTCACCGAACGGCTGATCGACGCCTGCGCCGATCTGCCCAAGGTCTGCGAGCACTTCCACATTCCCTTCCAGAGCGGTGACGATGAGGTGCTCAGGGCGATGGCCCGGGGTTACACCGTGGATCGCTACCGACGCATCATCGATCGGATCCGTGAACGGATGCCGGAGGCCTCGATCAGCGCCGATGTGATCGTGGCCTTCCCCGGCGAGACCGAGACCCAGTTCCGTCGCACCCTGGCGCTGGTGGACGCGATCGGATTCGATCAGGTCAACACCGCGGCCTATTCACCACGTCCGAACACGCCCGCCGCCGACTGGCCCGATCAGCTGAGTGAGGCGGTGAAGGTGGAGCGTCTGCAGGAGCTCAATGTCCTGGTCGAGCGCAAGGCCCGTGAGCGCAGTGCCCGCTATGCCGATCGTCTTGAGGAGGTGCTGGTGGAGGGGCCCAACCCCCGCAACCCTGAGCAGCTGATGGGCCGGACCCGCACCAATCGCCTCACGTTCTTCCCGGCTGTCGCCCCCGATGGTCGCCTGCACCATCCGGGGGATCTGGTCACCGTGCGCATTGAGGAGATCCGAGCCTTTTCCCTCAGCGGCTCCACGCTCTGAGGGTCGGCCTTCATCGGGGGGCCGCCATCGCCGGCACCGTATCCGGGCCGGCGAGGCCGGACGCTGATACGGTTTGGCCGCTGATCATGACGTTGCCATGTCCACCGCCGACCCCTGTCACATCGGCCTGGTCTTCGGTGGTGCCTCCGGTGAACATGCCGTCTCGATCCGCTCCGCAGCGACAGTGGCCGCGGCCCTGGGTCGCGGCGAGAATGCCCATCGCTATCGCCTGAGCCTCTTTTTCATCGACCGACAGGGACGGTGGTGGCCGCCCCGGATCGCGGAACAGGTCCTCCAGGCCGGTGGTTTCGATCTCGATACGGTGGATCCGGGCGCTCTGATGGCACCAGCCGGCTTCCGGGGCCTGCCGGCCGGTGCGGAGTCGGTGCAGGTCTGGTTCCCGGTGCTCCATGGTCCCAACGGCGAGGACGGCACGATCCAGGGGTTGTTCACCCTGATGCAGGTCCCCTTCGTCGGTTCGGGGGTGCTCGGTTCTGCCGTCGGCATGGACAAGCTGGCGATGAAGGCGGCCTTCGCCGCCGCCGGACTGCCTCAGGTGCCGTATGCCGGCCTGGAGCGCAGCCAGCTCGGGGAGGAGGGAGCCGCGGTTCCGGTTGCGGTGCTCAACCGTCTCGAGCAGGACCTCGGCTATCCCTGCTTCATCAAGCCCGCCAATCTCGGGTCTTCGGTGGGGATCAGCAAGGCCAGGGATCGCGGCGAGCTGGAAGCGGGTCTGCGGGCCGCTGCCCCGCTGGATCGGCGTCTGGTGGTCGAGCAGGGTGTGGTAGCCCGGGAACTGGAATGCGCCGTGCTCGGCATGGAGCGGCTGCAGGCCTCGGTGCTCGGGGAAATCTGCTTTGACGCTGACTGGTACGACTACGAGACCAAGTACAGCGAGGGACGCAGCCATACCGTGATCCCGGCGAAGGTGCCGGAAGCGATCGTTGAGCGCGCCCGCCAGCTGGCCCTTGAGGCCTGCCGCGCCGTCGATGCCCGTGGTCTGGCACGCGTCGATTTCTTTTACGCCGAAGCCACGGGCGATCTCTGGTTGAACGAGATCAACACCCTTCCGGGCTTCACCTCCCAGAGCATGTATCCGATGCTCTGGGAGGCCAGTGGCGTGGCGCTGGAGGCCCTGGTGCACCAACTTGTGCAAGGGGCACGAGAATGGGCGCTGAACGCACCGCCCTCCGGAGGCACGCATCCATGACCCATGGGTTGCTCTGGCTGCCGTTGTTGCTGGTGTTCGTGCTTCTGACAGCCCTGGGCTGGCTGGAGCGACGTCGCCAGCGGCTCTTCCGCGCCTGGGCCGAAGGGGCCGAACTCGCCAAGCTCGATGGCTGCGGGGCGGCCCGACTGCTTGAAGGCCAGCTGACCTGGACCACCTTCGAGGCAGGAGCCCTGAAGCCGATCGGCAGCTTCGAGATCAAACAGCTGGAACTGGTGGAGCTGATGGCCCTGGGGTCCGGCGACGCCCCCCTCACCGAGGAAGCCCAGGGAAGCTGCCGTCTGCGGCTCGTCGGTGGCGGCCAGTATCGGGATCTGCCGTTCTCCGATGCGGAACGGGCCCGCCGCTGGATGCAGGAACTGATGGTGCGTTCCCGTTGCGATCTGTGATGACGGAGTCCCGGGCACCCGCCGCTGAGCGTCGGGCGCAGCTACGCCGTGACAAGCGCCTCGAACAGCTCCGCAACCTCTGGCGGATCGTCGTCTTCAGCGCTGCCGGTGTCGGTCTGGCCAGTGTGCTGCTCAGGCAGGGCTGGAGACTGGACAGCGTCACCCAGCTTGAGGTGGTGGGCAGCAGGCTCGTCAGTCGTGATCAGGTGGCCGAAGCGGCAGATCTGCATTTCCCCCAGCCGTTGCTGTCGCTTCAGCCCCGTCAGCTGGCGGAGCGGATCACGGCGGCATTGCCCGTGGATCAGGTGCAGGTCACACGCCTGATGCTGCCGCCGCGCCTGCGGATCCAGCTGGTGGATCGGGAGGCTGTGGCCCGGGCGGAACGGCGTGGTCCCCATGGTCCTGAACCGGGGTATGTGGATCGTCTGGGTCACTGGATGGCTCCCCATCAGCAGGGGCGCCTGACGGCGGTCGCGGCCCGGCGGATCGTCAGAGGCTGGCAGCCGGAGCATCGTCCGGCCCTGGCGTTGCTGTTCAGGCAGCAGGATCGCCTCGGCGGCGCCATGGAGGAGATCGACCTCCAACCGGATGGCACCCTTTCGGTGCGCATTCAGCCGCTCGGCATGGTGCGGCTCGGTCAGGGCCTGGCCCTGCTGCCCCAGCGACTGGAGGTGCTCTCCCACCTCTCGATGGAATTGCCGGCCCGTCTTCAGGGCCGTCACCTGGAAGCGATCGACCTCACCGATCCGCAGCATCCGGAGCTTTCCCTGCCGGCTCCTGTGAAGCCCGGTGACCGACTGACCACCGCTCCGGCCCGGGACTGAGACGCGCTGTCTGCGTGCGGTCCGAGGACTGGAGGTGCCGGGCCTCCGGCCCAGTGAGCGACTGGCGGAATCGAATTCCGGAGCCCCAGTTGCGCGCCTGATCCCTGCATTCCCTCACATACACTTGCGTTGTGGAGTGGAAGGCGCAAAGGTGTCTCATCTCACCACGATGAACACCCCCAGCGCCGGACATAATGCACCCACAAAGCAATGGTGCCCGGACTTCCATGGAAGTCGCCCTTACGGGTAGCGGCCCAGAGGAAACCCAGGTCCAACCTCCCAGAGCCGCGATGTCCCCCACGATCAGCAGCGACAACGGCATCGTTCCTAGTCAGAACGCTCGCATCGAGGTGATCGGGGTCGGTGGTGGCGGCAGCAATGCCGTCAATCGGATGATTGCGTCCGATCTGCAGGACGTGGGCTATCGGGTGCTGAACACCGACGCCCAGGCGCTGCTCGGGTCCTCGGCCCAACGGCGGATGCAGCTGGGGCAGAAGCTGACCCGCGGTCTCGGGGCCGGCGGCAACCCGGTGATCGGCCAGAAGGCGGCTGAGGAATCGCGGGCTGAACTGCAGCAGTCCCTGGAGGGGGCGGATCTGGTGTTCATCGCCGCCGGGATGGGCGGCGGTACGGGGACCGGTGCCGCTCCGGTGGTGGCCGAGGTGGCACGGGAGTGCGGGGCTCTCACGGTCGGCATCGTCACCAAGCCCTTCAGCTTCGAGGGACGTCGTCGGATGCGCCAGGCCGAGGAGGGCATCGCCCGCCTGGCCGAGCATGTGGACACATTGATCGTGATCCCCAACGACCGCCTGCGTGATGCGGTGGCCACCTCCTCGATTCAGGATGCTTTCCGCAGTGCAGATGACGTCCTTCGCGAAGGCGTGAAGGGCATCAGCGACATCATCACCAAGCCAGGTCTGGTCAACGTTGACTTTGCGGATGTCCGTTCCGTGATGGCGGATGCCGGCACCGCTCTGCTGGGCATCGGGATCGGATCGGGCCGTTCCCGCGCTGTGGAGGCTGCTCAGGCGGCGATCAGCAGCCCCCTGCTCGAGACGGCACGCATCGATGGCGCCAAGGGATGCGTGATCAATGTCCGCGGTGGCAAGGACATGACCCTTGAGGACATGACCTCGGCGTCCGAGGTGATCTACGACGTCGTTGATCCTGAAGCCAACATCATCGTCGGTGCCGTTCTCGACGAGAACCTCGATGGGGAGATCCACGTCACTGTGATCGTCACCGGCTTTGAAAGTGGTGGTTCCTACCGTTCCGAGCGACGTCTCGAACCCCTGGATCAGGTCCTTGGCGCATCTCAGGACAACAGCGGGGCTGCCATCCCCCCTTTTCTTCTTAATCGGCAGGGACGCTCCTCCCATCCCTGAGTCCTGAACCTCGGCCTCCAGCGAGCTCCGTCTCGAACGGGCCGCAGGGTCGGCGGCAGTTCACCGTTTCGGCTGTTCCATTGCTCATGGCAAGCCCCCCGTTGTTTCAGGCTTCGGAGGGAAGATCGGCTTCCGGGGCCGGCGCCATGCCCTGAGGCCCCAAGGGATGGCGCCATCGGGGCGATGACCACGTCCGTTGGGAGCAGCGGACGAGCCTTGCCTTTCCTGAGACCCGAGGCGGTTTCAGAGGGATGCGGTACCGGAGGAAGGCACCTCAGGAAAGATGATCTTCAAGGAAAGCCTGGACACCATCCTCTGCAGACTTCCGTGGCAACTCGGCGATGTGAATCTCAGCAGGAATCCCGATGACTGACCCGGGTTCTCCAGAACTTCCTTAAGCGGGTTCTCCAGAACTTCCTTAAGACAGAAGGCCCTCAGGACAGAAGGCTGTCAGAAAAAGATAAAAGATCCCTGGAACAAGCGCATCTCGGAAAATAGTCTTATCGAAAAAGACTTGAAAGATGGTTTTGCAAGAGATCTCGCTTGCAGACAGCGAATCAAGGAGTCGGGACGACGTCGCTGAATCTGCGCAGAAGCTGTATCTGCGCAGAAGTTGAATTGGCGCAGAAACTGAGTCGAAGAGTCCGGCAGCTCAGGCCGGCTCGTGCGTCACAAGGGGTGACCCGGAGTCCACGCCTGCCCTGAGCATCCCGTGTGGCTGCTACCTTCCGGTCCTGACCAGGTTTGGGCGTCGGGGCCGCATGGGTCCGAGTCGTCGTGATGCTAGCAAGGGTGCTGCCCTGAACCGCGCCGAACCGCTCCGTGGCCTTTCGCCCTGCCGACTTTCAGAGCCTCAAGCAGGCCGGTCGGCCGATCACGGTCCTGACGGCCTGGGATGCCCTCTCCGCAGCGCTCGTGCAGGCCGCTGGGGTCGATGCGGTGCTGGTCGGTGATTCCCTGGAGATGGTGGCCCTCGGTCATGCCACCACCCTGCCGGTCACCCTGGAGGGGATGCTCCATCACACCGCCGCCGTCGGTCGAGGCCTCCAGGCCGCAGGCTCGCACCAGCCTCTGCTGATCTGTGATCTGCCCTTCCTCAGCTATCAGTGCGGGGTTGATGCCGCCGTGGCGGCGGCGGGTCGGGTGCTCAAGGAAACACCGGCCGCTGCCGTCAAGCTCGAAGGCGCTCAGCCCGAAACGCTGGCAGCCATTGATCGCATGGTCCGCAGCGGGATCCCGGTGATGGGACATCTCGGTCTCACGCCCCAGTCGGTGCATCAGCTCGGTTACCGGCGTCAGGCCAAGGATCCGATCAGTCAGGAGCGGCTGCGACGCTCTGCCCTGGCTCTGCAGGAGGCCGGTTGTTTCGCCCTGGTGCTGGAGCACATTCCCGCTGCGGTGGCCCAGGCCATCACCGAGGAGCTGCTGATTCCCGTGATCGGCATCGGGGCCGGCGAGGGCTGTGATGGCCAGGTGCGGGTCACCGCTGACCTCCTTGGCCTGACGGCGCGGCAGCCGCCCTTCAGTCCTGCCCTGGTGGATGGTCGCGGCCTGTTCGTGGAGGCGCTTCAGGGTTGGATCGCCGCCGTCAGGGAGCCGTCTGCTCCTCCCACCAGGCCAGCATCTCCCGCAGCACCGCATTGCTGAGGGCCAGGCCGGCCGGAGCCTGCAGCCGCCAGCGGTCGCCTTCGATCAGCAGCAGTCCCCGCTGACGGAAGGGTTCCAGGCGCCGGGCCAGGGTCTCCAGGCATGACGCAGCCATGCCCCGCTCCCGTGCCAGCGATCCCAGGGCCACGCCTTCCCGGCGTCGCAGACCGACCAGCAGCAGCTCATCGAGGGGAAGACCGGCTTTGGATCCGGCCCCATCCCCCGGGGGCGGCCCTGCGTCCCCTGAGGAGGCGATCGATGGCCGACGGATGGCCTCGGCGTAGCTCTCGCGGGTGCGCGGGTGGGCCGATCGTTCTCCCCACGGTGCCGTGGTGGCTCCCATGCCGAAACCCCACCAGCCGGCACCACTCCAGTAGACGCGGTTATGGCGGGAGGCGTGACCTGGCAGGGCGTGGTTGGAGATCTCGTAGTGGCCATAGCCGGCGCCGGCCAGGCGCAGGGCCGTGAGGTCCATCAGATCGGCCGCCAGATCCGCCTCGGGAAGCTCGAGAAGGCCCTGCTGCTGCCGGCGCTCGAAGACCGTTCCGGGTTCGACGATCAGGTCGTAGATCGAGAGATGGGGCGGGCGGGCGGCGATCGCCAGGTTCAGTTGCTCCCGCCAGTGCTCGAGGTCGTCCCCGGGGAGTCCCTGGATCAAATCGAGGCTCCAGCTGGTCAGAGCCCCCCGCTGGTGTTCCGTCTGCAGCCATCGGATCGCCTCCTGGAGATCCCTGACGCGATGGCGACGGCCGAGGCGCTCGAGCACGGCGTCATCGAAGCTCTGCCCCCCGAGGCTGATGCGATTGACCCCCCGGGACAGGTAGCCCTGGAGCCGATCCTGATCAAAGCTCGCCGGATCGAGTTCCAGGGTCACCTCAGCCCCAGGGGCGATCCCGAAGCGGTGTCGGAGGGTCTGGAGCAGCTCTCCCACCTGGGCTGGGGTGAGCATCGAGGGGGTGCCGCCTCCGAGGTAGACGGTCGAGAGCGGTGGGCCACCGACCGTGCGCTCGATCTCCTGCCGGAGTTGCTCGAGGTATGTGGCGATCGCGGTGCTGCCGGGGGCCCCGGCTTCGGCTCCGGCCCGATCGCCGAGCGGCACCACGGCGAAGTCGCAGTAGTGGCAGCGCCGGTGGCAGAAGGGGATGTGCAGATAAGCGCTGCGGGGTGGGCGCACGGCAGAAGGGGGGAGGACGCGATGCGTGACAGTCCGATCGGGGAGCAGACCCGGGAGCAGATCCGTTGCGATCGATGGCGACGGATCCTCATGACGGGACGGTTACCTGGTCAGGGCGAGGGCGACGGAATCGGCCATGCTGCCCATTCGAGATGCGCCTCTGGTCCTCACGGCATGGTGGATACCCTCATCCTGGTGCTGTTCGTGATCTCCGGGGCTGCCACCGGCTGGCTCGGGGTTGATCTGCTGCCGGAATCCCTGCTCGTGCAGGCCGGTGGGCCCACCGATCATCTGCGTACCCTGCTGGGGGCCGGTGGTGCCGCTGTGGGTCTGGTGGCCGGCTTTGTGTTTCAGCTGCTGCGGCGACGGTTGATGCAGCAGGTGCGCAGCATGCCCACGGATCTGCTGGTCAGCCGTGCCGTCGGTCTGATCCTCGGTCTGCTGGTCGCCAACCTGCTGCTGGCGCCGATCCTGCTGCTGCCCCTGCCCTGGGAGGTGGTGGTCGTCAAACCGTTGGCGGCGGTGATCAGCAATGTGTTCTTCGGGGTGTCGGGCTACAACCTCGCCGAGGTCCACGGCCGCACCCTGTTGCGCCTGTTCAATCCCACCAGCACCGAAGCCCTGCTGGTGGCGGAAGGGGTGCTGCAGCCGGCCAGCGCCAAGATCCTCGACACCAGCGTGATCATCGACGGTCGGATCCGGGGATTGCTGAGTTGCGGCCTGCTTGAGGGCCAGGTGATCGTGGCCCAGTGCGTGATCGATGAACTGCAGCAGCTGGCGGATTCCAGCAATGCCGAGAAGCGTGGCAAGGGGCGGCGGGGCCTGAAGCTGCTGGCGGAGCTGCGTGAGCAGTACGGACGCCGCCTGGTGGTCAACAGCACCCGCTATGAGGGCCAGGGGGTCGATGACAAGCTGCTGCTGCTGACCGCCGACACCGGTGGCACCCTGCTCACGGCTGATTACAACCTGGCCAAGGTGGCCGAAGTGCAGTCGCTGCGGGTGCTCAATCTCAGCGCGCTGGTGATCGCCCTGCGGCCCGAGGTGCAGCCTGGTGACGGCCTGCAGCTGAAGATCGTCCGTGACGGCAAGGAGGCGGAGCAGGGCGTCGGTTACCTCGAGGACGGCACGATGGTGGTCGTCGAGGGAGCCCGGGGGCGGATCGGCGAGCGGTTGCCGGTGACCGTGACCGGAGCGCTTCAGACCCCGACCGGCCGCATGGTGTTCGCCCGACTCGACCAGAACCCCCGCTAGGCTCGCTGATCAGGAACGGAGACAGCAGCGGATGTCGGAATCGGCTCCTTACTACGGCGATTCAGCAGTGATGCGCACCCCCCCACCGGATCTGCCGTCCCTGCTGCTCAAGGAGCGCATTGTCTACCTGGGTCTGCCCCTGTTCTCCGATGATGACGCCAAGCGGCAGATGGGCATCGATGTGACGGAGCTGATCATTGCCCAGCTCCTTTACCTGGAATTCGACAATCCTGACAAGCCGATTTTCTTTTACATCAATTCCACCGGCACCAGTTGGTATTCCGGCGATGCGATCGGTTTCGAAACCGAGGCTTTCGCCATCTGCGACACCCTTCGCTACGTCAAGCCTCCTGTGCACACGATCTGCATCGGTCAGGCGATGGGTACGGCGGCGATGATCCTCTCCGCCGGCACCAAGGGCCATCGGGCGGCCCTGCCCCATGCCTCGATCGTCCTGCACCAGCCCCGTTCCGGGGCCCGGGGCCAGGCCAGCGACATCCAGATCCGCGCCCAGGAAGTCCTGCACAACAAGCGCACGATGTTGGAGATGCTTTCGAAGAACACCGGCAAGTCGGTGGAGCAGCTCTCCCGTGACTCCGATCGGATGACGTATCTCACGGCTGAAGAGGCCCGGGAGTACGGCCTGATCGATCGCGTGCTCACCAGCCAGAAGGATCTGCCGGGGCCTCTCTCAGCAGCCTCCGGCGCCGGCAACCCCGGCATCGGCTGATCGCCGTCGCCCGCTCTCCTGCGGGCCTGTCATCGTCCTCGACCGTTCCGTTTCGACCCACCCGATCCGCCATGCCCATCGGCACTCCAAGCGTTCCTTACCGCCTTCCCGGCAGCCAGTACGAGCGTTGGGTAGACATCTACACCCGCCTCGGAGTGGAGCGGATTCTGTTCCTTGGCCAGGAGGTCACCGACGGGATCGCCAACAGCCTGGTGGCCCAGATGCTCTATCTCGATTCCGAGGACAGCTCCAAGCCAATCTATCTGTACATCAATTCGCCCGGTGGATCGGTCACGGCCGGCCTGGCGATCTACGACACGATGCAGTATGTGAAGTCGGATGTCGTCACCATCTGTGTCGGTCTGGCGGCCTCGATGGGTGCTTTCCTGCTGGCGGCCGGCACCAAGGGCAAGCGTCTGGCTCTCCCCCACAGCCGGATCATGATCCACCAGCCCCTGGGTGGCACCAGCCAGCGTCAGGCCAGCGACATCGAAATCGAGGCTCGCGAGATCCTGCGCATCAAGGACATGCTCAATCAGAGTCTGGCGGACATGTGCGGCCAGAGCCTCGAGAAGGTGAGCAAGGACACGGATCGCGATTACTTCCTGAGCGCCGCTGAGGCCGTGGAGTACGGCCTGATCGATCGGGTCATCGCCCATCCCACCGAAGCCTGACGGGCTTCGTCCGGCGCCCGGCTCCACCGGGCGCCCCGTAAAGTCTTCGTTTGTCCTGCCTGCCGCCCGGAATGGCCCAGCTTTATTACGACCAGGACGCTGATCTGACGCTGCTCGCCGGCAAAACGGTGGCGATCATCGGCTATGGCTCCCAGGGTCACGCCCATGCCCTGAACCTCAAGGACAGTGGCATCAACGTGGTGGTGGGCCTCTATGAGGGCAGCCGCTCGGCCGAGAAGGCCAGAGCCGACGGCCTTGAGGTTCTGAGTGTCGCCGATGCCGCCGCTCGTGCCGACTGGATCATGGTGCTCCTGCCGGATGAGTTCCAGAAGGCGGTCTATGACGCGGAGATCGCTCCGCATCTGAGCGCCGGCAAGGTGCTGAGCTTCGCGCATGGTTTCAACATCCGGTACGAGCTGATCCAGCCTCCTGCCGATGTCGATGTGGTGATGATCGCCCCCAAGGGACCTGGCCACACCGTGCGCTGGGAGTACCAGAACGCCATGGGCGTGCCGGCTCTGTTCGCCATCCACCAGGACGCCAGCGGCAACGCCCGTGATCTGGCGATGGCCTACGCCAAGGGGATCGGCGGCACCCGTGCCGGCATCCTCGAGACCAACTTCAAGGAAGAGACCGAAACCGACCTCTTCGGTGAACAGGCCGTGCTCTGCGGTGGTCTGAGCGAGCTGGTCAAAGCCGGCTTCGAGACCCTGGTCGAAGCTGGTTATCAGCCCGAGCTCGCCTATTTCGAGTGCCTCCACGAGGTGAAGCTGATCGTCGATCTGATGGTCAAGGGCGGCCTCACCGCCATGCGCGACTCGATCTCCAACACCGCCGAATACGGCGATTACGTCAGTGGCCCCCGCCTGATCACGGCCGATACCAAGGCTGAGATGAAGCGCATCCTCACCGACATTCAGGACGGCACCTTCGCCCGTAATTTCGTGGCCGAATGTGAGGCCGGCAAGCCCGAGATGGCCAGGATCCGCGAACGTGACAGCCAGCATCCGATCGAGAAGGTCGGCACCGGCCTGCGTTCGATGTTCAGCTGGCTGAAGGCCTCCTGATCCTGTTTCTCGGCTGGATCCTGGTGCTGGCGGCCTGTCTCCTCGACAGGCTTGTCGGCGACCCTCGTTCATGGCTCCATCCGGTCCAGGTGATCGGGTGGACCATTGCCTTGTTCAGGCGTCGGCTGGAGCCCTTGGCCTGCGGGCGTCCCTGGGCCCTGAGGATCGTCGGTCTGGGGATCACCCTGGTGGTAGTCGGCCTGAGTGCGGCCGCTGGATGGTGTCTGGAGCGCTGGCTGCTCCTCAGCCTCTCCCTCGGGTCAGGGTGGGGCGTTCCCTCGGTGGCTGCCGCTGCTGCGACCCTTGCACCTTCCGAGTCCCTGGGGCCTGGGCTGCTGCCTGGTGCGATCACCCTCGTGGCCCTGGCCAGTGCCCTCGCTGGTCGCAGTCTTGAGCAGGCGGTGGAGCAGGTGCTCCGGGCGCTGCCCCCGGCCATGGAGTGCCCGTCGGTCGATCCGAGCGCTGATCCAGGCGAGGAGCCGCTGAGGTCAGCCCGGCAGCGGCTGGCGTGGATTGTCGGCCGTGACACCGAAGGCCTCGATACTGCCGGCATCCTCCGCGCTCTGGCGGAAACCGCCAGCGAGAACGCCGTTGATGGGTTGTTCGCCCCCCTGTTCTGGATGCTCGTCGGCGCTCTGCTCTGGCAGATTCCCGGTGCACCCGGTCCCCTCTGTCTGGCCTGGGCATTCAAGGCCGCCAGCACCCTTGATTCGATGCTCGGCTATCGACGGGGAACGCTGCTCTGGCTCGGTACCGCCGGGGCCCGGCTGGATGACATCCTCACCTGGCTTCCCTGTCGCCTGGTGGCCTTCAGCCTGCCCCTGGTGGCTCCCCATCCCGACCGTTGTCTGACCCTGACGCGACGGGCGTTCCGTCAGGGAGCGGCCGACCCGTCGCCGAATTCCGGGGTCTCGCAGGCGATCTATGCCCTGATGTTGGGCCTGCAATTGGGGGGGGAGAGTCTGTACGCCGGGCAGCGCCGTTTCAAGCCCGTGGTGGGTGTCAGCGTCGGGGCTGCGGGTGCGGTTTCGATCAGTGCCACGGCGGTGCGCTCCATCTTGGGCCTCAGCCGACGGCTGCAGCTCCTTTGGCTGCTTGGGTCAGCCCTGGCGGTTTTCGTTCCTTGCATCACAAAAACTCTCATCTGATTGCTTCCGCCGCTCGATGTCTCGAAGCTGTGGGTCGATCCAGCGAACCATGCCCATTCGCGAACTCCTGGAAGATGCGATGCAAGAGCCCGCGATCGGTCAGACCGATCGCTTCAGCTGGCATGCCACCCCCGTGGGCATCGCTGCGCTGTGGAGCACAGGCCAGCCTCCGATCACGCCGCCCTATGAGGAGGCTCTCAAGGAAGGGCTGCGGATGGGACTGGATCTGAGCCGGGAGGAACGGGAATTCCACCAGATCAGCCACGGGTTGGTGTTGCTGTTCCACAGCTGAGAGCAGGGAATCGCCGGATCGGGTGGCCCTGGCGTTGCAGTCGCCGGCCGGTGCCGGCCTGGGAGTGCCCCGAAGATTCGTCACTCCAACGGTGCGCTGTTGAGGCGGTGTGGTTTGAGCCGGTCACCATCAGACAACGGATGAACAGCTTCAGGCATCAGCTCCAGGCGCTCGCTTCAGAGTCTGGGGGGCTGTAGCGCTCACCCTGTCGATGGACTGGTCGTCTGGGCGGTGAATCGCGACGAACGGCTGCCACCCTGAGTGTCGACGTTGCGGATCTTCAAGATCTGCCGGGATTTTCAATCGCCAGGCATCAGGGGATGTCAAGAAAGAGGTTCAATCATTGAGTCGTTTCTGCAGGAGATCCTGCAGCCCGAGGAGTGCCGGCGTCTGCCGTTCCGTTTCAGGCAGGCAGCAGAGAAGGCGCAAGCCTTCTTCTGGTCCGAAATCAAGGGCTTGGGCCATGATTTCATTGGCAGACTGGAGATCGGAAATCTGCTCTGGGCTGAATTGATCAGAGCGGCCAAGCAGTGCGTAGATCTCTGAGGATTGGGCCTTCCCCTTGACCTTGACCCGATCCAGAAGCCTGAAAACATAGGGAATATCAGGATTTTCTGTCTCTACAGCAAGGACAATGGATCGGCTGACCAGAATATCAGTTCCATAAAGTTTGTTTGTTGATTCCAGACGGCTCGCAAGGTTGACAGAATCGCCGACTACAGTGTAATTAAAGCGCTCTTCTGAGCCGACATTGCCAACTATCACGGGGCCGATATTGATACCAATTCTTGTTTCGAATCTAAGCACCAGGCCTTCCTCTTGCCACTGACGATTGATGCGTTCAGTCTCCGATCGAATCGCCAGGGCGGCGGTGCACGCCAGGGTAGCTGGCGCCTGAAGCGGGGTCGGAGCACCCCAGAACGCCATAATGGAATCTCCGATATATTTATCAATTGTTCCCGTAGATTCGAGGATCGAATTTGTTAGTGCTGTTAAGTATTGATTTAGATGAGAAAGCAGAGTCGAAGCCTCCATCGATTCTGAGTAGGAAGTGAAATCTTTAATATCGGTGAACATGATTACCAGATCTCGAACATCACCACCAAGACGGGCACTTCGATTGGAAGCAAGAACGGAACGCACCACTTCTCTGGGCAGGTAGCGGCCGAAGGAATCCATCGCGAACGAAAGGCGATGGATCGCCTGAGAAA
>JBJTBH010000202.1:0-7206 GCA_046091285.1 Cyanobacteriota bacterium | reverse complement strand
TCTTGCAGAGATGTCTTATCGCTTCAACCGACGGTTCTATCTCAAGGGTTTACTACAACGTCTGCTCGTGGCCGGAATCGGTTGCGAACCGCAGCCGGAGCGGCGGCTCAGGTCTGCGGAGGTTTGTTGCTGATCAAGTTCCGGGATGTGCTTGAGCAGCAGCCAGGTGGTCTGGCCCAGGCCGGCGGCCAGGTGGGCGACGGAGGTGTCGGAGCTGATCACCAGATCGCAGTTGGCGATCATCGCGGCGGTCTCCAGGAAGTCCCAGGTGTCGCTCACCAGTTCCTGGCAGTCCACGAAGCGATCGCGGAAGGAGCAGCTCTCCAGCTGCTCGGAGCCATGGCCCTTCTGCAGCGACAGCAGGCTGATCCCCTCGAGGCGGGCCAATGGCGCGAAGCTCTCCAGCGGCAGGGAGCGCCCCTTGGAGGTGCTCTTCTCGTGCTCGGGGTTGCCCTGCCAGTTGAGGGCGATGATCGGCCGCGGCGCATCGGCCAGCAGGGCCTGCCACTTGCGGTGCAGCGCTTCGCTGGTGCGCAGATAGGGCTCGTGCAGCAGCGGCTGGCTGGCGCTCACATCCAGCAGGCGTGGCACCGAGAGCAACGGCAGCCAGGGGCGGTCGTGGCGGCCATGCACCTGTTCGGGATGCAGCGGCGCCGCATCGATGCCGGAGGCCTGGATCAGCCCGTGCAGCTTGGGGGGGGCGCACAGCTGCACCTGCAGGCCCCGCTCACGCAGGGGATGCACATAGCGCATGAACTGCAGGGTGTCGCCGTAGCCCTGCTCGCTGACCAGCAGCAGCGATCCGCCCGCAGCGGGCAGGGCGGCACTGGCTTCGCAGCAGGGGACAGCATTGAGAATCGTCTGGCCTTTCTGGGAGTGGAAACGGGCTTCATAGGCGAGCCAGCCCTGCTGGTAATCGCCGCTCAGCAGCAGCGCCATCGATAGATTCTTCAGCGCATCCTTGTAATCCGGGCGCAGCTCCAGAGCCCTGCGGTAAGCAGCGATGCTGGCCTCGATCTCGCCGTTCTCCTGCAGGGCATTACCGAGATTGCAGTGGGCTTCCGGGTAATCCGGCTGCAGCTGCAGCGCCTGGTGGTAGGCCTTGAGCGAGGCCTCCAGCTGGCCGCTTTCCTCCAGGGCGATGCCGAGATTGGAGTGGGCCTCGGCGAAGTCGGGCTCCAGCCGGATCGCGGTGCGGAAGGCCTCCACGGCGGCGCTGAACTCCCCCTGCTCCGACAGGGAGATGCCGAGGTTGGAGTGGGCGGCGGCAAAGCCAGGATTCAGGGCGATCGCCCGCCGGTAGGCCGCGATCGCCGCCGGGATGTCATCGCACATCTGATGCACGATGCCCAGATTGGAGAGCGCTTCCGGGAAATCGGGCCGCAGGCTGAGGGCCTGCTGAAAGCAGTGAATGGCGGCATCAAAGCGCCCTTGTTGTTTGTGGATGTCGCCGAGATTGACCCAGGCCTCGGGGAAATCGGCTTGTAGCTCCAGGGCCCTGCTGAAGTGGGCAGCGGCGCCCTCCAGGTCTCCCTGGCTCTTGAGCAGGCCGGCCAGATAGCTGTGCAGGTCGGCGCGCTCAGGTTGCAAGGCCAGGGCCTGACGGCAACGCTGCAGGGCCAGTTCGGTTTCGCCCCGCTCGCGGTGGAGCTGGCCCAGGCCGATCAGGGCCTCGAGGTGGTCGGGCCGCAGCGCCAGGGCCTGGCCGAAGGCCTCGATCGCCTCGGGAAGCTCCCCCTTCTGACGCAGGGCCTGGCCCAGATTGGTACAGGCTTCGGGATAGTCGGGCTTGCTGGCGATAGCCTTGCGGTACGCCTCGATCGCCGAATCGAGATCACCATCATCCTGCAGGGCGCTGCCCAGATTACAGAGGGCTTCGGGATAGTCGGGGCGCAACCGGAGCGCCTTGCGGTAGGCGCGGATCGCCTTCTGTTTCTGGCCGCTTTCCTGATAAGCGATGCCCAGATTTGAGAGGGCTTCGGGATACTCAGGCCTGAGCCTCAACGCCTGCTCGAGCAGAGCGATCATCGCGTCGGTGCGGCCGCGCATGCCCTGGATGGCGGCCAGATTGCAGTACACCGAGGCCTGGCGGGTGCCGGCGGTGATCAGCTGCTGCTGCACCCGTTCGGCGTCGGCCAGTGCCCCCTGCTGGATCAGGGCCAGGGCCCGCTGCTCGTCGCTGCTGGCCTGGCCGCCGCGCTGCGGCCTGATCTCAGGATCAGAGGAGCGCCGGGAGGCTCGCCCGGGTGTTGTGGAAGCGGTGCCCGGTTGAACCACCGCCGCTGGCTGTTGCTGGCTGGAGAAGCCTTGCCGGCGGCGCCTGGCCATGGGGATGGGGGCCTTGGGAGCTTGAAGGGGATGTTACCGGCGGCGCTGAGGCCGGATCCGGCGCGGACGGGTTGGTTTTCCCCGCTGCCAGGGGTGGGAGAGCCGTCGTTGAAGCAGGGAGCGGTGAAGCGCCCCCCCGGGAGGAGAACAGCTGCGGCCGTAAACGTCAGATCACGGAGACCGGGTTGCTGGCGGAGATGTTGTAGTCCTTGAGGAAGACCACGCCATCAGTGGTGAAGCCGGGGGTGGTGTCGTTGAAGGCTACGAAGGTGCCGCTGTAGCCAGTGACGGTGAAGGCCCTTGCAGCGTTGGCAGGTAGCAGCGTGGAGGTGAGCAGGGTGGCGAGCGAATCGAGATTGGTGGCGGTTCCCACGCTGCTGGTGAGGATGGCGTTGTAAGCAATGCCGCTGATCTGCAGGCCATCGACGCTGGCGAAGCTGGTGATCGTGTCAACGGTGCGTGCTCCTGAGCTGCCGTTGAGGAGAGCGGCATTGAGGGTGGACCACTGGAAGCGATCATCGCTGCTCGTGCCGGTGAGGCTGTCTGTGGAGGGCGTCGGACTCGGAGAGACCGGCGCACTGAGCGACATCGAGCGGGCTGTCGACAGCAGCCAGGGGTTGCCGCCGCCCTCCACGACGGCCGCCGTGAACGAGTGGCTGCCATTGGTTGTGAGCGTTGGGGTGTACGACCAGTTGATGACACCGGACACCGTGGAAATGCTGGCATTGCCCGTGAGCAGGGTGCCGTTGTCATAGATGCGAACATTGGTCCCCGTCGCCAGAGCCGCGGAAAGGGTGCCGCTGAGCGTGGGGGTGGGATCGTTGCTGGTTCCTGCCTCCGTCAGCACTGCGCTGTTGCTGCCGACGTTGTCGAAGATCTGGCTGAAGCTGATCGACTGGACGGTGTTCAGGTTCACGGTCCTTGTGGCAGCAGCTCCCGGGTTGCCGGCAGCGTCGTAGACCGCTGCGCTGAAGGTGTAGGCACCGGCAGCCGTGAGGCTGGAGGTATAGCTCCAGTTGATCGTGGAGCCGCTGGTGCTGATCGTGGCGAAGCCATCGAACACGCGGTTGCGCAGCACCTGCAGGGTCTCGCCGCTGCCGAGCGCCGCCGACAGTGTGCCCGTCAGGGTCGGTGTGGTGTCGTCGGTGAACCCTGCGTTGGCCACCGATCCGGTGACGGAACCGACGTTGTCGGTCACCGCGGTGATGGTGGTGGTGGCCGGGGCGGACGTGTCGAGCACCATGCTGCGGCTGGTGCTGCTGGTGCCCACATAGCCAGCGGCATCGATCACCCTGGCGGTGAACGTGTAGGCACCCTGGGCTGTCAAGGCTGCAGGGGTGTAGGTCCAGTTGAAGGTGCTGCCGCTGGTGGTGACGATGGCCGTGCCGAGCACCGTTGAGCCATTGCGGATCTGCAGGGATTCACCCAGGCCGAGCCCTGCCGAGAGGGTGCCCGAGAGGGTGGGAGTGGAATCGTTGCTCAGGCCGCCGTCACTGATCGAACCTGTAAACAGGGTGACGTTGTCGTTGATATCAGCGATGGTCACGAGTTCGTCCGGCGCAACCGTATCGAGCAGGTTGTAAATGCGGGTGGGGGCGGCAGTTCCAGTCGCCCTGTTGCCGGCTGCATCGACGACTGCCACCGAGAAGGTGTAGACGGTGTTGGCCGTCAGCGGGGTGGATGGGGTGAACGACCAGGCGGTGCTGCTTGAGAAGCTGGCATCTCCGAGCAGAACGTTGTTGGCGAACACCTTGAGGGTGTCTCCACTGCCCAGCGCCGCTGAGAGGGTGCCCGACAGGGTGGGGGTGGTGTCATCACTGAAGCCGCCGGCACTAATGGAACCAGTGGTCCCAGGTGTTCCGGCGAAATTGTCGATGACGTCGCGGATCGTCACCAGTGGTGTCGTGGGTGCAGAGGTGTCAAGCGTGAAGCTCCTGGTGACGATGGAGCTGCCACTGTATCCAGCGCTGTCAACAATCTGGGCAGTGAGGGTATAAGCGATGCTGTTGCCCCCGGCCAGGGCCGTGGAGGGCGTGAAGGACCAGGTCAGGTCGCTGGCCACACTGGCGCTGCCGAGGACGCTGGTGCCGTTGCGGATCTGCAGCGTTTCGCCGAGGCCCAGGGCGGCGGAGAGGCTGCCGGTCAGGCTGGGGGGGGGCGTTGGTGACGCCACCGGCGCTGATCGAACCGGTGAGCAGATCGACGTTGTCGAGCACGTCGCTGATCGTGATCGTCTGGCTCGGCGCGCTGCTGTCGAGCAGGTTGTAGAAGCGTGCGGCACTGGCGGTTCCCTCGTTTCCGAAGGCATCCAGCACCCGGGTGGTGAAGGTGTAGGGGGCATTGGCGGGCAGGCTGATGCCGGCCGTCTCGAACGAGAAGCTCCAGCTGCTGCCTGCGGTGCGGGCCGCCAGCACCGCATTGCCGCGATGGGTGCCGTTGACGGAGATCCCGACGCTGTCCGTCGCGCTGATCGCTGCGGAAATGGTGCCCGAGAGGGTGGGCGTGGTGTCATCGCTGAAGCCGCCAGCGGTGATCTTGCCGGTGCTGGCGCCCAGGTTGTCGATCACACTGACGAACGGCGCCGTTCCTGCCGGCGCGACCGTGTCGAGGGTGAAGGCACGGCTGCTGCTGCTGCCCGTATTGCCAGCCGTATCGATGACGCGCGCCGAGAAGGTATAGCTGGGATTGATGGCACTGGTGGCCAGCGCCGGGCTGGTGAAGGACCAGGTGCGATCGCTGGCGACGCTGGCGGTCCCGACCACGGCGGTGCCGTTGAGGATCTGAAGGGTTTCGTCGCTGGCGAGGCCGACGGCGAGGGTGCCGTAGAGGGTGGGCGTGGTGTCGTTGCTGAAGCCATCGGCTGTGATGGAGCCGGTGATCAGGCCGAGGTCATCAACCAGATCGGTGATGGCGACGGTCTGTCCGACGCCGACGGTGGTATCGAGGACATAGCTGCGGGAGGCGATGCTGGCTCCGCTGTTGCCGGCGGCATCAACGATGCGTGCCGTGAAGGTGTAGGCGCCGTCGCTGGAGAGGCTGGGACTGGTGTAGGACCAAGAGGTGCCTGTAAAGGTGGTGCGTAAGACCTCGACTCCATTGCGCTGAATCAGCAGGTTTTCGCCTGTTCCCAGACCGACAGACAGGGTCCCCGACAGGGTGGGGCTCCGATCGTTGCTCAGTCCGCCGTTGGTGATCGAGCCTGTAATCAGCGGTAGGTCATCAACGAGGTTGGTGATGGCAACGGTCTGGGCAGGCGCGAGGGTATCGAGCGAGAAGATCCGAGTCGCGATGTTCCCACCCAGATTGCCAGCGGCATCGACGACGCGTGCTGAGAGGGTGTAGGCGCCGTTTGTGGAGAGGGCTGTGGTTGGCGTAAAGGACCAGCTGACGCCGTTGGTGCCGATGGAGGCGGTGCCAAGGAGTGTGGTGGCGGTGGCATCGCGATAGATGAGCAGGTTTTCACCCGTGCCGAGGGCAGCTGAAAGGGTGCCGACAATGGTGGGCGTGGTGTCATTGGTGAACCCATTGGCCGTGACGGAACCGGTCCTGCCGAGGAAGTCGGTGGCGTCACCATCCATCACATCGGTGATAGTGATGGTCTGAGCTGGATTGGTGTTGTCGAGTGTCAGCGTCCAGGGATCGGAGACCGTGCTGCTGTTGCCGGCCGCATCGATGACTGCTGCGGTGAAGCTGTACGTGGGATTGGCGCTGCTGGTAACCAGAACTGGTGTGGTGTAGCTCCAGGATAAAACTGCGCCGCTGGTAGTAACGCTGGCGTTGCCGGTGAGGGCAGTGCCATTGGGAAAGATTCGCAGCACTTCCCCTGCTGCCAGGCCAGCGGAGAGGGTGGGTGTGGTGTCGATGCTGCTGGCGCCGTTGGCGAGGTTACCGCTGTAGGGAGTGGCGTTGTCGTTGACGGAGGAGATCACAACGCTGTGACCCGGTGCCGTGGTGTCGAGCGAGAAGATCCGTGCGGTGCTATCGACGCTCTCATTGCCGGCGGCATCCATCACGCGGGTGGTGACGGTGTAGCTGCCATCGGCCGCCAGCGTCGGGGTGCTGGACCAGGTGCTGCCCAGGGTGGTGCCGCTGAGGGTGGCGTTGTTCTGGTAGGCGCCGTTGATGTAGACGCGCACCACATCTCCTGCCGTGATGGCAGCCGACAGGGTGCCGGTCAGTGTGGGCAGCACATCGTTGGTGGTGACCCCGGTGGTCAGGTTGAAGGTGCCGGTGGTGGCGGCGACGTCATCCACCAGGTTGACGACGGGTGCCACCTGGGCGGGAGCGCTCGTGTCGAGGCTGAACACCCGGGTGCTGCTGTTGTTGCCCGTGTTGCCAGCCGTGTCGATGACGCGGGCGCTCAGGGTGTAGGTGGAGCCGGCGGTGAGGCTGGCGGTATAAGACCAAGTGCGGTCGCTGGCGACGCTGGCGTTGCCGAGCACCGTGGTGCCGCTGAGGATCTGAAGGGTTTCATCGGAGGCCAGTGCGACCGCCAGCGTGCCCTGAAGGGTGGGAGAGGTGTCGTTGCTGACGCCGGAGGCGGACACGGAGCCGGTGATCAGTCCGACGTTATCGATCAGATCGGTGATCGTGACGGTCTGGCCGACAGCGACGGTGGTGTCGAGCACGATGGAGCCCAGGGTCTGGAGCGCTCCTTCATTACCGGCAGCATCAATGATGCGTGCGGTGAACGTGTAAGTGCCGTCTGCACCTAGTGTGCCGTCCCGGAAATAGCTCTATAATGGGAGGGCTTGCTTCTCGTCACCATCTCATGCCTCTTGGTCGTCCAATGCCGCCGCTGGTGCTTAGCGATGACGAAGTTCGACATCTACAAAGCATCGCTAATTCGCGCTCTTTTCCTCATTCGCTCGTACAGCG
>JBJTBH010000201.1:0-2839 GCA_046091285.1 Cyanobacteriota bacterium | reverse complement strand
GCCCGCTCTGGCTCTTTCCCCAGCTCTGGCGCTGCCGCCATCGCTTCTTCGGCCTTCCCGGTGTGGCGGCCAGGGGCCGGGGGGTGCGCCAGCACCAGTGTGGAGAAGTCCGGGGCGGCCGGCACGATCCCGGAGGGGTTGAGGGGAAAGAGGGCCCCGAAGTAGTCGGCTCGCCAGGCTTCCGGAGAACAGGTGGCCGCCACACCGGGAAGGCCGAAGAAGCGCTGGCGCCAGCGCCAGAGCTGGGGAAACTGCCAGAGCGGGCGGCGGCTGCAGCCGAACAGGGGCTCATAGACCAGCTCCCAGCGGATCAGGGTCGGGAAGAGCTGCACATCGACCAGGCTGAGGGCGTCGCCGAGGATCCAGGGGCGGCCATCGGCGAGGGCGGCCTCAAGGGCCTCCAGGGTGGAGAACAGGGCGGATTCGGCCCGGTCGTAGGCGCCCTGGGTGCGTGCGAAACCACAGCGGTAGACGCCGTCATTGAACTGGTGCTGCAGCCGCTCCCGCCACTGCGCCAGCTCCTGCTGCCGGTCGAGGGGCTGCAGTGAGCCGCTGGACAGGCCTGCGGCGGCGGAATCGTTCCCGGGCCAGCGATCGAGCAGCTCCATCAGGCGGGCGCTCTCATTGCTGATCACCGCGCCGGCACTCCCACCCACCAGAACGGGCACCGTCGCCCGGGATCCGGCCGGGGCCCCGGCTCGGCGGTAGAGCGCGCGCAGGGTGCCGCAGCCCTGGAAGGGGGGGGAGAGCCGCCAGAGGCCGCCGCCGGGATCGGGGTGGGCCAGCACGAGATCGATGCTGTCCTCAAGGTGCCGCAGGCTCCAGATCAGCCAGGCGCGATGGGCCCAGGGGCAGCTGCGTCCGACGATCAGGATGTGGCCGGCCTCAAGATCCGCCGCCGCCGGCAGGGCAGGGACGGCGGTGAAGGCCCCCGGCGGCCGCACATAGTTGCCTTCGGCATCGGCCGGGCCGAGCCCCTCCATCAGTTGCCGCCATTGCCAGTGCCAGCCGCAGCGCACACCGCGGACCACCGGAGCGGGTATGGTCATCGCTGGCGCTCATCTGGTGACTGTCTGCGTCAGGCTGGCAGGCCAGAGCGCAGGGTGACCTGGCATGACGGCGATGGTTCTGGTGGTGGCCGGCACCCATGGCAACGAGTGCAACGCCCCCTGGTTGCTGGAGGGCGATGGCCTGCATGACGGCGCCGTTGATTCGCAGGGCCTGGCGGTGCGGGCGGTGATCGGCCATCCCGAGGCCGTGGCGGAGGGTCGCCGCTATTGCGATCGCGATCTGAACCGCAGTTTCTCGCCGCGACTGCTCGATGATCCGGCGTGCCAGGACCGGGAGGTGATCCGGGCGCGGGAGCTTCTGGCCCTCCATGGTCCCGAGGGGGTGGAGCCTGCGTTGGTGGCGATCGACCTGCACAGCACCACCGCGGCGATGGGCAATTCGCTGGTGGTGTACGGGCGGCGGCCGCCGGATCTGGCCCTGGCGGCGGCCCTGCAGGACCGGCTGGGGCTGCCGGTGTATCTGCATGAGGGCGACCCGGCCCAGACCGGTTATCTGGTGGAGCGTTGGCCCTGCGGCCTGGTGATCGAGGTGGGTGCGGTGCCCCAGGGGGTGATCCGGGCGGAGATCGTCGCGCAGACGCGTCTGGCCTTGGAGGAGACCCTGGCGGTGCTGGCGGCGGCCAGGAGCGGCACGCTGCGGCTGCCGGCAACGCTGGTGGTGCATCGACATCTGCGCAGCCTGGATCTGCCCAGGGATGTCGATGGCACGCTTCTTGGGATCGTGCATCCCCGTCTGCAGGATCGCGACTGGTGGCCCCTGCAGCCCGGTGATCCTCTGTTTCTGCACCGCGATGGCAGCACCGAACGGTGTGATGCTCTGATTGCCGCCCTGCCGGGTCCCGTCTGCCCGGTGTTCATCAATGAGGCGGCCTATCGGGAGAAGGGCATTGCCCTCAGCCTCACCTGCCGCGAGGCCTGGCCCTGCGAGCCGGAGTGGCCTCAGGCGCTGCTGGAGCTGGCGCGTGGCCTTTAGCCGCAGACCCAGGTGGCCTGTTCCTTGGTGCAGGGAAGATCGCTGCGGGTGCCGTTTTCCCAGTAGATGCGCAGGCGATCGTCGGCGGTGCCGGTGCGGAAGGTGATCGATTGGATCGGGCCGACCGGGACCCTGGCGGAGGGCTTGACGGGAGGGGTGTTCTGGAGGGTGTTGAGCCGCTGCTCGAGTTGTTGCAGGCGCAGTTCCAGCCGCTGAACCTGCTGGCTGTCCTGGGGAGGATTGGGTTGGCAGCCCATCAGGCTGGAGCCCAGCAATGGCAGCAACAATCCCAACCCCAGTCCGAGCCGATGGGAGCGCTCAGGCGGAGTCCTGAGCGCAGGGGGGAACGGAGCCATCGGATCCAGGGAGATGCCTGCTGAACTCTTAGCAGTGGTGGCCTGGGACGGCGGTGATCGGCGCTGAACGGGGGCGCTGATCTTCGGCTCAGCAGCCCTGAAGGCGCTCACTCCAATAGATGACGGCGCCTTGCGCTTCGAGGTCGGCGCGTCGGTGACGGGCCTGCTCGACCGGAACGGTTTCCTGGCGGCGCTCACCCTGAAAATCCCAGCAAATCAGCACCATGAGGCCGCTCATCAAATCCAAGGAAAATCTTAAGCGAGCTTCGGTGCGGCGGGAGGAGGCGCTCCGCGGCAGTCCGCCCCAGGCTCAAAGGATCCACACACAGCGCAAACTTCCGTTACACTGCTGGGGGCGAGGCGACCGGTTCGGTTGTCCGTCCTCTTTACCTGCTCCTTCCGGGAGCTCCCCCTTCCGTTCTCATGACCACCACTCTCCA
>JBJTBH010000200.1:0-22261 GCA_046091285.1 Cyanobacteriota bacterium | reverse complement strand
GTGGGGGTGGCGGCGGCTCTGCCGATCGGCCCGTGGATCGCGCCCTCAATCAGGGCTACCAGGGCAGTCACCCCGCCTATGGATCCGGCGCTCGCACGCCCTGGACCGGTCACAACATCTCGGCTGATCAGTACCGCCGTCTGAATGAAGGTGGCTGGAATTCCATCGGCAGTTTTGATAACGACCGCTTCAACAGGCAGGTCAATATCGATAACAACTTCTATAACCGTGACTACGGCGGTTGGAACAACAACTGGGCGGATGGGGGCTACTGGGGCAGCCGTCCCTGGGGTTATGGCTGGTATGCCTGGACGCCGGACAGCTGGAGCTGGTGGGGCGGCAACTCCCTGGGCTGGGGCCTGGCGGCCCTGGCCACCGGCGAGGTGATCACGGATCTCGTCAACCAGGCGTCTGCGCAGCAATCACCGGTGATCAATGTCCCCGACAGCCCTTATCAGCTCAATTACGGCTCGGTGGATGCCGTCGGCAACAGCGGGGCTGATTTCAGTTATGGAGTCAGCGGCAGTCCGCCGGTGAAGGGGGCCGTCAATTGTCAGGCCGGTCTGCTCGATGGTCAGGTGCCATCCAGCGCCGCCCAGGCCCAGTTGCTCAATGCGGCCTGCCAGGTGGCCTATGGCCCGGATCCCAAGGGCACACCCCTGCCCAGCCCTGGCCTCGTCCATTCGTTGCCACCCGCGGCCAGAGGCCTCCTGACGATGCTGCTGGGCCTCGGCCTCGGTGCCGCCGGGGTCGGCCTCTGGTCCCGCTGCCAGGCTGTTGGGGCTGCCCTCCGGCGTTCCGGCCCCGGAACCTGATGCTTCTTCTGTTGTCGTTTCCCCGGTCCCCCATGGCTTCCCTGACGTTCCTCTCCTCTCCGCCCTGTCCCTCTTCCCGGGGGGGGGCTGCCGTGTCCCGCCGCACGGGTGCGGCGGTGCTGGCCTCCCTGGTGCTCCTGCTTCCGTTCGGTGCCCAGGCCTACCCCGGTCGCGGTGGCGGCGGTGGTGGTTTTGATCGCGGCGGCGGCGGCTTCGGCGGTGGGGGCTACCACTTCGGTGGTGGCGCCCAGGCCGGGGCTGGCGACTGGCATTCCGGCTATCAGGGCGCTCACCCGATGTTCGGGCCGGGCACGCGTCCTGCCTGGGGTGGCGGTGGCGGCGATCAGAATATCAACAATCGTCCGCGCTTTGATAATCAAGGCAACATAAACGTCAACACTTATAATCGAACAAACTTCAATCGCATCGGTGATAACAATAACTTCTACAATAGAAATTTTAATGGCTGGAATGATAACTGGCGGAATGGGGGGTATTGGAACGACCGCCCCTGGAGCACGGGCTGGTTCAACGGCGGCGCCGCCACCTGGGGCTGGTGGGGGGGCAACGCGGTCGGCTGGGGTCTGGCCGGATTGGCCACCGGCGCCATGATCGGTGGGCTCGTCAATGCCGCCGCCGCCCAGTCCTCCCCGGTGTTTCTGGTCCCCCAGACCAGCTATCAGCTCAACTATGGCTCGGTCGAATCGGTGGGGACCTACGGCGTCAGCTTCAACTACCTCGTCAACGGCACCCAGTTGCTCGGGGCCGCCAATTGCCAGCAGGGCCTGCTCAATGGTCAGGTGCCGAGCAACGGCGATCAGGCTCAGCTCCTCAATGCCGTCTGTCAGGTGGCCTACGGCACAGGCTCCTGACGCTGCTGAGGGGGCCGCTCCGGCCCCCGCACCTCGATCCGCTCAGAGGCCAAGCCCCTTGGGCTGGGGGCAGAGCTTCTTCGGGCAACCATCGGTTCCGTAGATGGCATCGGCCGGCGACAGGCAGCCCTTGGCATTCTTGGCCGGTACATCCTGGGGGCGCAGCGGCATCGGCTCCAGGAAGTTCTCATAGGACGGCAACAGGGCCGGGCAACGGCGCGGAACCTCCGAGCGTTCAGCGCTCGGCAGGGGGGCGGCCCGCAGGGGGGTGGCCCATGGCGCTCCCAGTCCGAGCAGCCCCAGCAGCAGCCAGGACCATGGACGGCGCGGCGGCCGGTCTGGCGTCGTCTCTCGAACCGTGGCTGAGCCCGCTTCCAGCATGATGGCGATCCTCGTAATCGGATGGGCTGGATGATTCAGGAATCCCATGGGGCGTTGGTACGGCGCCTGGCCCTTGAATCCCATCATTTTGATCAATCCGGCGCTGATGCGGAACGGAACTGCTGGCTTGTCGTGCATCGCCACACCCACGGGGTGCTGCCGAGCGAATACGACATCCGTGAGATTCCGGAAGAGCTCTACCTGGCGGTGCTGGCTGAACGGCGCTCTCTCGACGCCGGCCATGCCAGCGATGTCCGCCCATGACGCCCATAAAAAAAGGGGCTGATGATTCAGCCCCTCCGGAGATCACGCGGTGCGTTGATCAGGCCCAGCCGTTCTGGGATTGGGCTTCCACATAGGCGGCGACATCAGCGATGTCGGTTTCGTTCAGCTTGCCACCGAAGGCGGGCATGGCGTTCTTGCCGTTGGTCACCTGGTACTGGATGGCGGCTTCATGGCCGGCGCTGTAGTTGGCCAGGTAGCTTTCGAGCGCTTCCTTCTTCAGGGTGCGCTCAGCATTGACGACGTTGCCACCGCCCATGTGGCAGGCGGCGCAGTTGGCGGAGAAAATCTGGGCCCCGTGGGCGGCATCGGCGGCGAAGCTGGGGGCTGCACCCAGCACGAGCGCCAGGCAGAAAGCAATCAGAGAAAGGAGACGGCGCATCAGAGCACGTGCAACCGTCCAAACTTACGGGCCAGGGCCAGGGCTCTGGGGGGAACGGACCCTGGATCGAAACAATTTGGAGATCTCCTGCGGGAGCTGCTGGCAGGCACCGCTTTCTCTTGCCCGGTTGTTGCTGATGGCCTGGTCTCCTCTGTGGGCCTTCTCTCTGTTCTGGGCCCGGTTGTTGCTGACGCTCGCGTCGACCAGCCGCCGGAGCGGAGTTGACAGGATCCAGTTCAGGAGGCTGGGCTCACGAAGCTGACGTCAGTCGACCGCGATGGGGGACGCCCGCCGTTTCGAGAACCGCGTCCAGGGTCGGGGCGAAACTGACGAGCCCGAAGCGCTCCGGTGGACTGACCGGTTCGTGCAGGAAATGGCGTTGCTGGATCGAGAAGCGGTCCCAGGCATTGACCTCGATCCGTAGCAGTTTGATCAGGGCTTCCACCAGCCAGGCGCTCAACGTCAGGCCGACCGGAGGATTCCAGAGACGTCGCCAGCGGCAGAGTTGATTCACGGTCTGATTCACCGTGATCGGCGCCTGACCGAGCACCAGTCGCCGCACCGGGCCCTGTCCGGGTTCCGGATTGCTCTGATGCGGACGGGTGGCCAGGTGGACGCAGACCTGGGCGATGTCGGCGGCATGGATGAAATGGAAGCTGGCATCGGTGCGCAGCCAGCGGGCCAGCCCCAGCCAGCGGACCGCTTCCGCCAGGCCGGCGGTGAGATAGCTGGTGGGATGGGAATCGCCCGGATGAATGCGGCCGCCGAAGACGAGGGTCGGGAAGATCGCCACGATCCGCTCCGCCAGTGGATGCTCCTCCAGCTGCTGCAGGCACAGAGCCTTGGTCTGGATGTATTCGGTGCCGTAGGCCATCGCCTCAGGCAGCAACTGCAGCTTCCGATCGAGAATGCTGGCCGTGGAGAAGTAGATCACCTGCCTGAGCACCTCAGGATCGGTGAGGCTCAGCATCGTCTTCACGGCCACCACATTCACCTGGTGGGCCCGCTCAGGATCGCCCCAGGCTGTGGCGGTGTGAATGATGCGGGTGACCTGGGCCAGCGCCTCACGATGGCGGTCGAGGTCACGCAGATCACCGACCAGCAGCCGGACGCGCGGATGATCAACGGGAACGGCCCTGAGTTTGGCCGGATCCCGTAGCAGCAGCAGCAGCTCGGCGTCGCTGTCGCGCAGCAGCTGCTCACTGATGTACTGGCCGACGCAGCCGCTGGCGCCGGTGATCAGGATCCGTTCGGGTGCCGTCCCCGCTGCTGCGGCCATCAGGTGGAGGCTCCAAGCAGGGCGTCGACGTTCTTGCCGGTTTCAAAGAACACCCGGGCGTTGTCCTCCGGGGTGCCGGGCAGGATGCCGTGGCCGAGGTTGAGGATGTGACGGCGACCCCTGGCCTTGCGCACGGTGTCGAGGATGCGCTCCCTGATCGCCTCGGGGGTCCCGAAGAGCAGGCCGGGATCCACGTTGCCCTGCACACCCACGCCCTCGGGCAGGCGGGCGATGCCTTCGGCCATGTCCACCGTCCAGTCGAGGGAGACGATGTCGACGCCGGTGCGGCCCATGCGCTCAAGCACCCCGGCGCTGCCGGAGATGTAGAGGATCAGGGGGGTGTCGGGGTGGGTGGCCTTCACCTGATCGATCACCCGCTTCTGGTAAGGAGCGGCGAAGGTGTCGTAGTCGGCGGGGGAGAGCTGGCCGGCCCAGGAATCGAACATCTGAACGACCTGGGCGCCGGAATCGATCTGATAACGCACGTAGGTGGCGATCGAATCGGCGAGGTGAGCCAGGAGCTTGTGCAGCAGGGCCGGCTCCTGGAAGGCCATCGCCTTGATCACGGCGTAGTTCTTGGAGCTCTTGCCCTCAACGGCGTAGGCCGCCAGGGTCCAGGGGGCGCCCACGAAACCGAGCACCGTGGCTTCGTTGCCGACATCGGCCCGCAGGCGACCGAGCACCTCGCCGACGAAGGGCAGGGCCTCGGCTGGATTGAGGGGGCGCAGGGCATCCACCTGGGCCTGGCTGCGGATGGCGGGCTCGATGATCGGGCCGCGGCTCTCGATGATGTCGAAGTCGATGCCCATGCCGGGCAGCGGCGTCAGGATGTCGGAGAAGAGGATCACGCCGTCGGGCTTGAAGGCGTGGAACGGCTGCATCGAGATCTCGTAGGAGAGATCCGGGTTTTCCGAGCGTTCGCGGAAGCCGGGATGCCGATCGCGGAGGTCGCGGTAGACCTTCATGTAGCGACCGGCCTGGCGCATCATCCAGACCGGTGTCCGCTCCACCTGCTCACCTCGGGCGGCGCGCAGCAGCAGGGGGGCGGATCCGGTCATGGTTGCAAGCGACAGTCAGCGGCGAACCTACCCGAGAAGGGCCCCGGTTTCGGTGGCTTCGTCACAGAGCGCCTGGGAGCGCTTCTCATCCCGGCGGAACACCAGCACGCTCAGGGGCGGCAGGCAGAGGTCGAGGGAGTCGCCGTAGCCGTGGATGCCCCATTCATCGGTGAATTTGCCCCCGAGGTTGCCGAGGTTGCTGCCGCCGTAGCGGGCGCTGTCGCTGTTGAACACTTCCTCATAGAAGCCCTCCAGGGGAACTCCCACCCGGTAATGGGAATGGCTCTGGGGCGTGAAGTTGCAGACCACCACCAGCCAACGTCCTGTGGCGCTTTCGCGACGCATGAAGCTGATCACCGAGTGGCGGTTGTCGTTGCAGTCGATCCACTGAAAACCGTACTGGTCAAAATCGTCGCGCCAGAGGGCCGGTTCTGACTTGTAGAAGCTGTTCAGGTCATCCACCAGGCGTTGCAGACCCTGGTGCGGCTCGTGGTTGAGCAGTTCCCATTGCAGATCGCCCCAGACATTCCATTCGGCACGCTGGCCGAACTCCATGCCCATGAAGATCGTTTTCTTGCCGGGATGGGTCCACATGTAAGTGAGCAGAGACCTGACGTTGGCGAATTTCTGCCAATCATCGCCGGGCATCTTGTGAAGCAGATTGCTCTTGCCATGCACCACTTCATCGTGGCTGAGAGCCAGCATGAAGTTTTCGGTGAAGGCGTACCAGATCGAGAAGGTGACGTTGTTCTGGTGGAACTGACGGAACCAGGGATCAAGCTCGAAATAATCGAGCATGTCGTGCATCCAGCCCATGTTCCACTTCAGGTTGAACCCGAGACCGCCGATGTGGGTGGGTTGGGTCACCATCGGCCAGGTGGTGGATTCCTCGGCGATTGACAGGGCACCTGGGTAGTGCTGGAACAACACATGGTTGGCCTGCTGCAGGAAGATCACAGCTTCAGTATTTTCTCGTCCCCCGTTGTCGTTGGCCAACCATTCGCCATCAGGCCGCAGATAATCGCGGTAGAGCATCGAAGCCACCGCATCGACGCGGATGCCATCGATGTGGAATTGGTCGAACCAGAAGATCAGGTTCGCCACCAGGAAGTTGCGGACTTCGTTGCGGCTGTAATTGAAGATCAGGGTGCCCCATTCCTTGTGTTCGCCGATTCTCGGATCAGCGTGCTCATAGAGATGCACGCCATCGAAGAAGGCCAGGCCGTGGGCATCCTTGGGGAAGTGGCCGGGCACCCAGTCGAGGATCACGCCGATGCCTTCGGCATGGCAGCGGTCCACGAAGGCCCGGAATTCATCAGGTGTGCCGAAGCGGCTGGTGGGCGCATACCAACCGGTCACCTGGTAGCCCCAGGAGCCATCGAACGGATGCTCCGAGATCGGCATCAGTTCGATGTGGGTGAACCCGCGAGCCTTCACATAGGGGATCACCCGATCGGCCAGCTCCGGGTAGGTGAGCAGACGGGCCCCCGGTTTCAGATCGGCGGCTGGCACCGGGCTTCTGGCCCTGCCATCCGCTTCGAGGAAGGGCTGGTCGGCGCTGGCATGCATCCAGCTTCCCAGATGCATCTCATAGACGGAGATCGGCTGGTCGAGGGCATTCCGGCTGTCCCGTTCGGCCAGCCAGCCGGCGTCGCTCCACTGGAAGTCACTGGCCAGGCCTTCGACGACAGAACCATTGTTCGGTCGTACCTCATGACGGAAGCCATAGGGGTCGGCCTTCGGATAGCAGTGACCTTCCTGCGTGTGAATCTCGTACTTATAGATTTCACCGACGCTCAGACCGGGAACGAACAACTCCCAGCTGCCCCCATCGCGTTTCTGCATCGGATGGTGGCGGCCATCCCAGCTGTTGAAATTGCCCAGAATCGAGACGCTGCGGGCATGCGGCGCCCAGACGCAGAACTGCACCCCCTCGATGCCGTCACGCTCACCGGGGTGGGCACCCATCCGCTGCCAGATGTGGTGGTGGTTGCCTTCTGCGAACAGGTGATGATCCATGGCCCCCATCCACTCGTGGCGGAAGGCCCAGGGATCGTGCTGGATGTGGTCGATGCCGCCGCGACTGACGGCCAGCCGGTAGCCACTGCCGGGGTCCTGAGGCACGGCAGCCTCGAACACCCAGGGGTGATGGGGGGTGGCCATCGGCTGACGCGGGTCGCCGACCAGCAGGTCCACCTGGTCCGCTTCGGGCACCCAGGCGCGCACCACCCAGGTGCCATCGTCAAGGGGCTGGGGCCCGAGCACGGCGAAGGGGTGGTCATGGCGGCATTCCGCGAGCCGCTGCCCGTCTTCGACCATCCAGTTCAACTCAGCCAGCACGTGCGAATCCGCGGGAGCGTGGCCAGGAGCTTAGGCCGGTTTGCGCTGGGATCCGAGGGCTTCGGACCGCCCTGATGGCTGTCAGCGAATCACGGCCTGAGGGGCGGCATCACGGGGGACATCGACGCCGATGATCCGGTTGTCGCGATCCAGGATCACGAACAGTCGATCCGTCAGCCGGTTGAAGCGGGTGGTGACCAGAACCAGCTTCTGATCGGGGGTGCTCTCGGCGATGGTGGCCCCCTCGGTGGCGACGTAATTGCCGGTCAGGCGCTGCAGGCTCTGCCAGCGCTCCTGAAGAACCGCCGGTGTCAGATCACTGGCCAGCGCAGGACTGAGGAAGCTGCTGGCGCTGATGAACTGACCGCCGCTGACGGCCTTGACGAAGGCCAGCGCCACGGACGCCGCCGGCTGGTCGGTGCGTCCGAGGTAGTAGCCCGCGAGCTTGCCGTCGTTGTTGAGAATCAGCTGAATCTGTCGCTGACCGATCGCCGTGCGCAGCTCCGCGTCGACAGCGGTGGTGCTCAGTCCCCGTTGCACCTGGGTGATGCGCCAGCTGAGCAGCCTGGGTTGCTGTTTCATCGTCGCGGCCACCATCGAGGGGCTGCTGATGCGCTTCAGATCGTCGGAAAACTGGTTGTAACGGGCATTGGCATCCCCATCGCGCAGGGTGGCCAGGATCCGGTCGGCATTGGCGATCGCCTGGGCGACGGTGATCGATCCGGCCCCTGCCGATGCCGTGGAGCTCACCGGCTCCAGAGCCCGCGCCGGCAGGCCAGCGGCGGGCAGCAGGCCCCCGGCGACCAGGGCAAGGCTCAGCAGGGCGGCACGACGGGACACGGCGACATCAAAAACCTGGCTCAGTCTGACCCAACCATCGGCTTCATGCTCAGACGCGCTCCCGTCATCTCAAGGGTCAGGGTGATCACGCGATGCTCCGGACCGACGCCGCCCATCGGCCTGCCGCCGGTGCCTGGGTTGACGGCAACCTGGGGCCAGGCCGCTGCCGCCACCGACAACCGCAGGCGCTCCCCGCGGCCCAGGGTGACGAGCAGGGGCTGGAACCGCACCCGGCGCCGCTGGGATGTCAGGGCCTCCTCGCCGACCACCCGCAGCACGCCGGTGCAGAGCTGTTCCGTCGTCATCTCCGTCGTCAGCGGCGCTCCGCTGCCCTGGTCGCCCCTGGCGGGTCGCAGCCGCGACAGGGCGCAGCAGAGATCGAAGCCCGGCTGATCGGCCGTCACCACCAGCTCCAGCTCCGCTTCCCCCTGCAGGGTCAGCGGTTGCTCCAGGGGGGCTGTTCGGAAGCAGGCCACATCGGTGCGGGCATCGAGGTCATCGCGCTGGCAAGGGCCGGCATCGAGGCCGAGATGGCCGCCCCGGCCAGGCAGGGGCCGCCATGGGTCATGCACGACGGTCACGCTCCTGGCGTCCGGTGCCGGCTCGGACACGAGGGACGGATCGGTGCTCAGCAGCTGCCCTTCAGCGGCCGGCAGAGTCGCGAGGCCGTCGCTCTGCAGCCACCAGGTCCCCCCCCGGGGGTGTTGGGGGTCGTGGCCCTGCCAGGTTTTGCTGCCGAGATCGAACAGCAGCGCGCTGCTGCCGGGGCCAGGGCCCTGGGCCGACCATGCCGCAGCCTGATCCAGGCCGAGGTGATGGCGGAAGAAGGCCAGCTGGAGCTGATCGATCGACAGGCCCGGCTTCCTCCAGGACTCGGTCGCCATCGGTTGCCCCTGGCTCCAGTTGAGGTGGCTCCAGGGGCCGATGCACAGGTCCGGATCGCCTCCCGCCCGGCGGCTTCGCTGCCAGAGGTCGAACACGCCGCGCAGATGGGGATCCCACCAGCCACCGAGCAGCAGCATCGGTCGCCTCAGCAGGGCCTCCGGTGGCTGATGGATGCACCAGCCATCGCTGCTTTCCGCAGGCCGCTGCAGCCAGCCCAGCCCCATGCCATCGGGGTCATGGCGCTGCAGGAGCTCCAGGCCGTCTTCCACAAAGGTGCCCCCGGTGAGACTGCGGCGGATCTGTCGCCAGCTCCCGTGGTCACCGCGGCGGGAGAGTTCCTGGGCGGCCAGCTGCAGGGCCCAGCCCAGGCCGAGCGCCCACCAGTAGGCTCCCCCTTCACTGGCCCAGTGCCGGCGCTCATCGAGGCCGCACATCGCCGGTGCCAGGCAGTCCGGCAGGGGATCCAGCCCTCGGCCTTCCAGGAGCCCGTTCTCCGGATCCGGCTCGACCGTATCCGCGCCGCCGTCGTTGAGCAGCTGGGTCAGACCCTGATAGGAAAAGCCATACATCCCGACCCGTCCATCGGCGCCGGGCAGCTGCCGGGCCCAGCGCACGGTGTCCGCTCCATCCCGGGCCTCCTGCCGGAACCCCCCGAACCGACCTTCGGAGTCTCCCCGGCCACGGACGTCCTGCACCACCACCAGGAAGCCGTGGCTGGCATACCAGCGCGGGTGCGCGTAGGTGACGGTCGAGGCGATCGCGCGTCCGTAGGGCTGGCGCATCAGCAGCACCGGTGCCGCCCCCCGCTCCTCCGTGGGATACCAGAGGCGTCTGTTCAGCCGGGTTCCATCCCGAAAACGCATCCAGCGATCGTCCACCCGTCCCGGTCTCGCGCTGCCGGTCCCGTCCTGGCCTGCGGATTCGAGCCGTTCGTCGCGCAACGGCCCTGCCAACCGGGGGGAATCAGCGCACATCCGGGCAGTACAGACCGACCACGTACGTGGTGACAATTTCAGCATCCAGCGGTGAAAGGCCCTGGCGGGAGGCCACCAGAGCGATCCCTTCGGTGGACAGGGCCGGATGGCCCTGGCTGTTCAGTTGCCGCAGGGCGGTACAGAGCGTGCGCGCCTGCTGGGGGTTCTGCTTGATCGATTCCAGCAGCGGCGAGCCTGCCTGACAGGGGGCGGCGCCGAGTCCCAGCATCAGACTTCCCAGCAGCCAGGCCAGTGGCGGCACAGAGGCGGAACGGGTGGCGTGGACCATCAATGGGACGGGCGGCGGAGAGATCGTTTCGGCCGCTGTCTTCATTTCAGGCCGTTGCCTTCGCTTCGGTCGGCGCTGTGGGTCAGTTCCTGGAGCGACCGGAGTGGCGCCGCGCCCTGCTGATCCAACGATGCAGATCGAGCGGATTGAGTCGGGCCTGCCCCTGCAGCAGAGAGCGCTCCAGTCGCTGCAGGCGACGCAGCAGATCATCGGGGTCGGCGGCCGCCAGGCTGGCGGCATCGGGAATGCCGCCGTGCAACAGCAGGGCCGCGGCTTCAGCCGGCAGCTCCAGATCCACGATCAGACGTGCCTGGGCCTGCAGGCGCAGCAGACGGGCTTCGCTGGCCAGGCTCTGTCGGGCCAGGGTTCGCAGCATGGTGACGTCGGCATCGGCCAGCAGCGCCCAGCTGTGGAGACCTGCCGCATCCAGCACCCTGGCCTCCCGGTGGAAATGGCGCGGGAGGCCCTGCATCCCTCAACCGTTCGTCGCAGGGAGGGCCCCGGGCCGCTCAGGCAGCTGCACGCTGCCGTCGGCCAGGTTTCGGGTCGCTTCCGCCAGCACCACCGGCTCGCTTCGACCGGTTCCGGTGCTGCGGATCTGACGCACGCGCACATGCACGAGGCCGTCTGCGGTCTTGCGGCCACTGCCGCGCAGGTTGCGGCTGATCTGCTCCAGGCTCGGCAGGATCGCCGCCTCAGGGAGATCCTCCGGCGCGGCGGCCACCACCAGTTCCGCGCCGTTGTCGTAAACCACCGGCAGCACCACGGCGCCTGGGATCGACACTCTCGGCGAATAGCTGATCGCAAACGCGGCGCATGACAGCGCCAGCAGCACCGTGAAACTGGTGATCCCCACCAGCCGGAAGCGCAGACCCCAGCGCTGCAGAAAAGCCGCGATGGTGAGCACGGCCAGCACGGCGGAGGCCACCCCCAGCCACTGACCGGCCTGGAGCAGGAGCGGATCGGCTGGCATCGGGGGTTTCTCAGGCGGTCAAGGTCCCTATATTGCGGCCTCTTCCGGCGCTGTTGACTCCAGGGTGATCACAGGCCGATCGGATCAGCGTCCTGGCAACGGCCAGTCACCCGGTCCTCGCCGTCGCCTCGGCTGGTGGTTGGCCGCCTCTGCCCTCGTTCTTGGGGTCGGTGTTCCGCTGCTCAACCGTGAGCTCGAGCGCCAGTACCTCCACTACAAGGCCGGGCTGGAGCGGCAGCTGGGGCAGGCCATGGGGCATCCGCTCCGCTTCGGGCCCTACCGCGGTCTCAGTCTCGAAGGCCTGACCGTTGGGCCCAGCCACCTCGGTCGTTCCCGTCTTGATCATTCCCACGCCAGCGTCCGGGGGCTGACTGTCGGTCTGGATCCCCTCGCGAGCCTGCAGCAGGGGGTTCCGGTGCTGCGGTTGACGGTTTCCGGCGCTCAGGTGGTGCTGCGCTCCCGGCCTTCCGGTCCCCTCTGGGTCTTCGGCGGCGGTGGCGGTCAGCCCCCGCGGCTCGGTCTCCAGGTGCGTTTCCGGGATCCGCTCGCCCTGCGTCTGTTCTCAGAGACAGCCCGGCCCCTGAATCTGCGGGGCTGGACCGATCTCCGTTTCGATCAGCAGCAGCTGCGCTCCGGCGGTCAGCTTGCTGTCGCCTCCGGCGGTCGGCTTGCCTTTGACGCCGGTGGCGACTGGCACAGCGCGCGATGGCGTTTCCGCTTCCAGCCCCGTCAGCTCGATCTGGCGGCTCTTCTCGATCTCTGGCCCGGCCGCCGGGCCATCCCCGGCCGCCTCGACGGTCGCCTTGACGGACGTCTGCGGCTGGAGCTGGATGGAGCCCGGCGCGCCTGTCAGGGTCGCCTGCAGGTGTCTCAGGGGCGTTGGCGGGGATCGGCGCCGGACCAGACCCTGGAGATCCCCAGGCTTCTGGGTCGCTGCTCCTCTCCGCTGTCGGCGCGGCGGCCGGCCCTGGCCTGGCAGATCGATCGGCTGGACTGGCGTCAGGGGGCCTGGCGAGGACAGCTTCGTGGCGCCCTGATCCCTTTTGAGCGCTGGGACCTGCAGGCGCTGGCCTCCCACCGTTCCGCCGCCGATCCATCGATCGGCCGTGATCAGCTTCGCGGGCGCCTCAGCGGTCCCTGGCGTCAGCCCACGCTGGCGGTCGACGGTCAGCTGCAGGCACGCACGCTCGGCCTGGGGGCAACCAGGCTTCTGCCGGTGACCCTCACGGCCGATCTCCAGCAGGGTTCATCCCTGCGTGTGCGTCGCTTGGATCTACGGCTGGCCCATTCCCGCCTTCAGGCCCGGGGATCCCTCGCTCCCACCGCTGATCTGCGGGGGCAGGCGACGATCGCGCCGCGGGATCTGCCCCTTGATTCCCGTTGGCAGGCCCTGCTGCAGCCCGTGCAGGTGCGCTTCGCCTGGACTCCAGCAGCCCTGCAGCTTGATGAGATGCGCAGCGGCCCGGTCTGGGTGTCCGGTCGGATTCCCTTGCAGCGTCGCGCCGGCCGCGGCCTGGTCGCCGGACCCGTTGCCCTGAATCTCGAGGTCGCGACCGTGTCGCTTCCATCCCTGCAACGGGCCCTTGGCCTTGATCTGCAGGGCAGCTTCACCGCCAGCGGTCAGCTCAGCGGCCCCCTGGCCCAGCTGCAGCCCCGGCTGATGCTCACCGTTCAGGATCCCGGCCTCGGGCCCGTTCATCTGGCTGAAACCTGGAGCGGTGAACTGAGCGCTGATCCGGCTGGAGTCCGCCGGTTGCTGCTTCGTTCCAGTTCGGAGTTGACGCCAGGAACCTTGCAGGCGGCCTTCGATTCCCGCTGGCGATCCACCGCCCTGCGGCTTGAACGCGGCCGCGGCTGGCTGGCCGGCGCCGGGCCCAGCCCCATGGCTGGGGTGAGCACCTATTCCTGGCAGGGTCAGGCCCTGCCGCTCGATGGTCTTCAGATCGCCCTCGGACCGAAGCAGCGCCTGCGCCCCCTCCAGGGGGAGTTCAGCGGCCGTGGTCAACTCGTTCCTGCGCCCTGGCGACTGACCGCCGATCTGGCGCTCCGTTCCCCGTCGCTGCTGGGGGTCAAGCTCTCCAGCGCGGATCTGCGCCTGGGGATGAGCAACGGCCGCTTCGCGGTCGAAAGCCGGGCCCGTATTCCCGATGGTGGCTCCCTCCACCTGGTCCTCCGGCGCGACCCCCAGCGTCCGGGTGGTCGTGGCCTCTCCGAGCTGCAGGGCACCCTCGCTGCCAGAGATCTGCAGTCGGAGGTGCTGCATCAGCTGGCGGAAGCCGTTCCGCTCTGGCGTGGTGAGGCCGCCGAACCGACCGGCCGGGCCGGTGATCTGGGCGTTCTGATGATCGACACCCTCGGCCGGAGTCTCACCGACCAGCTGCAGGCCCTCAGCCAGGCCCAGGAGCGTCTGCGGCAGCGGCAGCAGAGGCAGGCGATCGCCCGGCGGGGGCTGCGCTTCGACGATCTTCCGAGCCGGGTCGATGCCGATCTGACCCTCTCCACGCCCAGGCCTGATCAGCTCTGGATCGAACTCACGACCAGGGCCCATCTCTGGTGGCCCGAGGAGGATCAGGACAGGGCCATGACCCTGGAACCTCTGGTGGCCCGGCTGTCCGGCCCCCTGGCGGATGGCGGCGGCCGGTTTTCCTTCGATCGTCTGCCCCTGTCGTTGCTGGCGCTCCTGACTCCGGTGCCCGCCACCCTGCGCGGTTTCCTCGGCCTTCAGGGGCGCTACCGCCTCGGATCGGGCCTGCCTGATGTGCAAGCGGATCTCAGCCTGCAGCAGGCGGCCGTCGCTGACATGCCCCTGAGCCTCTCCAGGGCGCGGATCCGGCTCGATCGTCAGGCGCTCTGGCAGGTGAACGGCTCCCTGTTGGCCCCTGGGCGGTCCGGCAGCCTCGATCTTCAGGGGCAGATTCCCCTCGATCCGCGGCGCACGGATCTGAAGGTGCGCCTGCAGGGTCGGGAGGACGGCCTGCGTTTCCTCACCGCTCTGGCGGGACCGGCCATCTCCCTGGACCAGGGTTCCGCGGATCTGCTGCTGCTGCTACGGGGCAGCGTCGCCGAACCGCTGGCCCATGGTGTGCTCCGGATCGAGCGGGGGCAGCTGCGGGCCGGCGGTCAGACGATCCGTGACCTCCAGACCCTGGTGGTCTTTGATTTCAATGCCCTCGAGGTGCAGTCCCTCAGCGGCAGCATCGGTGGGTCCGGGTCCTTCCGTGGCCAGGGTCGCCTCGGTCTCGTGCAGTGGTACCCCCAGGTGCAGCCGTTGCAGATCACCCTGCGGGCTGTGCCGGTGCGTGGATCCAGGCTCACGGCCCAGCTCGACGGGGAGGTCACCGTCACCGGCAGCCTGCGGGAGCCGGGCTTCGGCGGCAGCCTTCAGCTCAGCCGCGGCCGCGTCAACGCCCAGCCCGGTGAGCTGTCCCGCCCCGATGGCGCCGGTGGTGCGGTGCCGGTGACCGTGCCCCGTCTCCTGGAGCAGAACTGGGCCTTCGATCGGCCCTGGCGGGTGTTCGGTTCCGATGTGGAGACCGATGCCGGCCAATCCCTCCGGGCTGCGATCCCGTCGCTGCCCTTCATCAGCCTGCGGCGCCTTGTCCTGCGTTTCGGCCCGGATCTGCGGCTCGTGGTGCCTGGTCTCGCCAATTTCACAACCGGTGGCAGCCTGCTGATCAGTGGTCGCCTCGATCCCTCCCTGCAGCTCTCCGGGGTGGTTCGCCTCCTCAACGGTCGCCTGAACCTGTTCACCACCAGCTTCAGCCTTGATCCGGATTCTCCGAATGTCGCCGTCTTCACCCCTTCGCTCGGTCTGATCCCCTACGTCGACGTCGCCCTGCGCACCCGCGTCTCGGACACCGTCAACATCGGTCAGCGTCAGTCGGGTTCCCTGACGTCCTGGGACCTGCAGTCCACCGACACGCCCCTCGATCAGCTGCGGTTGGTGCGGGTCACCCTGCAGGCGAGCGGACCCGCTGATCGCCTTGTCGATCAGATCCGCCTGCGCAGCTCGCCGCCGTTGCCGGAGGATCGTCTGGTGGCCCTGATCGGGGGCAATTCCCTCGCCGGTCTGAGCAGTGGCAATGCCGGCACGGCCCTGGCCACGGTCGTCGGCCAGACCCTGCTCACCCCCCTCGTCGGTTCCCTGACCGAGGCCTTCGGTCAGCGGTTCAGCTTTGCCCTCTTTCCCACCTATGTGGTGCCGGCGGTCAATGATGCGTCGGAAGGTCGCTCCGGCCGGGTGCCCTCGGAGCTGGTGCTCGGCTCGGAGATCGGCGTCGACCTCAACGACCGCTTCAACCTCTCGGTGCTGGCGGCTCCCAACCGTTCCGACATTCCGCCCCAGGTGACCTTGCGGTATCAGGCGAGCGATCGTCTCGGCCTGCAGGGTTCGGTGGACGGTCAGGGCCGCTGGCAGACTCAGATGCAGATCTTTCTGCGGTTCTGAGGCTTGGCGTCTGCGCAGGGGCCTGCCGGCCGTCAGGTCATCGGTGTCGATCTCGGGGGCAGTGCCATCAAGGTCGGTCGTTACGACGCCACGGGCCGGCGACTGGCCGCCCTGGAGCGACCCACCCCAAGACCCCAGATGCCAGGGGCGGTGTCGGTGGCGATCGCGGAAGCGATCGAAGCCCTCGATCCCGCCGGGGAAGCCAGCGCCGTGGGCATCGGTCTGCCGGGACCCACCGATGCGGAAGGTCGCGTCGCCCGCATCGCCATCAATCTCCCGGGCTGGCGGGAGGTGCCCCTGGCGGCCTGGCTTGAGCCCCGCCTTGGGCGCCCGGTGGTCCTGGCCAATGACGGCAATTGCGCCCTGCTGGGAGAGCTCTGGCTGGGGGCGGCCCGCGGGGCCAGCGATGTGGTGCTGCTCACCCTCGGCACCGGTGTCGGCGGTGGGGTGGCCCTGGGTGGTCGTCTGTTCCACGGACGGTCGGGGGCCGCGGCCGAACCCGGCCTGATCAGCCTCGATCCCGAGGCCGGCGCCTCCAGCAACAGCGGCAACCGCGGGTCGCTCGAGAGCTTCTGCAGCCTGGCCGGCCTGGCCCGCCTCAGCGATCGCTCTCCACGCGAACTGGTGGCGGCCGCGGGGCAGGGAGATCCCGAGGCCCTGGCGGTGTGGCGACGGTATGGCCAGCGGCTCGGGCAGGGCCTCAGTTCCCTGATCTATCTCCTCACCCCCGAACTGGTGCTGATCGGTGGCGGGCTGAGCGCTGCCTCTCCCTACTTCCTGCCCGCTGCCGAGGCGGAGGTGGAACGGCGGGTGCTGGCTGTCAGTCGGGAGGGGCTGCGGATCTGTCCGGCGGCCCTTGGCAATGGTGCCGGAGCTCTTGGGGCCGCCCGGCTTGCCCAGGAACGCTGGCCCGCGGATCCTGACGATCGCTTGGGATGATGGAACGATGACCACGACCGTTCCCCAACCCTCCCCGGACCTCCTCCAGCGTGCGGCCACCGTCCGTCAGGCCGCCATGGCCCTCGGGCGTTGCTGTGATGATGAGCGCCGTCAGGCCGTGCTGGCGATGGCCGACGGCCTCGAGGCCCGGCGTGAGGTGATTCTCGAGGCCACTCGTCTGGATCTTGAGGCCGCCGCCGCGGACGGCCTCGCCCCGGCCCTGGTGGCCCGGCTGCGACTGGATGGTCCCAAGCTCAGCGCCGCCATCGAGGGGGTGCGTCAGGTGGCTGCTCTGGAGGACCCGATCGGTCGCCGCCAGTTCCATACGGAACTGGATCAGGGCCTGGAGCTGGAGCGGATCACGGTGCCTCTCGGGGTGCTTGGGGTGATCTTCGAGGCACGCCCGGATGCGGTGATGCAGATCGCTTCCCTGGCGATCCGCTCCGGTAACGGTGCCCTGCTCAAGGGCGGCCGTGAGGCCACCCGCAGCTGCGCGGCGATCACCGAGGCCCTGACCACGGGGCTTGCCGGCACGGCGGTGTCGCCCGAGGCCCTGGCGCTGCTCACATCCCGTGAGGACAGCATGGCCCTGCTGCGCCTGGATGGATTGGTGGATCTGATCATTCCCCGCGGTTCGAACGAGCTGGTGCGCTTCATCAAGGACAACACCCGGCTGCCGGTGCTGGGCCATGCCGATGGCCTTTGCCATCTGTATGTCGATCGCGAGGTGCGGATTGCCGAGGCCGTGGCCATTGCCGTTGATGCCAAGACCCAGTACCCGGCAGCGTGCAATGCCATCGAGACCCTGCTGGTGCATGAGGCGGTGGCGGCGGAGTTTCTGGCCGCGGCGATTCCGGCCCTGGAGGCGGCCGGTGTCCTCCTGCGGGGGGATCCCCGGGCCTGTGCCCTCGGTGTCGGCGCCGCCGCTGATGAGGATGACTGGAGCTCCGAGTACTCCGATCTGATCCTGGCGGTGAAGGTGGTGGATGGGCTGGAGGAGGCTCTGGCGCACATCGCCCGCTTCGGTTCCCGTCACACCGATGCGATCTGCACCAGCAATGACGTCACGGCCGAGCGTTTTCTCAGCAACGTCGACAGCGCCGGGGTGTATCACAACTGCTCCACCCGCTTCGCCGATGGTTTCCGCTACGGCTTCGGGGCGGAGGTGGGCATCAGCACCCAGACGCTGCCCCCGCGGGGACCGGTGGGGCTGGAGGGTCTCGTCACCTATCGCTATCGCCTGCGGGGGCAGGGGCACATCGCCGCCGATTACGCCACGGGGCGTCGCAGCTTCCGCCACCGTCCCCTGCCGCTGTGACCTCAGCTGGACGCAGGCCTGAACCGGCCCCGGACGCCGCCGTTGTCCCGAACGATCGCATCGTCGTGCGGCAGCTCCGGCTCTGGGCCCATGTCGGGGTGCTGCCCTTCGAGCGGGAACGGGGGCAGTGGTTCGAGCTTGATCTGGAGCTGGCCCTGGACCTCGCTCCGGCGGGTCGAACCGATGATCTGTCGCTCAGTCTTGATTACAGCCAGGCGATCGGGGCCCTGCAGCGTCAGGCGGCGGAGCTGCGTTGCCTCACCCTCGAGCACTACAGCGAGCGGATTCTCGATCGGCTCGAGGATCTGCATGGTCCGGTGCCCACCCGCCTGGAGCTGCGCAAGTGTGCGGCGCCGGTGCCGGGTTTTGCGGGCATCGTCGGCGTGCGACGGCAACGCCACTGGCCTTGAAGCCTTCCGTGCCCCTGGTGCTGGTGCATGGGCTCTGGGATGATCCGCACCTGTTCCGCCGCCTGACGGCCTGCCTTGATGGTCGGCGTGGTGATCCCTGTGCCCCGCATCTGCCGCACCGTTTCGGAGCCACGGGGCTGGAGGTTCTGGCGGAGCGTCTGGGGGGGATCATCGAGGCCCGGTTCGGCTCCGACCAGCCGCTCGATCTGCTCGGGTTCTCCATGGGCGGAGTGATCGGACGCCTCTGGATTCAATCGTTCGGAGGCCAGGGGCGGATTCGCCGCTTTCTCAGCGTCGGCAGCCCGCATCGGGGCACCCTGCTGGCCCAGCCCTGCCCCCGGATGCCGCTGGCCGGGATTGCCGACATGAAGATCGGCAGTGCGCTGCTGCGGCGCCTCAATGCCGACCTGAGCGCCCTGGAGGGGGTCGAGTGCCTGAGCTACTGGTGCCTCGCTGATGCGATGGTCATTCCTTCCTGGCGGGGGGTGCTGCCGGTGGGATCGGCGATCCGGCTGCCGGTGTGGCAGCACAAGGATCTGATCGCCCATCCGGCGGCCCTGGGTCCGATCAGCCGGGAGCTTCTGCGCCCCGACTGATCGGGTCGCCATCCATCAGGCCACAGCCAGACCGGAATGGCGGATCAGGGCGGCGGTGGAGGGTTCCCGGCCTCGGAAGGCGGCGAACACCTCCGCCGGCGGGCGGCTGCCACCGAGGCTGAGCACCGTGTCGCGGAAGCGGCGGCCGATGGCCTGGATCTCCTCGTCCTGCTCGAGACCGGCTTCCTCAAAGGCGCTGAAGGCGTCGGCGCTGAGCACCTCGGCCCACTTGTAGGAGTAGTAGCCGGCCGAATATCCGCCGGCGAAGATGTGGCTGAAGGAGCAGAGCAATGCGTCTTCGGGGATCGGCTCGAGCACGGTGGTGGTGCGGGCCACCTCGCGGCGGATGTCCTCGGGGCTCTGGTCGCCGCCCGGGGTCCAGCGGCTGTGGAGTCTGAGATCGGTGAGCGCCAGATGCACCTGGCGCAGGGTGGCGGAGGCGGCCAGGAAGGTGCGGGTGGCCAGCAGTTTGCGGTAGTCGGCCTCCGGGAGCGGCTCGCCGCTCTGCCAGTGGCGGGCCATGCCCATCAGGGTCTTGCGGTCGTAGCACCAGTTCTCCATGAACTGGCTCGGGAGCTCCACCGCATCCCATTCGACGTTGTTGATGCCGGCGGCCTGGGGGCGATCGATCGTTGTGAGCATGTGCTGCAGACCATGACCGAATTCATGGAAGAGGGTCTCGACCTCTTCAAAGGTCATCAGGCTCGGGGTGTCCCCCACCGGCGGGCTCTGGTTGCACACCAGATAGGCGACCGGGAGCACCGGGGTGCCATCGGGTCGGCGCGACCGGGTCAGACATTCATCCATCCAGGCGCCGCCGCGTTTGCTGCCGGGGCGGCTGAAGGGATCGAGGTAGAAGGCGGCAATCGGCTGATCATGGCCTTCGGCATGGACACGGAAATAACGCACATCCGGATGCCAGCGGGGGGCGTCGGCGTCAGCGGCTTCGATGCGGATGCCGAACAGACGGTTGCAGAGGCTGAACAGGCCGTCCAGGACCTGCTCGAGGGGGAACCAGGGCCTCAGGGCTTCACTGTCGAGATCAAAGTCGCGTTGACGGAGCCGATCCGCCCAGACGCTCACATCCCAGGGTTGGAGATCAGCGGCGGCGCTGCCCTCCTCCGCTTCTGCGAACCGCCGCAGGGTGTCCAGCTCGGCCTGGGCGATCGGGTGGGCGGCCGCCCGCAGCTCCTCCAGAAGTTTCTCCACCGCTTCGACCGAGTCCGCCATCTTGCTGGCGAGGCTGAGATCAGCCCAGTGGCGGAAGCCGAGTCTCCGGGCCTGTTCGTGCTTCAGGGTCAGGATCCGCTCCAGCAGTGGGCCGTTGTTGAGCTCTCCCTGGCTGGCACGGCTGACGTGGGCCCGGTAAACCTGTTCGCGCAGGTCCCGGCGACGGCTGTAGCGGAGGAACGGCACGAAGCGGGGCATGTCCAGTCCGAGGCGCCAGGGACCAGGCTCAGCGGTCGCGTCCCGGCCGTCCTCACCGGTGTCGCCGGCGTCCCTGGCTGCCTGGGCCAGCAGGGTACGGAGGCTCTCCGGTAATCCGTCCACGTCCCCGGGATCGCGCAGCAGCAGGGTCCAGCCGTTGGTGGCATCGAGGACGTTGTTGCTGAAACGGGTCGCCAGTTGCGCCAGTTCCTCGCTGGCGGCGTTGAAGGCGTCCTGGTCCGGACCCTCCAGGGCCACCCCCCGCAGGGTCATGGCCCGCTGCTCGGCTTCGAGGATCCTCAGCTGGGTGGCATCGAGGCGCAGCGGATCGCCTTCGCCAGCCGCCAGATGCTGACGCTCCAGCTGCCCCAGGGCCTGGAAGAGGAGGCGGCTCTGGCCGCTGCGGTTGCCGAAGCGCACGACTTCAGCCTGCTGGGCCTGCGGCGCCTCTCGCCAGGCGGGGGTGTTGGTGACGGCATTGAGATGGCTGACGACGCCCCAGCTCCAGCGCAGTCGTTCCTCCAGGCGTTGGAGCGGATCGATCACCGCCTCCCAGGGCAGGGGTTCATCCCGCTCCAGCCGTTGCTGGAGATCGGCTTCGAGGGCTTCGAACCGGGCATTGAGTTCGTCGAGCAGCCGGGGGATCGCTTCGCCCACCTGATCGGCGCTGATCGCGTCGAAGGAGGGCAGGCCTTCGCCGACCAGCAGCGGCAGGACCGGGGTGCTGGAGCTGGCGGCGGGGCTGGGAGACAGGCTCATCGCGATCTCAGGTCTGGATCCATTTCAACGGATCCGGCGGATCGTTGAGGTTCAGCCGAGGGCGGTGAACCGTCCCAGGGCGACGAGGCTCCGCTGCGCGAGTTCGGAGGCCAGGCCATCGGTGCTGGCCTGGTAGAGATCGATCGCCACGCGGGGCCAGAAGCCGATCACCAGGGTGGGGACCAGCAGGGTCAGGCCGATCAGGAGTTCGCGGGGATTCATGTCTGCGACGACCGCCAGGGCCGGAATCCTGGGCCCGAAGAAGACCCGGCGGCAGAGGGAGAGGAGATATACCGGCGTCAGGACCAGACCGATGGCCGCCAGCAGGACGGTGATCACCCGGAAGCCGACCGTGAAACCATCGTTGGCGGTCACCCCGAGAAAGACGGTGATCTCACTGACGAACCCACTCATCCCGGGCAGGGCCAGGGAGGCCAGGGAGGCGGCGAGAAAGAAGGCGAAGGTGATCGGCAGGGCCTTGGCCAGACCGCCCATGTTGGGGATCGAGAGTGTTTTGGTGCGTTCGTAGAAGACGCCGGTGACGAAGAACATCGCGGCGGCGATCAGCCCGTGGCTGATCATCTGCAGCATCGCTCCGCTCATGCCGAGACTGTCGACAGCGCCGATGCCGAGGAGTACGAAGCCCATGTGGCTGACGGAGCTGCAGGCGATCCGACGTTTGACATTGTCCTGGGCGAAGGCGTTCAACGCTCCCCAGATGATGTTGACAATCCCCAACACCATCAAGGCCGGTGCCAGCCGCAGATGCTCCTCCGGCAACATCTGCACGTTGAAGCGCAGCAGGGCGTAGCCCCCCATTTTCAACAACACCCCCGCCAGCAACATGGACACCGGGGCGTTGGCCTCACCGTGGGCGTCCGGCAGCCAGGTGTGCAGGGGGAAAATGGGGAGCTTCACGCCGAAGCCCACCAAGAAACCGAGGTAACAGAGGAGGCCGAAGGTGCCACCGGCGCTGCGCTCCACCAGCTCGCTG
>JBJTBH010000199.1:0-3203 GCA_046091285.1 Cyanobacteriota bacterium | reverse complement strand
CCATGGAGTGAGCTGGATCGGTTCCCGTTGGAAGAGCTGCAGAGTGTGTGGAGGTTATGGATTGGCGGCCTTCACCGTCCCTTGACCAAAGCCCAGCAGGATGCGGCCAGATGCATCCCGTTGTGTGACTCTCGGTGCGCTCCCCACGATCCAGGCTCTGGCCGGCTAGCTGTCGATCCGCTCTCTGGAACCCGGTGAGGTGCTGTTTGCGGCGGGTGAGCCCGGACACTCGATCTTTGGCGTGATCAGCGGTTCGTTGGAGCTCAGTTGGGGCAATGACTCCACGGAACAGTTCGCTGCCGGCGATGTGCTCGGGGTGGGCGCGCTGGTGACCGAGTCGCACCGCCGCCATGGCACGGCGCGGGCCCTGGTGGCGTCTGAGGTGGTGGAGCTGAATCGCGAGCAGTTCCTGTTTGCTGTGCAGGAAACGCCGATCTTTGCCCTGGAGTTGATGGCTGGGCTCGAGCGGCGTCAGCGCCGGGTGGTCGTCCAGTCTTCGAACCAGCCCCGCCGCCAGAGGTAGATGGCCTGCATGGAGGCGATGGCTCCCATCAGCACCAGTGAGGCGATGTAGCCATAGCGCCAGTGCAGCTCGGGCATGTTGTCGAAGTTCATGCCGTAGATGCCGGCGATGAAGGTGAGCGGCGCAAAGATCGTGGAAACGATCGTGAGTGTTTTCATGATCTGGTTCATCCGATTCCCGGTGCTCGCCATGTGGGCCTCGGTAACCGCATCGCACTGATGGCGGAGGATTTCGCAGCTTTCAAAGATCTGCTCCACGTTTTGCGCCATCTCCTGAAAACCCAGCAGGCCGTCGGGGCCCATCACCGGTTGGTTTTGGCGGAGGAACAGCAGGATCTGATGGCGCAAGGGCCACAGCTGCTGGCGGATGCGGCGCAGGTTGGCCCGTAGCTGATAGGAGCGGTTGAGCACCCGCGGCCGCGGATCCCGCAGGGCGGCCTCTTCCAGATCGTCGAGCCGGTTGGCCATCTGCTCGAGCATCGGGAAGATGCCATCGAGCAGGTTGTCCACCATGTAGTGCAGCAGATCATCCAGATCGTCGGCAGAGGCCGCCGGGGTTTTCTGCAGCAGCCAGTGGGTGAGGGAGCCAAAGGGTTCGGCGCTTGGGGCTTCCTCGATCGAGATCAGACAATTCTTGGTGAGCAGCATGCTCACCTGATCGCTCACCAGGTTGAGTGGATCCCTGGAAAAACGCAGACGATGCAACACCACGGCAATCACCTCGCCCAGTGAATCCACGCGGGTGGACTGGGGCGTGTCGAGCACCAGGGGGACGAACACCTGCGGAATGCCGCAGAGTTTGAGCGCATCGCGGATCAGATGGGGGTAGCCCATCCCATTGATGCGCAACCAGATCGGTGCCTTGTGCTCCAACAGAGCGCTCAGCTCCCGCAGGCTGCTCAGGGATCGGCACTCGCTGCCCCCGGGCCACAACACCACCACGGAGAGCACCGTTTCAGCTCGGCCTCCGGCCAGGTAGAGGCTGTTTGGCATCTGCCCGGGCCGTTCCTCTAGGCGCCGCGAATCCAGAGAGCCCGGTGTGGGCCGCAACTGCGGAAGGCTCTGCATGCATCACCAAGCCATTCCCCCATGAGGCTAGTGAGCGTGTCGGCCCCTGGCTTGGTCACCGGCATCACGTCGATCGGGTGTTTTAGGTCACAGCGTTGAAGGTTGAATCTGCAGTTGTCTGGATGCACGCATGAGAGTTGAACGTGCAGGGCTTCACGATCTGGATTCCACCGGTGGCCTGTTGCGTGGCGATTCAGGCGTTCTGGCTCGGTGCCTTGAAGATCCTGCCTGCTGCCGAATCACAGGATGTTCAGAATCTGCATCGATTTGAAGTGCGATCTGCCCCTAGGTTGCTGATCGATGCAGGGCGCTCCAATGACTGACGACGCACCGTCTGTTGATTTTCAGGCCCATCTGAACAGCCTTCACAGCTTTCGGAATTGGCTGGCCAGCCTGGTGGAAGCGCAGCAGCCGCTTGAGGAATGGTCGCTCAGCCTGGATCAACTGCGGGAACGCTGGTCGACCCAGGCCTCCGAGCCATCCGCTCAGGCGGAGCATGCGATTGGCCGCCTGTTCTTCTGAAGTGTTCGGATCAGCTGGCCGATAGCCCCGAGGCCAGGGAATGGCTCAGTTGGCGGTGGAACTGTTTGTAATCCCCCTGGCTGAGCAGGGTCCTGCGGGTGGGTTCATGCCGAAGCGCCGCTTGCATCAAGCTGAACAACATCAACGCCTCCTGCTGATTCAGCGACAACAGGTGGGAGCGCTCCTGTTGGGTTGTGGTTTGCGTGAGCTCAGTGAGATCTTGCTGTGCGATCGCGGGGCTGGTGGTAATCGACGACAGCTTCACGCAGGCTGACAATGTTTTGAGGAACTTAGCAGTCGGCTTTGCAGGCTCGTTCTCATAACCCTCCCTTAACTCTTTAACCCCAGCAATGTGTTCAGAGTGGACGTTTCTCAGGCGTCTGTTGTGGGCGAGCTTGGTGGGTCGATGCAGCAGGGATGCGGTGCTGTGGCGGCTGCCTTGCTGGAGCACCGCATGCGCCGGTTGGTGGCCCTGCAGCTGGATGTGCTGGCCGATCGCGACCCTGAGCCGCTCCATCAGATGCGGGTGGCCTGCCGCCAGCTGCGCTCCACCCTTGAGCAATTCGGCCCGGCCCTGGTGTTGCCGGAGCAGGTGTCGCCCCAACGGGTGGCGCGGATCGGTTCCGATCTGGGCCTCACCCGGGATCTCGATGTGCTGCGCCAGCTGCTGGAGGATCGCTGGTTCCCGCTGCTCCCCGAGCGGGAGCAGGCGCCGCTGCGCAAGCTGCTCAAACAGCTCAAACGAGAGCGCAAGCTGGCCTTTGGCGTGCTCACTGAAACCCTGAAGGGGCGCCGCTACCTCAAGTTGTTGGCCCGTTTGCAGGCCTGGCTGCGGCAGCCCGCGTTCACGGCCATGGGTGAGGAGCCGCTCGACGCCTGGTGGCCGGAGCTGCTGCAACCGTTGCAAACCGGGCTGTTCACCCTGCCGGGCTGGTGGGCTACCAATCCCTATGCCCCTGAGTCGCTGGAGGCGTTGCATCTGTTGCGCCGCCGCATCAAACGGGCTCGCTATGTGCTGGCCAACCTCTCGGCCTTTGCGCCTGTGCGCTGTGCGCCCTGGCTGGCTCAGTTCAAGGCGTTGCAGGGGGTGT
>JBJTBH010000198.1:0-5857 GCA_046091285.1 Cyanobacteriota bacterium | reverse complement strand
GAGTGAAGCCTGTTTTTCGCTTCCAGGCAGGCCCAGCTTGAAGTCGTTGATCCCCGCGGACAGCTTGACCGTTTCAAGACTTCCATTGTTATCCGTATCGTTCAGCTGCAGTTTGGCGAAGCCGGCCAAAGAGAAGCCTTTGTAGGACATGCTGTCGATATTGGAGTCAATCGTCAGCGCGTTCAGCTTCTGATCTTTGATGGTGGCTTCCACGTCGCCGTTGCCATTCAATTTGAAGTCGCCAACATCCATTGCCAAATTTGTGGCAAACATTGAGGCGAAGATCTGATCAACATTTTTATTGTTTTCTTTGATCGTTTCTTTCTTGAGAGACAGGTTCCCTGTCAGATTGATCCCGGTGCCGAGGCTCAGGTTGGCCGATCCGATCGCGAGGCTGTAGCTGTTCACGCTGCCATCCACCATCAACAGGCTCGCCGAAGCATCGTTGAATGTGACTGCGCTCTGGCCTCCGATCAGGATGAGACTGCCACTGGTCTGAGCCAGATCCAGCGCCAGCTCATCCCGTGCCGGAAGCGGGGTGCCATTTTTGACAGGAACAGCGGCGACGTGCTCGTAGCTGAGATTGAGATTGGCTGAGGTGATCGTCAGTGCTCCCACCGTTGACTGGCCGAGGCTCGCCTTGATCTTCAACGACTTGGTTGTGCCATTCTCCTGAACCAGGTCAACACTGCCTGAGGCCATCGCGACCTTCAGCTGTGACCCTGCCTCGATGCTGGCTTGATCGATGGCCAGGGAGGCGGTGTTCAGCGTGCCATTGAGAACATTGAAATCGATCGTGCCTTTGTTGACCGTCAGAGAAGCACCGCTGCCGAGAGTCAGACCAAACTGATTGATTTCTGCATTGCCGATCAAACTGGTTTTGCTGGCTGTTTTGTTGTAGTCGATGGCGAGCTTGCCACTGACCTTGAATTGATCGGCAATCTTCAGATCCGTGACAGAGGCTTCCAGGTTCAGGGCCGTCAGCTGGCCGTCATTCAGGACCGCTTTTTTGAGATTCGCCTTCAGGTTGGTGAGGTTGATGCCTCCATCACTGAAGTTGAATTGATCGACTTGTGCTGCAAGGGTGTACCGGGTTTTCTGGTTTGTGGCTGTGCTGTTCTCGTAGGAGAGGTCGATCTTGCCGCTCAGTTTCAGGCTGTTGCTGAATTGGTAGTCCTTGACACCTGCTTGAATTCGCCATTGGTCAATGACAGCGGCTTTGCTGGTCTCCTGGGTGAACCGCAGATCGAGTTGGCCACTGGCGGTGTTGCTGCCTGGGGTTGTGGCCAGGCTTGGAAGTGCGAAACCGCTGGCCGCAGCGCTGAGCCAGAAGGTGTCGGTGGTGTATTCATGACGCTTTCGAAGCATCAGATCACCATTGAGGGTGATCGGTGTTCCGGGACCATTGCTGAAGCTCAGGTTCTTGACCGAGGCCACGAACCGCCATTCGCTGATGTCCTGCCCAGATGCAAAGGTGTAGGTATCGAGATACCCTTTGATCCCCGCAAGGCTCATATTGGGGACCGTGCCGACCGGGGCGGCATTGCGGGCGGTGGTGATCCCGAGCGGCAGGCTGCGGTCGTAGTCGAGGCTGAAGGCCACTCCATTCGAGCGCCAGCCCTTGCTGGTCAGATCACTGACTTTGCTTGAATCTGTTAGGTAGGTATAGACACCTGTTGCTGTATTTTTGAGTTCAATGACATCCACAGGGCCGGCATCTCCCTCGTATGCCCTGAAGAGATTCTTGCCGAGAAGCGTCCAGCCGCCGCTGATTTCAGAAGCCTCGGGTGCTGTCGTTGAGTACTGGATGATTTCAGGATGTAGCACCGAGGCATAGGTGCTGACACTGACATAGCTCTCGGTGAGTCCGGGTTGAGAACCGATCAGTTTCGGAGGTTGCTTGGTGACAGGATCATTGCCCTGACTGACTGCAAAGAGGTTCTCACCGTTCGGCAGCACCTGGTCCTGTTGAGCACCGGAACTTAGACGGACATTGTCTTTCTGCTCAAAAATTGTCGCTTTCCCGTTGCCAAGTTCGAACAGCATCCGGTTGAATCCGGAGCTGATCGTGTAATCCGCGGAACTGCTCTTCAGTTGCAACAGCAACGACGAAGGGTTCTTGCTCTTGGAGACGTCGATGCTGATTTTCTGGGTTGTTTCTCCCGTGGGCACATAGAGGTATTGAGGTTGGCTGCTGAGGCCGTTGATCGTGTAATCCGTGCCGTACACTGCCGAACCCTGGAAGCCAAGCAGCAGGAGGGCCCCGCCGCTGGGTGCGGGTCTGGAGAGGCGGAGGGTGAATTCATACACGCCGTTATCGCTGTCTCCGAACACCTGGTTGACCACCTGGGCCTTCGCCACGCCGGCAATGCCTGGCAGCACCTTGCTCAGGGCCGCCTGGGTCTGAATCTGATCATTCCGTTGGGTGAATGTGCCGGCATCGAGGGCCTTGAAGGTCTGCCAGGCCGTCGGAGCGGTGATGCCGGAGGCCGTTTTGCCGACGATGCCTGTGACGGCCTTGCTGATCACCCCACCATCCTTGAGGATCTCGCGCTTGAGTTCGGAGACCGCCGTGGTCACCAGTCTCGGATCGATGGCGTACTGGCCTGTGCTGATCGTGTCCCAGGCCTTCAGGTATGCGGTGAGGCTGGTGGCCACATCGAGCAGCTTCATCTGCTGAAGCTCCGTTTTGATTGCGCCGGTGGTGGCGTTCAGATCCAGCCGCCCATTGCTCCAGTTGGTCTTGAAGAAGTCGGTCTGGGGCAGGGTCAGACGGGCAAAGCCGAGCACCAGGGCGACATCGGCGGCCTGGCTGAGATCGAGTTTCACCGTCCCTGGTGTGGCCAGACCTGTTTTGATCTGCGTCGCTCTTGCGCCACCAATGGCATCGCAGATGACGCCGATCAATTGCTTGTAATAGGCATCGGTTTTCCCGGCCAGACTGAAGGCCAGGTAGGGAATCACCTGATCCGCGAGAATCTCACTGTTATAGCCTTGGGTGGTATTGCTTGATTTAATCTGGGTTCTATTAATGTTCAGTTTCGCGTACAGCTCCCGGATCAGCGTGCTGATCACCATGATCTGGGTTTCAAACTTGTAAATCCCAAGGGCATTCGGCTGCGGCGTTGAGGCGGCGTCGCCGAACTGCTTGTAGATGCTGACTGGATTGGAGAGCTCCTCATCGAGCCCTGATGGCATCAGGACTGTCTGTTTGAAGACGTTGGCAATTTCCACCGGCACCAGCTTGGTGAGGTCCTGGCGATTGGCGAACCACCGACCCGTGTTGATGCTGCTGAGATCTTTTGAGCTGTAGGGGATGTAGTCGAGCAGGACGCTGTTCTTGATCGTCTCCCAGTGGGTATCAGCGACGCTCTTTTCCAGCCTTGAGATGTAGGTCGTGCGATTGGTCAGGCCTGTCATGACATCAACGACCGTGCCATCACCGCCCGGCTTTGTGATCAGGAGGCCGGAGCGCCAATCAACCTTGGCATCCTGATAGATCGCCTTGTAGCTCGTCCCATCCCAGACGGTGTTGCTGATTTCGCTCGTGTCCAGCAGCAGGCGCTCACCAGCACCCGATAGATCAAGGGTGACGGTTTGATTCGAGCTGGTGTTAGAGGCTTCGGATGGATCCTGGAGAAGATTTCTGTTCTCGTCGAAATAGCCGGTGAAGGTGCCAGTCAGCGGGCCACCCGAGGCATTTTTTCTGGCTCCGTAGCTTTCCTTGTACCAGACCACCGGTTTGTGCAGGGCTGTGGACCAACTCACGATTGGAATCGTGAAGAAAAGAGCCGTCAGTTCGGCGCTGAGCGTCAATCCTGTCTCATAGGTCCATTTGCCTCGGATGACATCGTTAGAGGCTGGTGCTTTGCCGCTGAGATCAAGATTGTTTCCGGTGTCTGCCTTGGCGCTGATCGGAGTGAACAGGGTGTTGTTCACGAGGTCGGGGCTGTCGCCTGAGACCAGGCTGTAGGACGTGGGAAGGTTGAAGCCCCCATAGCGCGTCCCGAATTCCGCCAACCATTTTTTGGCCGTATCGAAGCCGGCTACTGGCAAAGCTTTGTCGAGTAGATCAAATTTCAGCTGAGGGTCATTCCAGGCATAATTCACGAACCCTTCCAGGGTTGTGTTTCCCTGGTTATAGGTTGAATAGAGATTCAGCTTTTCAAGGACCACCGAGTCAGGTTCACCTCGACCCAGGCTGACTTTGATCGGTCTATTTCCCGCAAGATAGAGATTGTTCTGCTCGTTCGATGTCCAAGGCGTGAGGTCGGACAGAATCAGTTGTTTGCTGCCCGTGCTGCGCAGAGGCACCATCGGTGCATGAATGATTTTCCCGATATCGAGTGGGTTGCCAGCGTTGTCACTGAAGTTGAAATAGCCTTCAGGAGTGACTGTCGGCATCGTTTTGATCAATGTCAGGAGATCGGATCCCTTCCCCTGGTCGACACCAAAACTCAAGTAGTCGGAGATCGTCCCTTCGAACCCGAGCGGTACCACTGCATAGCTGGATTGTGTTGACTTGAAGAGAGTCTTCAGGTCTGCAATGGGTTGACTCAGCTCGACCGGAGCATTGATGTTGCCGTAATAAACCTTCCCATCCTGGCGGAAGACCCCGAGTGGAACGTATTCTCCCCGTGCCAGGAAGGGACGCGTACCATCAAACAGAGAGCGGATCACCTCAAAGGAGGTCAGGGCCTGATCGCTCGCCAGTCGTCCCGGATATAACAGTTCGTTGCCTGTTAGAACGACGCCCATTTCGCTCAAGGAGCTGGCTTTGGCGGAGAGCCGCTGGGTGCTGGAGCCATCGCTCAGATCCAGAAACAGTTCCGGTGTCTGGTCGGTCGGCAGCAACTGCAGGGATCCGCTTTGCAGCGTCAGTGTCTGTCCAGCCGATGCCAGCGGTGTGGCTGTGGTGATGGCCAGATTGAGGCTGTTGTTGTCGATGAAATCGAGGCCTGTTTTCCGATTCAGTTCGCTCAGGGTCTTGTTGGTTTTCTGGTTCGCAGGGGTCCACACCCAGCCGAAACCAGCTTTGTTGCCCAGGGTGTTCAGACCGGCTGTGGCGGTTCGGCCCTTGTCAGTTGTTTCTGTGCTCAGACTCTCGACCTTGAGGGGTGCGATATTACTGGCGTCATACCAGTAGTTGACACCGTCAGACCCGGTGAATCGTTGCGGGCTGATGTAGCGGGCTACCAGGGTGTCATTGTTGTATTGATAGGTGCTGTCCTGCAGCGCTCCGATGCTGGCATTGGATGCGCTGCTCTGGTGATAAGTTGCAAAGTCTTTGGCGGTTCCGACGGCGAGAATGGAAACATTTCCTCCCGCAATCAGGCTGTCCGTGCCTACGGTTGTTGCCGTGCGGATCGCCTTGTTGGCGACCTGCTGATAGGGAGCACTGGCTTCATCCGCCAACCCCTGCCAGTTGGAGACCAGGCTGTCTTTTTGATCGAGAGGTTTGTAGACAACCGAGAGGCTGCTCGGGATCAGGCCGTCCACGGTGTAGACCCGTCCGCTGCTGGATGTTGACTCTTTTTTCGTACGGTCTCTGTTCTTGGCGTAGTAGCCGTCGCCGTCGTAGTTCCAGAGCATTGCTTCGCCATTGGCGTTGGCAGCTGCCACAAACACTGAGCCCGATCCCCATTCCGCCAGGTGTTTGGCCATGGCATCGCCAGAGTTGTATTCGATGAAGTCCGCAGCTCTGATCGTGCCGACGTTGCCCGAGCTGCTGCTGTTGCCGCTGCCGCTGAACACTCCAGACGTTGAGACCTCTCCGAAACCAAGCAGGGATTTCAGCTGGTCTTTCAACAGTTGCAGACCTGCTCCGTTGTCGATCCAGCCATCGCTAAGATTGCCA
>JBJTBH010000197.1:0-5566 GCA_046091285.1 Cyanobacteriota bacterium | reverse complement strand
CGGCGGTGCTCTCCTGTGCGCCATCCACGGCGCCACGGTGGAGAACACATTGTTTGAGGACTCCGAGCAGGCGAACACCTTCAAGGCGTTCGAACCGACCCAGGAGGAAGAGACCTATTCGATGGTCACCGCCAACCGCTTTTGGAGCCAGATCTTCGGGATCGCCTTCTCCAACAAGCGCTGGCTGCACTTCTTCATGCTGTTCGTGCCGGTGATGGGTCTGTGGACCAGCAGCATCGGCATCATCGGCCTGGCTCTCAACCTGCGTGCCTACGACTTCGTGTCGCAGGAGATCCGCGCCGCTGAGGACCCTGAGTTCGAAACCTTCTACACGAAGAACATTCTTCTGAATGAGGGTCTGCGTGCCTGGATGGCACCGGCTGACCAGCCGCACGAAAACTTCGTCTTCCCTGAAGAGGTTCTGCCCCGTGGAAACGCCCTTTAATTCCGGTCTTCTTTCGGTCGGGGGCAAAGACCTCGACTCCACCGGCTATGCCTGGTGGTCGGGCAACGCCCGCCTGATCAACCTTTCCGGTCGCCTGCTCGGTGCCCACGTGGCCCACGCTGGCCTGATGGTCTTCTGGGCCGGCGCGATGATGCTGTTCGAGGTGAGCCACTTCACCTTCGACAAGCCGATGTATGAGCAGGGTCTGATCCTGTTCCCGCACGTCGCCACCCTCGGTTACGGCGTCGGCCCCGGTGGTGAGGTCACCGACCTCTATCCCTTCTTCGTGGTCGGTGTTCTGCACCTGATCAGCTCAGCAGTGCTCGGCCTGGGCGGCCTCTACCACGCCCTGCGTGGCCCTGAGATCCTGGAAAATTATTCCGCCTTCTTCTCGCAGGATTGGCGTGATAAGAACCAGATGACCAACATCATCGGCTACCACCTGATTCTTCTCGGTGTCGGCTGCCTGCTGCTGGTCTTCAAGGCGATGTTCTTCGGCGGTGTCTATGACACATGGGCTCCCGGTGGTGGCGATGTTCGCCTGATCACCAACCCGACGCTGGATCCCGGTGTGATCTTCGGCTACCTCACCCGCGCTCCCTTCGGTGGTGAGGGCTGGATCATCGGCGTGAATTCGATGGAGGACATCATCGGTGGTCACATCTGGCTGGGTCTGACCCTGATCTTCGGTGGCATCTGGCACGTGATCACCAAGCCCTTCGGCTGGGTGCGTCGCGCCTTCATCTGGAACGGTGAGGCCTATCTGAGCTACAGCCTCGGCGCTCTGAGCTTCATGAGCTTCATCGCCTCGGCCTACATCTGGTTCAACAACACCGCCTACCCCTCGGAGTTCTACGGCCCCACCAACGCCGAAGCCTCCCAGGCCCAGAGCTTCACCTTCCTGGTGCGTGACCAGCGCCTCGGCGCCAACATCGGTTCCGCCATGGGCCCCACCGGTCTTGGCAAGTACCTGATGCGTTCCCCCACCGGCGAAATCATCTTCGGTGGTGAAACGATGCGCTTCTGGGACTTCCGCGGTCCCTGGCTGGAGCCGCTGCGTGGCCCCAATGGTCTCAGCCTCGACAAGCTGCAGAACGACATTCAGCCCTGGCAGGTGCGTCGGGCCGCTGAATACATGACCCACGCTCCGAACGCCTCCATCAACTCGGTGGGCGGCATCATCACCGAACCCAACTCGGTGAACTTCGTGAACATCCGCCAGTGGCTCTCGGCCACTCAGTTTGTTCTCGCCTTCTTCTTCCTGGTCGGTCACCTCTGGCATGCGGGCCGCGCCCGTGCCGCCGCCGCCCGTTGCGAGAAGGGGATCGATCGCAAGGCCGAGCCGACGCTGGCCATTCCCGATCTCGACAGATCGTTCAACGATCCAACCCCTGGCCCTCGCCTGACGGCGGGGGCTTTTTTCATGGGGCCGCGCCCTGTCCTGCACCCGGGCGCAAAGCGTCGCGGAAGCCGGTGCATCCGGGCTGGATCCGCGACTCCGCTCTTGACGGATGGCTGCAAATCGAAGAGCGGCAGGGATCCATGGGCACAATCCGGGCAGACCAGGAGCTGACGTGATGGTGATCTCTGCCGCAGATTCAATGGCCGGAAGACGGGAACGCACCCTCAGGCAGCCGCCTCTCGGGATGGCACCTCTCGGGATGCTGCCTCTCCTCGGCGCACTGTTCGGCTCCCTGATCGTCGGCGGCGCCGCCCAGGCGCTTCCCAACCCCTACCCGGCTCCCTATCCGAATCCGTATCCGGCGCCCTACCCGGCTCCTTATCCCCAACCGTCCCCCCAACCGATGCCGGGGCAGACCCTGCTCTTCCCCGCCCCGGGGGTTGTCTGCGATCAACCGGCCCAGCTCTGTTACAACAGCGGCGGCCTTTCCATCGGCCTGACGGGACGGTATTTCGGCAGCTTCGCCAGGCAGAACGCCCAGAACAGCCTCAACGGCGGCCGCCCTCCCCAGGTGTTCTCCCTCAGCAACGGCAGTCGCTGCGATGGTCGTCGGATGACCTGCTGGAGCTCCGGCTACGGGCAGCCTGTGGTCAACCAGCAGCTCACCACACAGCTGTACGGGAGCATGCCGGCTCCGACGCCCTATCCAGGTCCGCAGCCGTACCCGACCCCGAACCCCGCCGGATACAGCGGTCTCTGCCAGCTGATGCGCTCGGGAGCCACCCTTTACAACGGCAGCTGCGCCCTGAACGAGGTGCGCCAGGGCTTTCAACCCCGGTTTGAGGTCCTCCTGCGGAACGGCAATCGGTATGTCTTCGAGAAGAGTCCCGGGGGCTATCTGATCAACGACCCGAGCGGGGGGCGCTGGCCGGTGCAGGTCAGCGACAACGGCAACAGCGGCGTCTTCCGCTGGGCCGACATGAGCCTGGCCGTGACCCAGAACAACTACCAACCCGACAGCACACCCGGCCAGCGCTGGGGTCGGGCGATCGGCAATTTCCTCATCGACCTCTTCAACTGAGCCAGCGGCGCAGCAGCGGCAGGCTGAGGCCGATCACATTGCTGAAGCAGCCCTCGATCCGCTCCACCAACAGCCCGCCCCGCCCCTCAAGGGCAAAGCCACCGGCGCACTGCAACGGTTCGCCGGTGGCGACATACGCCGCGATCTCCGACTCCTGAAGCGGAGCGAACTGCACCCGGGTGGTCACCACCGTCAGCTGCTGCGCAACGGGCGCTGGCGGCAACGAAGCATCGCCACCAACGGTGAGCAGGCAGTGACCGGTGTGCAGCTCCCCCCAGCCCCCGGCCATCACCCGCCAGCGACGGATCGCCTCCTCGGCATCCTTCGGTTTGCCATGGACCGCGCCAGCGACGGTGAGCAGGGAATCGCAACCCAGCACCCGCAACGCCGGCGTGGCTCCGACCAGCTGCTCCAGCACAACCCGGGCCTTGGCCTGAGCCAGTCGCTGCACGAGCACCCGGGGATCGGAATCCACGATCGCCTCCTCATCGACGCCACTGACGCGGACGCCATGCTCGATTCCGGCCTGCTCCAGCAGGCGACGACGGGCGGGAGACGCGGAAGCAAGCCAGAGCATTTCACCATTCAAGACCAACGGACCACGGTCCTCGGCCGCCAGCCCTCGACGCTGACGCCCACTCACGGAACGCAACGCCGGCCTGCGAAACGCGACAATGCGCTGATGACTGAGCCGTGCGGGATCGATCAGACAGGCTGGGAGTCGACGAGCTCCGGAGCCCGTTCCCTAGCCCGGGCCCGGCAGGCCCTTCCCTGCCTTCCCTATCGACGCGCCTTCTACGACCTGCTGCAGGAGCAGGGACTCGGCAGTGATGAACTGGCCCAACGCCCCGACCGTCCTGACCTCTGCCCGCAGTTTCCCGGGGTGTCCGCCTGCGAGGACCAGCTGATCTGGTTGATCCGGCTGGGGGTGCTGCGGCGGGAGGTCGATGGTCAGGGCCTGACGGAACGGGTGCGGCTCACCCCGCTGGGTCGGGAGGTGCTGATCGGCTGGCCCGGCGAGATTCCTGTGGCCTCCGTCTGGACACGGCTGCTGCATGGCCTCAGGCGCCGCTGGCCGCGCCTGTGAAGTCTCCGCAGCCCCTGATGGTGCTCGGCACCAGCAGCGGTGCCGGCAAGTCACTGATGACCGCCGCCCTCTGTCGGGTGCTCAGACGCCGCGGTGAACAGCCATTGCCTTTCAAAGGGCAGAACATGAGCAACAACGCCTGGGTCGACCAGTCAGGCGGCGAAATGGCCTACTCCCAGGCCCTGCAGGCCTGGGCGGCAGGCCTCGAGCCCCGCAACGCCATGAATCCGGTGCTGCTCAAACCCCAGGGGGATTCCACCAGCGAGGTGATCCATCTCGGGCAGTCGGTCGGCCAGGCGCGGGCCGAGTACTACTACCGCGACTGGTTCCGACCGGGCTGGCAGGCGATCCGCCGCGGCCTGGAGACCCTGAAGGCGGATCACCCCGGCGGTCGCCTGGTGCTGGAGGGGGCCGGCAGCCCGGTGGAAGTGAACCTGATGGCGCGGGATCTCACCAACCTCAGGCTGGCGCAGTACCTCAGAGCCCGCTGCCTGCTGGTGGCCGACATCGAACGCGGTGGTGTCTTCGCGCAGATCGTCGGAACCCTGGAGCTGATGACCCCATCGCAGCGCTCCCTTGTCGGCGGACTGCTGATCAACCGCTTCCGCGGCCGGCGCGAACTGTTCGACAACGGCCGCACCTGGCTGGAGGAGCGCACCGGCCTGCCGGTCCTGGGGGTGATGCCCTGGCTCGAGGAACTGTTTCCACCCGAGGATTCCCTCGATCTGCTGGAGCGGGGCCGACGTTCGACGGACGCGGATCTGGAGATCGCCGTCCTGCGACTGCCGTCGCTGAGCAACTTCTCCGATCTGGATCCGCTGGAGGCGGAACCATCCGTCAGGCTGCGATGGGTGCGGCCGGGCGACCGGCACGGCCGCCCTGACGCCGAGATCCTTACCGGAAGCAAACGCACCCTTCGCGATCTGCAGGCCCTGCGCCGCACCGGCCTCGATCAGGCCCTGATTCAGTTTGCCCACGATGGCGGCCAGTTGTTCGGCCTCTGTGGCGGCCTGCAGATGCTCGGTCGCCACCTCGAGGATCCGGAGGATCTGGAGGGATCCCGTGATGAAGACCTGCCGATGTCGGACCGATTGCGGTCGGAGGCGACGACGGCCAGGGACCGGGGTCTGAATCTCCTGCCGCTGCGCACGCTGTTCCGCAGCGAGAAGACCCTCCGCCAGCGCCGGGAACCGGCGCTCTGGCCCCCCGGCGGAGACGGCGTTCTGACCCTGGAAGGGTTTGAACTGCATCATGGCGGCACCGTCCTGATCGAGGAGGACCACCACGGCTGCCACCCGCTCTCGGAAGCGGCGGATCTGGGCTGGTGGCGGAGGCTGGAGGGGGGCGGCATCATCGCCGGCACCTACCTGCATGGGGTGTTCGACTCCGGTCCCTGGCGGCGACGCTGGCTGAACCAGCTGCGCCGGCACCAGGGTCTGGCGGCCCTGCCGGAAGCGGTGGACCACCACGGCCTTCAGCGTGATCGGTTGCTGGATCGACTGGCCGATGCCTTCGAGGCCCATGTCGACCTGACGCCCCTGCTCGAAACCC
>JBJTBH010000196.1:0-2071 GCA_046091285.1 Cyanobacteriota bacterium | reverse complement strand
CCATGCCCTCCAGGCGCCGCTGCAGCACGGCCACCTCATTGGCCTTGCGCTCCAGATAGGCGTGCAGGTTGGTGATCGCCTGCTGGATCACCGTCACCTGAGCCAGCAGGAAGTAGGTCAGATCATTGTCATCGGTCTCGCAGAGCAGGAATGAGCGCTCGTACCTCGCTCGGGCCTGGTTGATCACCGAAGAGATCGAGATGAACTCAAACAGCCAGTACCCCTGCTTGAGCATGGACCAGTAGAAGAGCGCCCGGGCCGTGCGGCCGTTGCCATCGCAGAACGGGTGGTCATAGGCCAGCCAGAAGTGCAGGGTGATCGCCCGCACCACCGGATGGATGAACACCGCCGGGGTTTCACCGTTGGCGAAACGGCACAGCTGCTCCAACCGCTCTTCCAGCTCTGTTGCTGCCGGCGGCACGTGGAACACCGTCCCGTAGATGTCATCGACCATCACTTCCATGCCAGGGGGCCGTAGCCGGCCGGCATCCGCGGGGTCATCCAGCGTCTTCTCGCTCACCAGCCGATGCAGATCCAGCACCAGCTGCGGCGTCAGTGGCGCGTCCTTCAGCTGCCGGATGCGCTGCATCGTCCGGAAGTTGTTGAGGATCATCTGTTCGGAGCGATCCCTCGGTGCGCGGTGGCTGCGGATCATGGCCTTGGCCACGTCCCGGGTTGTCGCGGCGCCCTCCATCTGGGAGGAGGTGATTGCCTCCTCCATCAGTGAACTCAGCAGGTAGCGATCGCGTGTGGAGGGCGTGGTGACGGCCTCCGGGGCCATCACGCTGGCCCCGGCCTTCATCTCGATCTCATGCAAACCCTTGAGTAGCACTGGCGGCTGGCAGAACCAGAAGGGGCTGCCATCGCTGCTCAGCAGGGGCAGCGGGGTGCCGGTGCCGCGTCTGGAGAGCTTTTCCGCCAGCCACCACTGCTCATGGCTCAGGCCTTGCGGGGTAGGGCGTCGGCGCAGCTCATCCCAGTGGAGATAGCGATCCCCCCCGCTGGTCTGGGCGAGCTGCGCGAGCACGGGCATGGCCTCATGCAACCCGCCGGCCTGGGCGAGCAGTGCCTCCAGCGATGGAGGCCTGCGGGGCAGACGGGTAGGCAACTCCCAATGAACTCCTAATTTTGTCCAAATTAGGAGGTTGTTAGGAGTTGCGCGAGGTCCAGGTTGCACTCGGGCGTCCCGAGCAGCAGTGGTGGTGGTGCTGTTGAGCCCTGATGGCCGGGTGATCGCCCAACGCCGCACCGTGGTGGGAGGCGAGGCATGAGCACCGAAATCGGGCCTAGTGTGGTCGCATCGGCGGAGTCAGACATGCCCGAAGTAGTCGCAAGTCAGGTGTCGGTGCGGGATCTCAAAACCCACCTCTCCGAATGGCTGGCCCGTGCCCAGGCCGGCGAGGTGGTGGAAGTCACCTCCCATCGCAAACCCATCGCCCGCATCACCGCTGTGAAGCCAGCGGAGCCAACATCCACCAATCCGCTGCAGAAGGCGATTGATGCTGGCCTTATCAGCTGGAGCGGGCAAAACCCTGTGATTCCACCACCCGTCAAACTGAATGATGGTGGTCCACTGATGAGCGACATTGTGATCGAGGATCGTGGTTAGACACTGTGATCCTTTTTTGTGATACGTCAGCACTTCTCAAGCTCTTCATCGATGAGCAGGGCAGCGAAGGCATGAGCACGGCACGTTCTTCTTCACAAGCTATCGCGGTTTGCAGAATCACCTGGGCTGAGTCGATGGCCGCATTCGCGCAGCGCACTCGCTTCAAGGGTGCCAGCCAGTCTGGATTTGGCCTGCGCGGCTACGACAGCGTTCAACTGGCTGCGGCCCACAACCTGCACGAGCAACTGGACCTTCCCCTGACCTTCGCCTGCTACGACCGTCGACTGAATCAGGCCGCTCAGCTCCTTCAGCTGGAGGTGTTGCCATGACCACCACACGCTTACGGGCAAGAGCAGTGTCGAGGCTCTCGTGGATGCGGCTGGTGGCGGCGGGGGATGCAGGCATCAGATCAGTTGGCGCTGGAGCTGGCTGGCGGAGGTTTGCAACCCGGTGAGCACCGGT
>JBJTBH010000195.1:0-2846 GCA_046091285.1 Cyanobacteriota bacterium | reverse complement strand
CAGCTGGACGCCGGCCGGTGCCACGGCACCGGCCTGGCTGCCGAGCCGGAACGACCTCGACAACCTCGCCCACCCGGCGGCCCAGGTGGCCGGCAGCGACAGTGGCGCCAGCCGGCTGCGACTGGATCCCGGGGTGGATCCCAGCCAGAGCGCCATCCAGCGCACCCTGCTGCAGCTGTCCGCGGACGCCCTGGTGAGCACCGACGATCTGCGGCTGGCGCCCCTGACCAGCAGCACAGGCGGGATCACAAGCTTCACCGCCTACCAATCGGAGGATCTGGCAGCGGCGACTGCTGCCGAGCGGCTGGCCAGCTCCCGCTGGCTGGTGGTGAGCAGTGCCGCCAGCGGTGCGACCGCCACGCAGCACACCGCCCTCTACCGGCCAGCGCTTCAGGCCGGCACTGCCAACCGGATCCGCGGCCTCGGCCTGCCGCCCACGCTGATCAACGCCAGCGGCGATCGACTGCTGGAGCTCACCGTGCAACGGCAGGGATCCCCGGATGCGATCCTGCTGCGCCAACGGGGCAACGCGTCCACACTGGCGGCCGTGCTGGCCGACTTCTCGCTGACCACCGGCTCCGCCGGGCCGCTGGAACTGCAGGTGATCCTGCAGGAAACTCTGCCGACGGCGGCAGCGGGCAGCGTGGTGCCCGGCGGTCTGCGCCTGTTCGAGCAGACCCTGCTGTTCGAGGTGGGCGCCGAAGCCGGTGCCGGGGCCAGCTTCAGTGCACCCTCGGCCAACACCAGCGCTGCGGCCGGGGCGCTGGCCTTCCAGGAAGGCCGTGGGCTGGTGCTGCTGGAGGACCTCAGCTACGCCGAGGCCCTGACCGCGCTGGCGGCGCCGGCGGCTGGTGATGGGCTGCGTCTGCAGCTGCAGATCCTCGGCTACAGCGGCGGGGAGGGGGCCAGCTACGGCTCCGGGCTACTCAGCCTGCGCGATCTGGGGCTGATCCCTGCGGCAAGTGCCCGCGATGGCGGCGGCGCTGTTCTGGAGGCGATCCACGCCACCACACCCGCCGACGATCCGGTCCAGCTGCAGCGCATCAGCGTGCCGGTGGGCACGGGCGCCAGCCGACAACTGGTGAACGCCTGGGTGCTGCGGCCCGCTGCCGATCATCAGGGCCCGCTCGCTCTCAGCCTCGACTACGGCGATGGACGCAACCAGGGCAGCACCACCCTGCCGCTCACGGTGATCAATGTGCCCGACGCGCCGCGGCGCGTACCCCGCCAGGAGAGCCAGCTGCGGTTGAGCCTGGAGACCGGAGCCAGGGCCAACGGAACTCAGGTGATCAACCTGCGCAGCCTGGCGGTCGATCCCGATGGCACGCCGCTCAGCTTCAGCCTGGCGGAGGGCAGCACGCTGCCGGTCGGCATCAGCTTCAACGCCGCCGCCGCTGAGCTGAGCGTGGGCTCGCTGCCCTTCACCACGATCGGCACCCACCTCGTGACGGTGCTGGCCAGCGATGGCGATCCGACCACGGCAATCCCCCTGCGCTTCGAGATCACGATCCGGGAACGCAATCTGGCGCCGGTGTGGAATCTCCCCACGGCTCTGCAGGCCGGCGCGAACGGCAGCGGTCGCTGGAATCTTCCTGATGAGCACTGGGTGCTCGACGCCAACGGCGATCCGCTGCGCTATAGCCTGACCAGCGCCACGGCCACGCCGCTACCCATCGGCATCCGCCTGGACGGGGCCAGCCTGGTGGTGGATCCGGGCACACCGGCCGGCACCTACAGCCTGCGACTGGGGGCCAGCGACGGGCCGGACCGTCCGTTTGTGGAGGCGCTGACCACCCTGGTGGTGAACGCAGCGCCGCTGGTCAACCTGCCCAGCCTGCGGGTCGGTGGCGACATCGTCGTTGAGGAAGGCGGCAGCTACACCATTGCTCTGCTGCTGGACAGCCCAGCCAGCACCGACATCAGCCTGGGATGGAGCCTGATCCCCCGCGATGGCACCGCCGAAGCGCTGCTGCCGAGCCGCAGCGGTCTGGTGCGGATCGCCGCCGGGGACGATCGCACCCTGCTCAGCCTGCCCACCCGCAACGACAACCTGCTGCTGAGAGATCAGGAGCTGGAGCTGCGGCTGGAGGCACTCAGCGGATCCGTACGGCTGGAACACCCGTCCACGACCCTGATGCTGCTCGACAACGACAGCGTGCCGCTGCTGTTGACCAGCCGCTGGCTCAACGACAGTGAACTGGAGCTGCTCTACAGGCCGGGGGCCGCCGCCAGCGCCGGCACCGGACTGACGCTCACCCTCAGCGATCCGAGCGGTGGCCGACTGTTCGACATCGCCAGCCTCAGCGATGTGTTCCTCAGCGGCTGGGTCGGCGAAACGCGCCAGAACGGCACCCTGGCCTTGCGCTGGAGCGATCCGCTGGCGGCCGCCTGGCCAGGAACCGCCGCGGTGCGCCTGGCGCGGCTGCGCCTGGGAAGCAACGGCGGCGCCAGCAGTCCGGCGATCCGGATCGACGCCAGTGCCGGTGAGGATCAGCTGGTGCGCTGGGTCGACAGCCCCTGGCAGGAACCGATCCGGCTGCCCTTCCTCGAGGAGCTGCGCGCCATGCTCGGCGACGGTGCCGCCGGTCTCCAGATCGAGGCAGCGATGTCCGAGGCGCTGGCCATCGGCGCCGATGGCGAGCTGCGCATTCTCGATGCCCGGGCGGTGCTTGAGCGCCGCTACAGCAGCAACCCGTTCCTGACGCTGCGCCGCAACGGCGAAACCATTCGCCGCGATCTCACGGCGCTGTTGCCTGCCGAAGCGGGCGTGGCGCAGCTCTCGAGCAGCGAATGGGCGCTGGTGCCGCCGGATGCGCGCGACGGCAGCGCGCAGCTGCTGGCAAGTG
>JBJTBH010000194.1:0-11033 GCA_046091285.1 Cyanobacteriota bacterium | reverse complement strand
CTCGTCAACTGCCGTGAAGAAATCAGATTCACGGTCAATGCGATTGGCACTGATCGCGTGAGCCACTTGCGCTGCCGCATCGACGGAAAGATCCTTCTTATCTGCCACCATCCGACCAAACAAAGCAACATCCACGGCATTGGCTGAAGACATCAAGGAGGAGATCTCCTTTTTCAATGCAGCAGGAATCTTACTACTACTCAATTGTGTGATATTTTCAGCAATCAAATCGGTCAACTGATCAATTACAGAGTTGGCCAGGAACAAGAGATACTCCGTCTGAGGCGTAGACTCAGAGCGCATCTTCACGCTAAGTTCAACGGCTGCCAATGCATTGCTGATCGCATCAACTGTTTCGAGATGTCCTCGCTCCGCCAGCCGATCTGAAATCAGAGCAACAATGTTGCGCGTGCGAGTCGCGAGTTCATCATGAGTGAGCAAGCCTGAGCTGGCGAAATGAAGTCGAGCTGCCCGCTTGAGGCATTGCGAAGAAACGCGTGCCCGGCGATGGCCACCGAACATGCAGTCCTTGGGTGCACCAGTATCGTCTCGGTTGAGGCAAGACGGCGCCACGTTCTGAATAACGTGAAGATCAATGAAGGTGGTCATAACGTCAAGAGTTGGGTTGGGAACAGTCCCACTTCTATGGGAGAGAAATAATTGCAATGACTCGCAAATGTCAGCTTCGCTGACCGATTTATCCTGTGGCTGATCCAGCTGCTTCTGGCTCAGGATCTCCCTGACGCCAGTATTGCCGAGCCCATTGAATCTGCACAAACCGTGATGGTGAATCCCAACGCAGCAGGTCATCCAGCAGCTGCGTCCAGTCGATGGCAGTACCGGATGCGTTCAACAGTGTGATGGCCTGCCGCAGCCGCCACTGCAATTCATCCCTATCAGCATCCAGCAATCGCGTGAAGCGCAGTTCAGCACTGGTGCTATTGGCATTACGACGCAATGCTTGTGCCAGCGGAATAGCGTTGCCACTGGTGCGGCGTTGCGACAAGGCCCACAGCCCAGCGATCAAATAGACAGTGACTCGACGATTCCGTGGCTCATCGCCCAGCCACGGTTCAACCAGAGAAAACACACGCGTGTCAGTTCCTGGATCAAACGACAGTGAGCGCCGCAAACTGGCGATCACTGCATTATCACCTTCAGCCCTACGGCTGAGATAGTCAAAGAAAGCAGTCGTGTTCATAGAGTTGTCCTAGCAATCATGCCGCAGCTGTCAAGGCCTTGTGGAACGCTTGGCCTGAACGTACAGACGCAGCAAGCGCACGGCCGTCCCGCCCCAGGGCATCACAACTTTGCATCCATGCTCTGCGTGCTGCCACCTGAAGGGTAGCGCTCCAGCTGGCAAGTGCCTCGTCCTGATCCATACCTTCACCCAATTGGTGAACCAAGCTCCAGAACAACGGCTCGAGTGCACCCCAGAACCCAGGCATAACCTGGAGGCTCTCACGCAGAGCAGATACAGCTTTCTTGTCTGGATCAGAGCCGGCACTGCTGTGTGCCAGCCAGTTGAAACACAACGACCAGATTGCTTTATTCAGCTCCCGCCCTGTTCGCTCCGCACATTCCACCGCAGCCTGGACGACAGAAATAGCATTGCCTTGGTTCAGCAAAGCTGGCGATACTTCCCGCTGCTCCAGGCGCCACAAAAGGACCTTGGCTTTATCGGTCAGTAAACCCCCTGCAAGTAAATTAATCGGATCAAAGCTGCAGCGCAACATCCTTAGAGTCGCTGCGTGTTGAATTGTCTTAGGAGGAGCGGAACCTTCGGCACCGGTCAGTGCATGAAAATCGCGCCACATTCCCCGTGTTTCACTCAATGACAACGGCCTGGGTCCCTGACTACCCGTAATCACGGCTGCCATCGGGTCGGGGATGGGCGAATCCTCCACAACCAGGCCTTCACCATAAAGTAGGTGTGTGATGACAGCCGCGGGCTCAAATAAAATTGCACGGCTGAGATGGGTGTATCGCTGGGCCGGCCCAACCGGAACGTAGGCCTCGGGATTGCGCAATGCATCCAGAGTAGGGGGAGTCTGCTCCCATGCCGGAAGGTCCAGTTGATGGTCCGCCTTCGTCTGCGGCACCAGCGACAGTGCCAATGTTTCCTGCAACGTCTGCCCGATAGGCATCAAGAGCAACAGTCCGCACGCTGTACCGCGGTTGCCAGAGGTTCGCAGGGCCCGAACCAGACCGCCTGGCGTGAACTGTTGATGGGCAATCAGGGCCAGGGCGGCAGTGGCTGCACTGATTGGTTCAGGTTCCGCATCGAGGCTGTGATCCCAGAAAACCGGGGTTGCACCGCTGGCACGATCAGGGACGAGAACCATCCAAGGCCGTGGGACTAAATCGGCATCATTGAGCGCCGGGGTCTGCAGAAACGGCCTATCTGGATCAAATAGATTAAAGCGAGCAGCCCAGTGCACCAGAGAGGAATAGCTCCAGACCTTGGGCCAGTCATCAAGCAGCCCCGCCCGTTGGTTGGCGTCACCCGGACCCAGTGCCCGGTGGCAGATCGCCAGCAACAGGCGATATAGGGCAAGACATTCTACGGGGTTGGTGGAATCAATTCCGATCCATTGATCCGGCTCGCACAGGGCATCAGAGAGTGATCCCATCACCGTGGATCCGTCAGGCCGAATCAAGGGAATCCATGGCTCTGTGAGGAGAGAGAAGATCATCGTCACGTCATCGCATGTGTATGTTGAGGGAGAGTGTGAAGCTACTGGATGTCTGGGCTTGTCGATCTCAGCATGCTCGCTGGTGACTTGTCAGGCTATTGAGCCATTTGATTTACCAATCACTAATCCAAGATCAAGGTCAAGCCTGTAGCCCGGCCCGCTGTTGTCTTCATCCAGCAGCAACGGCCAGTGATGGTGCAGGCCAGGCTGTTCACGCCAGCTTGTTGGCAGCGGACTGGCACGAATTGTGGCCATCAACCGCGGATGACTGATACGCAAGTAGCGCTTGGCCAGAGCCTCGGTATGGCCAGACAGGTTGACGAGATCTGCTGCAGTGACCGGGACAACGGAGATTGAGGCCTGACCCAGTCTCGTCCCGAACCTGGACGTGCCTTGTTCAGCCTGCTCATCCGATAGCGGAGCCGCCGGATGCTGCATCGCCCAGTCGGCAGGCTTTGGTAGTGCCGCCTGTTCAGACCAGCTCAGCATCGCCTGCCCATCAGCACGATGATCGGCCAATGCCGTATCAATCGCATCAGCCAACGGACCCGGTTCAGGCTCCCAGATCGCTCCATAAACCGCCTGCACGGCCGAATCGATATCGTCTGGCAACTGCAGATCAGGGTGAGCCTGGAGCCATGCCGCTGACCGCAGCACCGTCCATTCGTCGTAAACGAAGGCTGTCAGATCCCGCGGCGGTACCATTTGATCCAAACCTGCGACCAGCACCAGCGGTTCTGTGAATCCAGCTGAGCGTTGCCGGTCGTGGCGATGAATCCGCCCAGTCCGCTGCAAAACCAGATCCACCGGAGCAATGTCCGTGATCAAGACATCCATATCGATGTCGAGAGACTGTTCCGCGACCTGCGTCGCCACCAGTACATGCCCGGTATGGCAGCTGCCTCCAGGCCCGAATTGCTCCAGCACCCGCTGCTCGATCTCCAGCCGCTGATCCATAGGAAAGCGAGCATGGAACAACGTGGTTGGGACCGTTAGCGCAACAACCTGAAAAATCGCCTGTGCCCTGGCCACCTTATTGACCACCACCAGCACTCGAGCACCACACTGGGCCATCGCCACCGCTGTCGCGGCTACATCGTCAGCTGCAATCCCCTGCATCCGAACCTGACGCAATCGGCTGGCCGGAAACGCCTGAGTCTGGACGCTGCCAGGTACCGCCCATGTCAGACGCGGATAAGGAGCCGTAGGCACTCCAACCTCTTGCTTAGCCCATGCCTGCAACAATGAATCCCGCCGTGCGGCAGGCAGGGTTGCCGACATCAGCACGACCCGGCAGCCCAGCGATTGCAGCCAGATCACCAGACGCTCAATCAGCCCTCCGGTATAGGCGTCATAGGCGTGGACCTCATCAAAGATCACTGTCCGACCAGACAGCGCGAACATCCGCACAAAAGCATGCCGAACGTTCATGACACCGATCAGGCTTTGATCGACAGTGCCGATGCCATGCGGGCAGAGCAAGGCACGCTTGCCACCACGAAACCACCAGCCAGCGCTGATGCCGGAATCGCTGGTTCCCAAGCCAACCTCACGCAAGCGGATGCAGGCGGCCTCGGGTCCTCCCGCCCCATGGGCCAGTGCCAGCTGGACTGGACCTACAGCTGCTCGAGATAGGAACTCGGCGATCCGCGTAAACAAAGCATTGCTGGTGGCCTGGGTCGGCATCGCCACATAAAGACCTCGGCCATGGGCCAGGGCCAAGCCAGCCTCCGTCTTCCCCTCACCCATCGGGGCTTCAATCACCACAAGACCCGCTTGATCACCCAGCTGGTCGATCACCTCTGCCACAGCTGACTGCAAAGGCCTGGGCAGGCGCCCCGCCAAGGCCCGCTCCACCGCATCAGCACCGGAGACCAAGGCCTGCAACCCCCCGCCAGCAAAGCCAATATCAGCGAATACCCGTTGCGCCAGCTGGCGGGTGCCAGCGAACCAGGCCGCTGGATCGTGTTCCCACACTTCCAAACGATCCCAGCAGCAGATCGCATCGGAGGATCCAATCCAATCAGCCACCGTGGTCAGACCCATCAACCACTGCAGAAAGGTGTTCCGAGCTGCTGCATCAGCAGGGAGAATCGGTAGACCTTCAGCCCCACTGCCCGCGATCACGCCAGTAAATAGCTGGTCATGAATGCTCAGCCAGTCGTGGGTGAAACGCCAACGACCGGCTGCCTGGAGATCAACAGAGTTGATCAGGCTGCCGTGATGAGCGGCAACGGCATTAGCCAACGACCAGGCGCTGCTGTGATCAAGGTTGCGACGCGTCAGCTGTTGCATCAGCATCGGTACGGTACTGGCGTCATGCCTATCAGGCGCACCCGCAGCTCCGGCGGAGGCAGCCGGATTAGCCAACTTTTTCTGGAATCCCGGACTGGCTTTCCCCATGTCATGGAAGCCCACAAGAGCGGCGACCCAGCTACTGCTGCACGGCAGCGGCACTGGACAGGGCACAAGGTCCATGAGCTCACGCGCCACAGCACCAACATCGAGCAAGTGCTGGAGCAGCGGATAGCCCGTGTCCATACCCCCAGAAGGAGACTTTGCCCAGACTCTACTCAGCAAGGGTAACCAGGAAGAATACTCAACGCATTTAACATTAAAGCAAAAACCTCGAAATGCAACCGAGCCCTCAGGCACCACAAAAGACTTTATGATAAAAAAATATTTGACAATTGACCCATGGCACAGCTTCTGCTTTCCAGTCAATGCCCTGGCCCTTTGCCTTAACATCAACAAGCCAGCCATCTTAATACCCACCGAAAACCCATAGCAGACCACGCCTTCATTCACGCATAATACCTAAAATTCCGCACAAATCCGTGACTCAATTCAACAGGCAATTGAGCCAATGCAGAACGAGTCGACAATTTAAACGCCAATTCCATTGGCTACGATACTCACAACTCGCACATCCAGGCATCCAAAAATTTTTAATTAGCGACATAAATCTTTGCCGTAGCAGGAATGTGACTTCCATGCCAAAAGATCCACATGACATTCCGCAGATATCCGATCTTTCCAATAACGCAGTTGCACATTACATTTTTACTAACTTGCAACCGCTATTGAATGACCTGATCTTGGCGGTTTTTCAGCCCAACGAATCCAGTCGCAGCCCACCCTCAGAGCTTCGGACGTTCTTCTACAACTCCTCAAGCCTCAGCCCCTCAGGCTCACCCCCCAGGCGTTGATCTGATCAGCCAGGCCGCTGATCTGACGGGCCCGGGCTGGATCATCGGCCCAGCTGCCGAGAAGGTTGCGGCGCAGGCCGGCGCTGGCGGGGGTGAGGTGATCGCCGGGCAGGGCCAGCAGCTCGCTGCGGTCGGAGGTGCGGCTGCGGAGGGCCGCCAGCAGGCGCTCGCTCTGATCGAGGCTGTCGCGCTGGAAGCGCACCACCAGGGTGCGGGGCTGGCGGTAGCTGCGCTGCACCTGGATCAGGGTCTCGCGGGGGGAGGGGCTGAATTCCGTGCGGAAGCCCAGGGGCTGGCCGAGTTCGGCCAGCAGCGGCACCGAGCGTTCCGCGGAGAAGTTGTTGAAGGCGAGGGCCGCCAGTCCGTCACATCCGCGTCCCCCATCGGGTGCCAGCAGATGCAGCTTGCAGCCGAGGCTGTGGCCCAGACGCAGGGGCCGTGTCAACGCCGCCGTCCCGCTGGACTGGAACGCCTCGCGGGCTTCGCGAAAGCAGCGCCAGGCAGCGTTGGCCTGGTTCTGATGATCGAAGCCGGGCACATAGCTCCAGGCATGGATCATCCAGCCCCGCGCCGCGAGGTCTTCGAGCAGGCGCCGGTAGCTGAGCTGCGGCGTGGCGGCCAGATAACTGCCGCCGATGAACTCGATCAGCCCGTTGGCAGGCCCCTTACCCCGGGCCCCGCCTTCGGGCTCCAGCACCCAGAGCTCCCCCTGCTGGCGCCACTCCATGGTCCGCCGGCCTGGAGGCGCCGCAGGGCCTCCAGCGCTTCGCGGCGATGGGCAGGACCATCGAGGAGGTTGTTGAAGCTGTGGCGGATCACCCCCTGGCCATCGATCACATAGGTGACCCGGCCCGGCAGCAGCCCCAGCACGCTCGGCACCCCGAAGGCTTTGCGCAGCGTGTTTCCGGCATCCACCAGCAGGGGATAGGGCAGGCCATGGCGCTGGGCGAAGCGGCGGTGGCTGGCGGCATCATCCCCGCTCACCCCCCAGACCTCGGCGCCGAGGGCGATCAGGTCGGCCTGGCTGTCGCGGAAGGCGCAGGCTTCCATCGTGCAACCGGGCGTGTCGTCCTTCGGGTAGAAGAAGAGCACCAGGGGGGTGCCGTTCCGCTGATCGACCCGGCGCTCGATGCCGTTCTGATCGACCAGGGCCACGGCTGGAACACGATCGCCAAGGGTGAGGGCCAAGACCTGTTGCGCAAACCGTCACCTTAGGAAGATCCACCTGGGACCATGGAGGTGGCACCCTGACGCTCGCTGCCCTTCTGCCATGGCACAGCACGCCTCTCCAGGTCCGACCCCTTTCCTGTGGGAGCAGACCGATCTGCTGGCCCTGGCGGGCCTGGAAGCACCGGCAGCCGAGGAGCGACCGCCGGCCGCTCAGGACGTGATGCAGCCCGAACCCGAGCCCGAACCGGAGCCGGAGCCGGAGCCGGAACCACCGCTGACCGCCGCCACAAACTCCTCCACGCCGCCAGCCGACCGGCCAACAGGTCAGCCACCCGTCCAGACACCACCTTGGCTGCAGCCTCCGGCAACGGACACGCTCCAGGAGGTGAGCCCTCCAGAAGCGACGCTCACCGCACCTGCCTCCACCCCGACCCTGGCGGCCAGCATCGATCCGGAACCTGAAGCGGCCCCGCAGCCTCCAGCACCGACCTCCACACCGCCCTCCACACCGACATCCGAACCGATGCCGACACCGGCGATCTCGCCAGGGATTCCACCCTCTGTGCCCCGCCGCCTGCTGATCCTCGACACCGAGACCACCGGCCTCGATCCGGGGCGTCATCAATGCATCGAAGTGGGAGCCATTCTCTTTGATGTGCCCAGCCGCTCGGTGCTTTCGCAGCTCTCCTTTCTACTGCCCTGTGAGCGCAATCCCGCCGAAGCGGTCAATGGCATCGCGGCCGCCGTCAGCCGCCTGGATCAACCGGTGGAGGCGGCCCTGACCCTCTTCGAGCAGCTGGTGGCCAGCGCCGATGCCGTGGTGGCGCACAATGCCGCCTTCGATCGCCAGTGGTTCGGAACCGGCGGCCTGCCGGCGATCGATCAGCCCTGGATCTGCTCGATGGAGGACATCCGCTGGCCCCAGGAGCGGCGGCTGCGGGTCACGCCGTCGGTGCGGGATCTGGCCCTCGCCTATGGCGTCCCCGTCTGGGCAGCCCATCGGGCCCTCACCGACTGCATCTACCTGGCCCAGGTGTTTGAGCGCTGCAGCGATCTTGACCTGCTGCTCCAGCAGGCGATCGAACCCCGGCGCCTCTATCGCGCCGTCGTCGCCTACGGCGAACGTCAGCTGGCCAAGGATGCAGGTTTCCGCTGGAACCAACCGGTGCCGGGGGCCTGGAGCCGCAGGCTGTCCGACAGCGAAGCGGCCACACTCGCGTTTGCGGTGATCCCGGTGGAACGCGAGGGCTCCGCTGCCGCCGACGCGGTGGCCTGATCAAGGGCTGGCCTGGTTGCAGCCAGAGCTCCGGGGACGGCCATCTAAAGAAACAGGCGCTCCTGACCTCAAAGCACACCAGCCGGTGCTGCCGCTCTCCATTCTGAAGCTGGAGACCTGCACAGGAGATCCGTTACCAGCCATCCCAGCCACAAACTGCTTCGTTGGCAGGCCGCTCGCACCTGGGCCCGATTGATTCGCGAAGCGGAGGCCCTCTGGCACGTAGATGTGCGCACGGTGCGACGGCTGGCGGCCCGGGAACTCGGGCAACTGATCGTGGAAGTGCCCCGCCGCGACCGCGAGCGGGTCAATCGCTGGTTGATCGGCTTCGGGGTCAGCACCCGGCTGGAGTGAGGCGGCGGCTCCCATCGGCAGGCCCAACCGGCGGCAGCTTGTCGCTTCAGGCGTGCTAACTACGGTTGAAGCCTGCGACCACCACGTGTCATGGACGTTCCCCTGTTCACGCTTGAAGCTGTTCAGGACACCTGGCTGAAGAAGGCGCCGGTGCAGGCGGACAGCCTGGCGAAGGATCGCAAGGTGGCGGTTCGTGCAGGCAGCCGCTACGGCGTTCTGGCCCAGCGGGAGCTGCCGGCGGATGGCCATGCGTCGGTGGATCTGGCCGCCGGAGCCGGCAGCTGGGATCTCTGGGCCGCCCACTGGCGCCGTCCCGACGGCAGCACCGAAGCCCATTCAGCCCCGACGAGCACGGTGCCGCAGGCGAACATCCAACCGCCAGCGGCGGGCCAGGCCGTGAACTGGGGAGACTTCAATCAACTGATCCATCCCTATCTCTCGGTGGGAGAGGTGGTGCAGTGGGATATACGCCGGCGTCCCGGGGTTGGTTCCGCCGATGAGAAGCGTCTGCTGGCCACCGCTGAGCAGCATCGCCTGATCCGTGAAGCCTGGGGGTCGGCGCTTGGGGTGACCAGCTTCTACCGCCCGGAGCCGATCAACAGCCAGGTGGGTGGCGTGAGCGGATCACGGCACATCACCGGCGAGGCGATGGATGTGTATCCCGTGGGCCGCGACCTGGAAGACTTCTACCAATGGATCCGCCATCGCTGGAGCGGCGGCCTCGGCGATGGCCGCAACAAGGGCTTCATCCACCTCGACACCCGCAACGGCGGCAGCTTTCAGGCCTCGGCCAAGGCCACCCCAGCGGCGGAATGGCTCTACTGAATCCGCCCGATGCCAGACCGACTCACTCAGGATTGCCGCAGGGAAGACCGTCCTGGCCGGCTGGTTCTGAGGTGGCGAGCGGCGGTTCGGGGGCAATCAGATCGGCCGCCCGGCGGGCATCGGCGAGCACCTGCAGCAGCACCCGCGGCGATTCACGCAGCAGGGCCACCCAGTGGCTGAGATAGGCGGCGTGATTCGTCATCGCACTGCCGATCTCCAGGCGATCACCAAGCAGCACCGCTCCCAGCTCGGCCACAAGCTCCTCCCGCGCATAGGCCCGACCGCCATCGCCGCCCTCCCCGAAGCCACCGGAAAGATCACGGGCCAGCCTGGTGCTGTGGCCCGTCGAATGGATCGCTTCATGGGCCCAGGTGGCATAAAGAGCCGGTGCCGTGCTGAAGGAGGCCCGATCAGGAAGCTCAATCCGATCGGACATCGGCCGATAACAGGCCCGATCTCCACCGAAGCGCACCGGAACGGGCCAGCTGCTGAGCGCCGCCTCCGCTGCCGCCAGCCGTTCCGGCTCCGGGCGCCGGGTCATCCCCGCCGCCTGCCGCCGCTTCTGAATCAGACCATCAAGGGCTTCGCCCTCCAGATCGACGGCATTGAAGAGCGCCACCGGCCGATAACTGATCCAGCGGCGGCCGACCGGTTCCACCGGCCGATCCTGATCGCCACCACCCTGGTGTGCTGTTCCGCTCCAGGGCTCGGCTGCTGCGGGGTCGTTATCAGCGCCCCCATGCACCTGGGGCCGGAGCACATGGACCGCCTTGCTGCCCTTGCGCGGAACCAGCCCCTGGGCCCTGGCCTCCGCGAAGCCGCACCAGTAGGGAAGCGAGGATTCCCGCAGATGCAACCCGAGGGTGAGCAGAACCGGATTGGCACCGCGATACGGGCGACCTGACAACAGATTGACGTGATGGTCGCTGGTGGAGGACTCCCAGTCGCGTCGCCAGGGAGTGGTGCCCGCCTCCATCAGGGTGATCAGGGCGGCCACCAGCGTCTCCTCGGGGGAGAGCCTGGCAGCGGCGGATCGGCTGGATCGGGACGAGGAGGCAACAGCCACGGCAGACAAGGCACAGAACTGCAAGCGGAGGCGATCAGAAACAGACCTGACCCCAACGCTCACGACAGCTCAGTACCCGCCGCGTCCCAGGGGACGATGCGCACAACACTGGACGATGACCTGATGGTCGTCAGTCGTGGAGATGGGGGCCCGACCCGGGTGAGCCCCAGGGCTCATTAGGGGTTTGCTGAAAAACCCGGCCTTCTCTGCGAAAATGGGCCAACTGCCCAGCCCAGATGCGAGGCCACCGGGAGCGCAACGGCTCCCTGTTCTCCTACGTGTCGATCGAGGAGCGGATCCCGGCCAGCCATCCGCTGCGGCGGATCCGCAAGCTGGCGGATCAGGCTCTCGATCGCCTCAATCCCACCTTCTGCAAGCTCTACGCCGCAGAAGGCCGGCCATCGGTGCCGCCCGAGCAACTGTTGCTGGCCTCGTTG
>JBJTBH010000193.1:0-3567 GCA_046091285.1 Cyanobacteriota bacterium | reverse complement strand
TGCCCTGCGTCTGGATGGCTTCTGGTCGATCACCGAGGGCTTGGCCGCTCTGGCCCATGACATCCCAGGCTTACTGGCACTGCTGGGCTGGCGAGAACCGGCTCAGGCATTGAGCTCTGCTTGACTTCTAATGAGCCCTGCTGATTGCCTTTTTTATAGAACCATTTCCCAGAATCTTCCTCATAAATAACCTTGCCTTTGAGCAGTGCCTCGAGCTGCTCGCGAGACTTGCTAAATGCAGAAAAGTTTTTTCCCTGTTTGGTACCGTGCCGAAGAGCGAGGGCAAGATCGTAATAGGTGTCGTCAAATCCGAAGAGCTGATCCCGTTGTCTTGACTGCAGAATTAAATGATGCAGTGATAAAACCTCCTTGGCTGGCAGGAAGATCGAATTGCTGTCCCGGGGGGTGTTGGTGGTTTCAGGAGCCTGAATCTGGCGCCTGGTGCTGGATCCAAAGCTGTAGGAAAAGCGATCACTATCAATTCGAGCTTCGAAGCTCAGGGGATCCTGGCTGCCTTTGCTCACCAGGTCACCAATATGCTCAGGTTGAAAAGTCCAATACAATTTCTCCGCTAGTATCTGGGATGCTGTGCGTTGTTCCTGTCCGCGGCCATGCAGCTCCAGCGTTCGCATGGCGACATACAGACTCTTGAGCACAAAGGTCTTGCCGCAACCATTGGCACCGATCACAAGATTGATCGGACCCAGCTCATCCCAGCTGAGATCGACTAGAGGGCCGAAGTTTTGCCAACGGCAGGCTTCGATCAAGGCGGCATCCAGGCTTTGGTCCCGTTACTATAGAGCCAGCCTTATCCTCCCGACTCCGGATAAATCACCATCCCCACCCGCTGAATGTGCTCCAACAGCGGTGCGTGGGTGATGGCCGCGAGGGCGTGCACATCAAAGCGGTAGGGGAGGGGCAGCTCCTCCAGTTCGGCGGCAATCGCTGCGGCTCCCAGGGCTCCCAGCGGCCCGGCCAGGGCCAGGTCTACATCGGAGCGGGGGGTGTGGGTGCCCTTGGCACGGGAGCCGAACAGGGTGGCGCTCTCGATTTCCGGATGCTGGCGCAACACCGAGCGCACCAGCTCCAGCTCTGAGGGCTCCAGGGGCGGCCGGATCATTGCTTCATCACACTCATGCGGCCTCGACATAATGAACCTGGCAGCTGGGGCTGGGAATCGGTACGCCGTCCTCCCGAAGGCCGTCGAGATGGAACCGAATCGCTGCGCTGATCTCGGTCTCCACTTCGGCGATGGAATCTCCAGTCGCCACGCAGCCTGGCAGGTCGGGCACAAAGGCGGAATAATTGTTGACGGCCTTTTCAATCACAACGGCGTATTTCATGATGAATCGTTCAAGGTGTGTTGGGCTTGCTGAGCCCTGCTTGTTTCAGAATACTCATCTGGGTACCGATCGCAAGGTCGCTGCTGGGTTTGCCAGCAACGGTGACTCGTCCTGGCTTGCTGGGGTGTTTGAACTGGCGGTGGCTTCCCCGTTGGGCTACCTCAAACCACCCGTCTTGGCGGAGAAGCTCCAGGATCTGGGCTACCTTCATCGGCATGGTTTCTTAGCTGGAAAGCTCATCTGAAGAACCAAACCCCAACATCGCCAGATTACGGGCAATCGCCGCATCCAGCCTGGTCCCCTCGTCCTGCTGCTGCCTGAGCAACGCCGTGAGGCGCTTCATCTTCTGATCAAAGGGTTCATCGTCCTCCTCCTGATCCGCTGCACCCACATAACGACCAGGCGTGAGCACAAAACCATTCTTCTCAATCTCCTCCAACCTGGCGCTATAGCAGAGTCCAGCGATATCCGCGTATCCCTCTTCGCCATCGCTGCGCCAGGCGTGAACGGTGCCAGCGATTTTCTCAATCTCCTCGTCGGTGAGCACCCGCTCCACCCTGGTCTTCATCGTGCCCAGCTGGCGGGCATCAATGAACAGTGTTTCGCTGCGCCGATCACGCCCCCGTTGGGTCTTGTCATTCGTCAGGAACCACAGGCAGACAGGAATCTGCGTGTTGAGAAACAGTTGCCCAGGCAGTGCCACCATCACCTCCACCACATCACCCCGCACCATCGCTTCACGGATCTGCCCCTCACCGCTCTGGTTGGAACTCATCGATCCATTCGCCAGCACCACGCCCGCTTCCCCACCCGGGCGCAGTTTCCAGAGCATGTGTTGCAACCACGCATAGTTCGCATTACCCACAGGTGGCCTGCCATACACCCAGCGTGGATCACTCTCGTATTTCTCCCCGCCCCAATCGGAAATATTGAATGGTGGATTAGCGAGGATATAGTCGAACTTCTGATCGGGGAACTGATCACGGTCGAAGGTGTCGGCAGGTTCCTGCCCCAGATCCGCAGCAAATCCACGGATCGCCAGGTTCATCGCGGCCAGGCGCCAGGTGGTGGGGTTGCTCTCCTGCCCATAGATCGAAGCGTCATCACGCTTGCCCCCGTGTGCCTGGATGAACTTCTCGCTCTGAACGAACATTCCCCCTGATCCACAGCAGGGGTCATAGATCCGACCTTTGTGCGGTGCCAGCACAGCAACCAGCGTTTTGACGACATGAGCCGGCGTATAAAACTGCCCGCCCTTCTTGCCTTCGGTGCTGGCGAACTGACCGAGAAAGTATTCGTAGACCTCCCCCAGCACATCACCTGACCTGTGCTCGTCAGCAAAGCCAATTGTGGAGATCAGATCCACCAGTTCACCCAGACGCCCTGGTTCCAGTTGGGCAGCGCCAAACCGCTGATCCAGCTTGCCCCGCAGGATCGGGTTCTCGTTCTCGATGGCAACCAACGCCCGATCAATCCGTTGCCCGATATCAGGTTGCTTGGCCCGTGCCCGCAGCGATTCCCAGCGGGCCTCAGCAGGCACCCAGAACACATTCTCCTGGGTGTAGTAGTCACGATCCTCCAGGGCTGCGTCGTGATCGGCAGGGTCATCGCCGAGGTAGAAGTCAGAGTCAGGGGAGCTGACCATCGCCCGCACCTTCGTTCGATGTTCGGCAAAGGTGTCGGAGATGTATTTCAGAAAGATCAGACCCAACACCAGATGCTTGTATTCCGCCGCATCCATCTGGGCACGAAGTTTGTCGGCACTCGCCCAGAGCACGGCCTTGAAATCCTTGGCGGCTGCGTCCTTCTTCGCCCGCCCTCGCCCGTTGCCGGCTGCTGGCGCTGAGGGGGCTTCGTAGCGACTGCCACCCTCGATGCCCTCTGCCAGACCGATCGATCCACCACGACCACGACCCTTCACCACCAGCGCGAGGGTGAGCGCCTTGTCCTTCACCGCCTCGTACTCTTCCTCGCTGATCTGCCGCTCCGCTGCCCGACTCAGCGCCTCCCGTGCGGACAGATTGCCAATGGTGCTGCCATCAGGGGGGAGCACCTCCAGCAGCAGATCTCCCAGGTCTTCGCCTAAGGGTTTGCTGAAAAACCCGGCCTTCTCTGCGAAAATGGGCCAACTGCCCAGCCCAGATGCGAGGCCACCGGGAGCGCAACGGCTCCCTGTTCTCCTACGTGTCGATCGAGGAGCGGATCCCGGCCAGCCATCCGCTGC
>JBJTBH010000192.1:0-5052 GCA_046091285.1 Cyanobacteriota bacterium | reverse complement strand
TCGGCAGGGCATGGCGCAGCACCAGCCGTCGCTCGCTCAGGCCGCGGCTGCGGGCCGCTTCCACGTAATCGGAGGCCAGGGCCCGGCGCAGGTTGAGGCGCAGGGCATTGGCGAAGATGCCGCTCATCAGCAGGCCGAGCGTGGCGGCGGGCAGCAGCAGGTGCCGCAGGCTTCCGAGCAGCTGGCTGAGGTCGCCGGCCCTCAGGCTGTCGAGCAGGTCGAAACCCGTTCCCGTCGGCGGCTGCAGCGTGGGTGGAAAGCGGCCTCCCACCGGCAACCAGCCCAGCCAGACGGCGAACACCAGCTGCACCAGCATCGCCGCCCAGAAGGGTGGCAGGGCATAGGTGCCGATGCCGAACAGACGCCCGGCCAGGTCCAGCCGGCCCTCCGGCCGGGCGATGCCACTGAAGCCCACCGCCAGCCCGAGCACGGCGGCGAGCAGCAGGGCGCAGATCCCCAGCTCCAGGCTGGCCGGAAGACTGCGACCGATGATCCCGGCCACCGAGTCCTGGTTGGTGAGCGATTGCCCCAGCTGGCCGTGCAGCAGATCGATCAGGTAGCGGCCGTACTGGGTGATGAGCGGCTGGTTCAGGCCCAGCTGGGCCCTGAGCGCTTCCCGTGCCGCAGCCGAAGCCCGGGTGCCGAGCAGGGCATCGATCGGATCCCCTGGCGCGACCCGGAGCAGCAGAAACACCAGGCTGGCGATCAACCAGAGCATCACCGGCACCAGGGCCAGCCGGCCAGCGGTGTAGGTCAGCAGCTCGCGGCGGCGACTCATCGCGGATCTCCGATCGTCAGAGGCGGTGCGTTCGTTTCCGCCAGGTCCATCAGCAGCACCCGGCCTGAGCCATCAAACCGCGGCGTGCGCAGTCCCGGACGGGCCCAGGCCCGTGGAGCCACGCCCCAGACCGGCAGGTAGGGAACCGCCGCTGCCGTGCGTCGCTGCAGGGCCTCCAACAGCTGGTGGCGGGCTGCGCCCCGGAGCCTGGCGCTGCGCCTGAGGCTCTCCTCCAGACCCGGTTCACTCCAGAAGCTGCCGCTGGCGGCACTGGCCCCCCGCAGACAGCGCTGGCCGCGACTCTGCTCACAGCTGAGCAGGGGCATCAGGTAGTTGTCGGCGTCGGGGAAATCGGCGATCCAGTCGAGGAGGATCATCGTGAATGCACCATCACCGAGCTGTCGGTAGGCGGTGGTGGCTTCCATTCCCGTCACCTGCAGGGCCACGCAGTCGGAGAGATCCCGCTGCAGCTGGGCCTGCCAGGTGAGGGCGAACAGGCGATCGCTGGGGATGTTGGAGCGGAAGGTGAAGGGCAGGGTCAGGATGCGGCCGCGGCAATAGCCGGCCTGACGGAACAGGGAGCGGGCCGCCCTGGGGTTGAAGGTCGGCCAGCTGGCGGGGGCTGAACCCGGCAGCATCGTCGGCACCACGGTCCGCAGGGAGGGGCGCAGCCCTTCGCTGACGCGGGTCTGGATCAGCCGGCGATCGAGGCTGAGGGCCAGGGCGCGCCGCAGCCGTGGATCGTCGAGGGGCGGATGGCTCGTGAGCAGGCTCAGGTAGCCGATCTCCAGGGCCGGACCCACCCCTTCCCGCAGACGACCGGCTGCCGCCTGGCGATGCAGAGCCATCTGCTGGTCATTTTCGAGGCTGGTAGAGAGCAGCACATCCACCTCGCCGCTTTGCATCGCCCCATAAAGGGCGGTGGAGTTGCTGAGGTTCACCAGCTCCAGACCGCGGTTGGCAGGCGGGCGCCCCCAGTAGCCCCGGAACGGCTCCAGGCGTTGCTGCTGGGTGTTGAACAGGGTCAGCCGATAGGGCCCGGTGCCGATGAAACGATCGTTGAGATAACGGTGCTGATGCTGGCGATAGGCCGTCGGCGAGACCGGCGTCAGGCTGATGGCACTCAACAGGCGCGGCAGGGGGCTGTAGGGACGCCTGAGCTCGAGCTCCAGGGTCAGCGGCGCGATCACCCGCACCCCCTTGACCCGATCCCCGAGCAGATAGCTGAGTTTGCCGATCGCCAGGAAACGGCGCAGGCTGAAGGCCATCGCCTCGGCATCGAAGGCGGTGCCGTCCTGGAAGGTCACGCCGGGCCTGAGGCGGATGCGGGCCCGCAGGCCATCGGCGCTCACCGCGGGCAGGGCCTGGGCCAGCCGGGGTTCCAGGCGGCCCTCAGCGGTGATCGCATAAAGCGGATCCCCGAGGGCACTGAGCAGTTGCAGGGCACCGACCGTCGTGCCGGCCGCTGGATCCACCGAATCGATGCGATGGCGGCTGGCCACGATCAAGCGCCCCGGCGGCCGGGTGGACTGGCAGGACGCCAGCCCAAGCAGCAGAACGGCCGTCATCAACGCCAGGGGCCAGGGCGTCAGACGGCCATAAGCAGGCACAGGGGCCAAAGCAGGCTGGGGGGGCTCAGGGGAGCGCTGGCGGCTCCAGGCCCTCCATTCAAGGGCTCTGGCGTTGCAGCACCGGGCGGTGGGCGCCGTGACGCTGGGCCTGCTGCAGGGAAATTTCAAACACCGGAGAGCCCTGGCGGGTCAGGGGCCAGCTGCGAATCCAGCAGCGGTCGTGGCCCGCATCAAGGGCGATCACCTGATAAAGACTGCCTTCGCTCTGGGAGGTCTGGGGCAGGCGGATGCTGCCGTCATCGGGAAGACGGATCGTGTCGCCCTGGTGGAGATTCACGGGGGAGCTGCTGGAGAGTTCGCGGCTGGAGGCGGTGTCGTCGCTGTCGGTGGAGCCGCTGTGCATCGCGTTGCTGTGAGCGATCGCATTGCTGTGGCCTATCGCGTGGCCGTTGCCTGGCGCGTCGGTTGTCGGGCTGGTCGTGGGGCTGGTTGTACTGGTGGCCATGCTGGGGAAGGTCCCGTTGCGGAGTGCCTGAGAGATGGGGCCAGGGGATGGGGAGCTCTTCTGGGAAGGGCCCCGAAGGTGCGCCTGGCGGCATCCGGGCTGGATTGGAGCGGAGTGAAGGAGGGTGGTGGCCCGTCTTCCGGGGCTGCCGGATCAATCTCTTTAGATTTCCTTCACTCTGCCTGAGTCATAGGCACATCCGCCACGGTTTCACAGGCGGATGTCCGCAAGCCCACACAGGAGGGCCAACGCGTCCGGTCCGGTCCTCAGAGGGTGCGCAGCGTCGCGGCGATCGTCTTCACCTCCGGGAGGGCAGCGATGGCGCACAGGGCGGCGCGGAAGCGGTCTTCCGGCACCTCATGGGTGATCACCACGATCTCGGCCTGCCCGTCCTGGCCCTCGAACTGAACGATCGAACGGATCGAGATCGCCTCCGCTCCGAAGCAGCTGCCGATCTTGCCGATCACGCCCGCTTCGTCATGGGTCTGCAGCCGCACGTAATTGCGCTTCACCGTGGCGCCGGCGGCGGCCAGGCGGCAGGGGCGCCAGCGACTGGCCGCCAGCAGCGGATCCAGGCGCGGGGTGTCGCCGTCGGTGATGCCGTCGGTGGCAGCACGGATGCCGGCGATGTTGAGGATGTCAGCCACCACGGCGGAGGCGGTCGGCCCGGCTCCGGCCCCCGGTCCGTAGAACATCACCCGGCCCACCGGATCGCCTTCCACCAGGATGGCGTTGTTCACCCCGTTCACCCCCGCCAGAGGGTGGTCCCGCGGCACCAGGGTCGGGTTGACGCTCACATCGAGCTCGGCGTGGCCGTCGGCGGCGGTGCCGACGTGCTGGGCGACGGCCAGAAGCTTGACCACGAAGCCCAGCTGGGCCGCGTAGTCGACATCACGGGCCTCGAGGCGGTGGATGCCTTCGGTGGGGATCTGCGAGCGCTCGATCGCCCCGCCATAGGCCAGACCCGCCAGGATCGCGATCTTGTCGGCCGCATCCCCGCCCTCGACATCAGCGGCAGGATCGGCTTCGGCATACCCGAGGCGCTGGGCATCGGCCAGCACGTCGCCGTAGGCCGCCCCCTCCTCGGCCATCCGGCTGAGGATGTAGTTGGTGGTGCCGTTGATGATGCCGCTCACCCGCTGGATCCGGTTGCTGCCGAGGGATTGTTTCAGCGGTTCGATGATCGGGATCCCACCGCCGACGGCGGCCTCGATCAGCACGTAGACCCCCCTGGCGGCGGCGGCGGCGGCAATTTCCTCGCCGTAGCGGGCGATCACGCCCTTGTTGGCGGTGACCACCGGCTTGCCGGCCTGAATCGCCCGCAGGATCAGGCTGCGGGCCGGCTCCAGCCCGCCCATCACCTCCACCACCAGATCCACCGCCGGGTCATCAACCACCGCTTCCGCATCGGTGGTGAGCAGGGCCGGATCCAGTTCGAGCGGCCTGGGGCGTCCCAGGTCCCGCACCGCCACCCGCCGGATGGTGAGGTCCGCCACCAGGGGATGGCGCCCTTCCGGGGTGGCCAGGATGCCGGCCACCCCGGCTCCCACCGTGCCCAGACCGAGTAAGCCGATCCCGATGGTCATGCCGAGCTGCGCCGCGAAACCGCCGATCCTAGAAATCGCCCGGTCCGTTCAGGGCGGCGGCGATGCATTCAGGCTGGGCTCTGCAGGGCCGCCGCCTGGGCCTGCATCATGCGCAGGATGTTGAGGAAGCCATTGGCCCTTGAGGGGGTGAGGCTGGCCTGCAGGCCCGTGGCGGCGATGAAGGTCGGATCCAGAGCCATCACCCCCTCGGGGGTCAGGCCCTCCAGTCCTTCGATCAGCAGGGCCAGGAGCCCCTTGGTGATCTGGGCATCGGAACCCCCCTGCCAGTGCAGCACGCCATCGCGCAGCTGACCGACCACGTACACCTGGGAGACGCAGCCGCGCACCTTGAAGGCCTCCTGACGGAAGTCCTCGGGCAGCGGTTGCAGCTTCTTCGCGAGCCAGAGGACGTACTCGTAGCGGCGCCTGGGGTCGGTGGTCTCCGCCAGGCGCTTGACGATGCGATCAAGGGCGTCGCTGCCGGTGACCATGGCGGGGAGGCTGGAGCGGAGGTGGTCGATCCACTGTGGCGCGTCAGCGGCGCTGGCGGCTCCAGAGCCAGCCGCCCGAGACCATCCCGAAGACGACCCATGCCAACGGCAGCCGTGGGGC
>JBJTBH010000191.1:0-2749 GCA_046091285.1 Cyanobacteriota bacterium | reverse complement strand
CGCACCAGGCCGTACACCCCCAGAACCAACGGCAAGGCCGAGCGGTTCATCAAAACCCTGCTGGGCGAGTGGGCCTACGCCATGCCGTTCCAGACATCAGAGGAACGGAATCACTGGCTGCCTCGCTATCTGGGGCTCTATGGCGGCCGCAGGTGCCACATGGGCCTCGGTGGCCTCAGCCCTCAGCAGTCCCTCCAGCGGCTGCTGCTCGCTGAATGACCTGGTGAGAAAACACATCTAACCGCCGCCACGGGCCTGGATGGTTCTGATGGTGATCCGCTGCCCCCGTGCGGCGGAGCTGCGGCCTTCAGGGGGCGGTGACCATCACGATCGGCACGCTGGCGGTGGTGGCGTTTCTGTCCGTCCTCGAGCCCCAACCCCCTGGCATGTCGAGCCGCAACGGTCGTTTTCATCTGGAGTCGCCGGCCTTTGCCGATGGCGCCCTGATCCCGGCGATTCATACCGCCGATGGCCTGGATCTTTCGCCGCCGCTGCGCTGGGGCGGCGCACCCGCAGGCACCGGCAGTTTCGCGCTCGTGATGGAGGACCCTGACGCCCCCGCGGGGACCTGGGTGCACTGGGTGCTGTTCAACATCCCGGCGGATCTGCAGGCGCTGCCTTCCGGCCTCGATCGCTCTCCGCAGCTGGCCAACGGCGCCCGCCATGGTGGCTGCTGGGGCGTCAGGGAAGCGCACCGCATTGGATACCAGGGCCCGGAGCCACCACCGGGGCCGATGCATCGTTATGTGTTCAGCCTCTATGCCCTCGATGGCAGCCTGTCGCTGGAGCCGGCGGTGACGCTGGCTCGGCTCAGACCAGCGATGCAGGGGCATCAGCTGGCTGTGGCCCAGCTCACCGGCTTGTACAGGCGCCGCCCATGACGCGCCGTGAAAGGCCGGGGGCGTGCCTGGAAGCCTTCAGAGGCCCAGCCGCTGCCAGATGACGTCCAGGTTGGCCTGGTGCAGATCGGTGGAGAAGCAGTCAGAGAGCTGGTCGGCGCTCAGCTGTGCGGTGACGGCATCGTCAGCTTCCAGGTTGGCGCGGAAGTTGCCCCCGTCGGTGTTCCAGGCGCTGTGGGCGTTGCGCTGAACGATCCGATAGGCCTCCTCACGGCTGATCCCGGCTTCCACCAGGGCCAGCAGCACCCGCTGGCTGAAGACCACGCCGCCGTTGACATTCATGTTGCGGGCCATGTTGTCGGGGTACACACCCAGGCCCTTCACCACGTCCGTCATCTCCCGCAGCATGAAGTGCAGGGTGGCGGAACAGTCCGGCAGCATCATCCGTTCCACGGAGCTGTGGCTGATGTCGCGCTCATGCCACAGAGCACAGTTCTCCAGGGCCGCCACCACATAGCTGCGCAGGACGCGGGCCAGGCCGCTGATCCGTTCGCTGCGGATCGGGTTGCGTTTGTGAGGCATGGCGGAGCTGCCCTTCTGGCCTTTGGCGAAGTTCTCCTCCACCTCGAGCACATCGGTGCGTTGGAGGTTGCGGATCTCGGTGGAGAAGCGCTCCAGGGCCGCGCCCACCAGGGCCAGGGTCTGCACGTAGTCGGCGTGGCGATCGCGGGCGATCACCTGGGTGCTGGCGGTGTCGGGCACCAGGCCGAGCCTGGCGCAGGCGATCGCCTCCACCTGCGGATCAGTGTTGGCGTACGTGCCCATCGCCCCGGAGATCTGACCGACGCTGACCGCCGTTTCCAGCCGTTCCAGCCGCTCGCGGTTGCGCTCCGCTTCCGCCAGCCAACCCGCCACCTTGAACCCGAAGGTGATCGGTTCGCCGTGGATGGCATGGGAGCGGCCGATCATCACGGTGCCCTTGTGCTCCCGGGCCAGCTGCCGGAGGGCTTCCGTCAGCTGGTCGAGTTCCTGGCGCAGCAGGCGCACGGAGGCCTTCATCTGCAGGGCAAGACCGGTGTCGAGCACATCGGAACTGGTCATGCCGACGTGGATGTGACGGCCGGCATCACCCACGTGTTCGTTGACGTTGGTGAGAAAGGCGATCACGTCGTGCCGGACTTCGGCTTCGATCTCGAGGATGCGCTCGACGCTGAAGCGAGCCTTGTCCCGGATCGTGGCCACGGCTTCGGCGGGCACGCGGCCCAGCTCGCTGTTCGCTTCAGTGGCGGCGATCTCCACATCCAGCCAGCTCTGGAACTTGGCCTCTTCGCTCCAGATGGCGCCCATCTCGGGCAGGGTGTAACGCTCGATCAAGGCCAGCGCGTGGCAACAGCTCCACCAATGTATGGGGCGGTGGTCAGGCCGCCCGTCGCAACTGCCGGTGCGCCACCTCCCAGTGCAGCTGGCGTCCCCAGCTCTGCTGGCGCACCCAGCAGCGACCGCCATGGCAGCGGATCACCTGAAACGGGGGTAGGTCATCGGGATGATTCCTGAGCCTCACAAAGCTGCCGGGGGGCAGCAGTTCGATCACTTCGCCGCCTGATTCCTGATGGGGTGCCGGCAGGGGGTTGCAGGATGATCCATTGTGGCGGGACATCGCGGAGGCGGAACGTCGGGTCATCTTCCGGTGGTTCGTCGTTCGCCGGTCGCGCTGCGCCGCTTTTGTTCCACTTCTGCTCTTGTTTTATGACGACACTTGATTACCCAGATCACTCCGCGGTGGCCGCCCTGGGGCCTTAGAGTAGTACATAGCTACCAGTACGGACATGGCCCGCAGTGCGATCCAGTTCCAGAAAGGCCTCTCCCTGCCTGAGTTCCAGCGGCTCTACGGCGCCGAGGAGCAATGTGAG
>JBJTBH010000190.1:0-4325 GCA_046091285.1 Cyanobacteriota bacterium | reverse complement strand
CGTCGTATATCAACTAGGTCCATCGTTTCCACTCAAGTGGTGTCACCAGCGAGTGGTGACCTTTTTTCTACTGACATTTGCTCAGCGTCTTAACTGGGAAGTTTCCACTCAAGTGGTGTCACCAGCGAGTGGTGACCTTGGCCTTGAAGGCCTTTGCTGCACCGGGGGTTGGAGTCCCGTTGGCGCGCAGGGCCATTCTGCCACCCGATGAAGACGGCTCGAGCTTGTGGAAAAGTCTGAATTCCAGGCTGCCGCAGGCTTGCGCGCAGGTTGACGATGCGAAGGGGTTTTGCCCCCGTGCTGGGGCTGCGCGCTCAGATCAGCCTGTCCTGCCATTCGGTTCGGATGATTGTCCGTCCCACATGAATCATCTGTGTGCGGCTACGTTCTGTGATCGGCCACAGGCGCACACTGTCTTCCTCTGGTGCCACCAGGCGGCACAGTCGTTGATGTAACTGCTTGAATTGATTGGCTTCAAGGTCGCATTCAAAGACGCTCCACTGAACACGCTGTCCGTATCCTTCAAGCAATGTGGCAAGTTTCCGTCGTCGGCGCGAGCTCGGGGTGTCATAGGCCACGATCCAGAGCTGTTGGCGTTGACTGCTCATCGTCGCACCGGTAGAACCAGGCCACTGGATGGATCGTAGAGAAAACGAACAAAGGATCGAACTGTCTGATCCAGCAGTTCCCAGCGAGGTCCACGTTCTTCCTGCTTCAATGTGACGACTTCACGCATGTAATGACTCCAGGCCTTCAGCCAGAGTCTTCTTCCGTCGTCTGCCAGAAAGATTCCACCATCACGCGCTTCAAAATCTCGATCCACCCGAAGGCGCTTCGTTCGGATCAACCAGACATTGAAAGGATCCACCAGCAGCGTTCGGAACGGTTCGATCAGGTCGGAGACAAGCGCGGCATGGCGGGCTGATCCTGCATGGAGAACGCCTTCGTAAGGATCAAGGCCCTGAAGTTCGACCCTCGTCAGCATGGCGTTCCAGAGGACGGAATAGCCGAAGCCGCAGAGGGCGTCAAAGGCCGTCGTCGGTGGACGGCGATGACGACCAAGGAAGGGAAATCCATCCCCACGCAGGAGCTCTCCCAGGGCTTGGAAATACTCAGAAGCGGCATTGCCTTCCAGGCCACGCAGGCGATTCTGGTCATGGGCACGTTCCACCTGGTTTCCAAGCCAGCGCAACCGCTCGATCGCCGCCGCAAGTTCAGTAGAGCGTTGGCGCCGGCTCAGGCGCAACAGCAACACGCGACCATTGGCAATCTTGCTGCTGATCAGGCGCCGCGAGGCCACCAGGCGCTCCCCTTCGCCAAGTTGTTGTTGATGGCGACTACGGTGGCGATAACCGATCTCCAGTGGGTGTAATCGACCCTGGCACCAGCCCGCTCGATCCACGAACACGATGCTGACACCCCGCTGCAGGCAGGCCCGGAGCAAAGGGGTGCTCAGTTGGACATTTCCCATCACCATGATCTGATCAATGAGCGGCAGGCTGACGCGATCGATTTCATCTCCCTGATGGCGAGCCACCAGTTGCTCTCCATCAAGCCCGGCGCTTCCATGATTTCGTAACAGATACACCGTGCGCATGAGTCCTGTGGCTCTCTCCTGATCAGCGCATCCGTCGCCGCGGTAGCAGGGTTCTTACTGCGTGCCTTGTTGCGGCACCGACGATCGATGCACGAGCCTGTGCTGGTGGACCGACCAATGACTCGGCCCGATCCATGTCCACCAGCCGCCAGAGCAGCAGATCGCCGATCAGCCCAGTGATCAAGCTGAGCACCGCCACCATCACCGTGCAGGTCACAACTCCGGCCAGCCCAAGCGGGGCGATCAGCAGGACGACCAGCGTTGCGCTGCCATTGATGATGGCGATCAGAAGGTTCAGCAGTAATGACAATCTGACCTTGGAATCCATGGCGAAGAATGGGGTTGAGCCTGAAGCGTGGCACCGCAGCCCTCATGCAGCCTGGATCTCGTGCGAATGACGGTTCTCTTGTCGGCCATTACATCCTGATCCGGCCGCTTCCTGGGGCGACGGCAGAGTTCCTGGTGTTGTGCTGAAAAGCCTGCGCTGCTTGCTGGAGCGATATCGGAAATGATGGATCGATACGGCCTATGTTGTTGTGATGCTTCGTGGATCGATGCATTCAGGTCTTTTGAATGGGATTGCATTGTGGCTTTTGAAGTCATCATGTGATCCTTTCTTGCTCGTGTTTGTTTTCTTCATTGGCCTTGCCTGGATTTTCTCGCTCTTCCTGGGGGTGCTTCTTCTTCGTTTCATGGCCTGGATCCCTATCTCCTGGCCTCTATCTCACGAGGTCAGTGCGTAACGAAAAATGACGACCTATGCAGCTTCTGCATTGTTTCCCTGGCTTGGTTGCCCTGTGCTGACAGCCCTCGAATCCGTGGCTAGCACCTGAGCATGACCTACTCAGTCGTTACCTTCGCGCCGGTGCAGAGCTTCATCCGCGCGTCAAGGAAGCTGCGCGATCTCTACGGCAGTTCCCTGTTGCTCTCTCACCTTGCCAAGGCCCTGGCCGATGACGCTGCCGGGCGCGGCCTGGCGGTGATCAGCCCCGCATCGGTTCAAGGCTCCCGGGGTGTTCCCAACGTGCTGGTGATCGCCGGCGATTACCGCAAGGGTCATGCCCGTGATGCCCTGCTCGCCTCCTGGAAGGGTGTTCTGCAGGTATGCCGCCAGTGGCTGGAGAAGGTCATGCCCGAGACGGACTTCGACTGGGACAGCAGCTGGAAGGCCTGCGCCCAGCACACCTGGGAGCTGTTCCATGGCCAGGGCGCCACGATCGCCGAGGCCCGCCGGGCCTTGGCGGTGAACAAGCTGCAGCGCGCCTGGAGCGTGCCCAACTGGACCGGCGAGAGCTCTTCGCTGTCCTCGGCGGAGGCGGTGGTGTGGCCGCGGATGGGGCAGGTGATCGACCCTCGTCACCTCGACCACCAGGCGGCCCAGAGCGAAGCGCGTCAGTTCCTGCAGGTGCTGCGCCAGAGCCTGGGACAGGCTTTTGCGGGTGAGAAGGAAGAGCTCTCACTCAACGAACTGGTGAAGCGGCTGGTCACCTACAAGCCGATTGCGGAGAAGTTGGATCTGCAGATTCCTGAGCATTTTGATAAAACAAGCATGCTCACGACCGCAGACAACGACACCAGCGAATCGATCATCTGGTTCATGGCGGATGGCGATTCGATCGGCGCCCATCTGGAAACCATGGCAGGCAAGCGCGGGGAAGCGGAAGCCTTGCAGTCGTTCAGTGCCGGCATGCGTGCCTGGGCGGCTGACCTGTATCAGCAGGTGCCCGCCGTGATGAATGACAAGGCCCTGGTGGTGTATGCCGTCGGCGATGACGTGTTCGGTGCGTTGCATGAATCCCTGCCGGGCCGCCGCGATCTGACAGCAGCCGATCTCTGGCGTTGGCTGGCTGAATTTCCCCGCCTCTGGCAGGGCTGCGGTCAGGAGAACCTCACCGTTTCCATGGGCCTGGTCTGGGCCGACAGCAAGGTGCCCCAGCGGGAGGCCTTGCAGCATGCCCGCGATGCCGAGGCCAGCGCCAAGGCCCGCGGCCGCAACCGCTTTGCCTTGCGGTTGCTTTATGCCAACGGCAACCATCTCGAGTGGACCTGTCCCTGGTCCTGGCTGGAGCCGATCCGCAGCCATTACCGCGATCGAGAGGGACGCGGCGGTGAGCGCGCCAACTGGCGTCACCTCGCCGACGATCTGGCCTGGTTGCGCAGTCGGCAGGCGATCGCCAGCAATCCCAGAGCCCCTTCAACCACCAGCGCGACAGCCATCGCCACCCAGAACACCGCCCTGGCCCTCTGGCAGGCCTACTTCCCCGGCTGCAGCCTCTCGCCGGAAAGGGACCGCACGGCGCCGGAGTCGACCGCCTTTCGTGCCACCCTCCAGACCCCGGAGGAGGGAGGACGTCGTTTTGATCAGTGGTTGCACGACCTCGGGCGTGTGCTGGCGGCGGTGGAGAAGTGGAACATCGGGTCGGCCATCAAGGAGTTCGCCCGATGAGCCCCCTTCCCTTTCAGCACCTGGTGCTGCTCGAACCCCTGGGCCTGCCGTATGGCTCCAGCGGCAGGCTGCTGTCGCCAGAAGCTCTCACCGGCCGCTCCACCGAGCACTTCCCGCCCTATTCCCCGGCGCTTTCAGGTCTGCTGGCCAGTCAGCTCGATCGAGGCAGTCGTTGGGATCTGCACACGGCCGAGGTCGTGCAACCACTGATCAAAACGACGTCCTCCCTCCTCCGGGGTCTGGAGGGTGGCACGAAAGGCGGTCGACTCCGGCGCCGTGCGG